>CAYIEJ010000033.1:0-2185 GCA_964362455.1 uncultured Candidatus Saccharibacteria bacterium | reverse complement strand
TTTCGGATTTAAAATAATTGAAGAATCCAAGCCAACCACATCATCACGCAATTCAACAATATCGCGCCACCATGCACGTTTGATATTGTTTTTAAGAAGAACCCCTAAGGGCCCATAATCATAAAAACCGGACAGGCCGCCATAAATTTCAGAACCCGGATAAATAAAACCTCGTCTCTTTGCCAATGCCGTGATTTTTTCCAAAATATCAGTCATTAGAAATTAAGGCGTAACCCTGCCGCCGTCTTGACCGACCGTAACATCATCTGGTAAAAGCGTAGTTTGTGCCACATCAGAACTAATTAATTCCAACCCCGTAAATTCATCAATCGCAACTAAATTGGTTTCGCTCAAAAGCGGCTGATATTGACCGATATGACTGCTCTGCGGCGTAGCTTTAATTTGAAAAACAGCTTCAATCGGATCGCTTAAAACGCCCTTGGTCGCAGAAATTTTATCCAAAGCCCAGACAACCTCACGTGTCATTTCGTTATATAAAGGCACTGAATCCAAATTGCTTTTAACAATTCCCGCCCACTCCACATTTGGCTGCAAAAACGCTCTAACTTCAACTGTTTTTACATCGGTTGAATAATTTTTGATAAGCCAGTGAACTGTGTAATCCGTCGGCTGGTTAACTTTCGGCGGCAGGGTGCCGGCATTTAAAATGCCCGAGGAAGCGTCACGATAAAACGCTTTCGCGTCAACCAAAACCAAACCCGCCACTTTTGTTTCTAAACTCGCCAACGCTTTTGTTTTTGAAGCGGATAAGTAATAGGGCACCGACGGTGAAGTTATTTCAACATTAAAACGAATGGAGAAGTTTTTGTCGTTTAATCTCTGAATTGGAAATTGTGGCTTCAAATTTATACTCAAAACCGCTTCGCCGGTCGCGCCCGGATCAAGCAATCGCAGATTTGAAACGTTCGAAGTGTTCCAAACAAAAGTCTGCGTCCCCGAATCCACGAGAGCGTTTGTTTCCAAAGTCGCAAAATCAAAAAGCTCGCCAACCAAATTTGCCTTTATTGCCACATCGGCCAAAGCGATACCGCTATTATTTTTATATTGAATAGAGTAAGTAAGTTTATCACCCACACGCGCAACGTAATCCGTCTGGCGATTCAGCGAAATTTCCAAATTAATTGGCGAGGGCGCCATGGTTAAATTCGCGACGCTTTCAACAATCGGATAATCCTTACCCAAAAAATTACCGTAGATTGTGAAAGGCACGCTAAACGCAACGCCTTCAAAACCCTCCAAGGCGCCCTTAATTTGAATCGAACCGTCTGAACCGCCCTTAAACTCTCCAAGTCGCCAGCGATTATTCAGAGATTCGGGTGAAAGCGAAGAAGAAATAAATTTGAAGGCCGCAGGGTATTTAGCTTCTAAAATTAGCTCTGAAAAATCAAAATCTGAAACATTTTTATACTTAACCTCTAAACCAAAGGTTGAACCGCTTAAAATCTGCTCGGGTTTCTTAACCTCAACCTCAATGGCAGATTTTTTGATAGAAATTTCCTCGTCGCTTTCTACCTTAAAACGACTGCCATTATTTAAATAGGAGAGCTCGACGGCAATTTTCTGAACCGAATCACTCTCGCCCGTGGCTAAAATTTTATAACTTTTCTTTGACAAGCCGCCCACGCCGATATCGCCGACCGGCTCCATAATCACATCAGAATTACCCAAGGCGTTTAAGCTTACTAAACCCGCCGGCAAATTGAGGGCAAGCTCCGCGCCCAAAAGCGAACTATCGGTTCTGTTGCCAATATTAATATCCAAATCAAAAACAATACCGCGAGGAACTTCGCGAACAGAAGAAATTTCTAATGAAATATCCCGCGAACCGCTGTTAATTTGGAGAATAAAATAAATGGCGCCGGCGACGCTTATAAAAACAAAAGCGAAAGCTGCAAGCAAAAGTCGCTTAAACCAGACCGATTTTTCTTCAACCACATTCTCCTCTTCTTCAATTTCCGGTCCTTTTTTGTTTCGCCCCCTCTCCTTAAATTTATTCTTTAAACTGTAAAGCTCTTTTTCGATATCGCCTAACATGCCAATGTTATTTAAACTTTCAAGCCAAAGTTATGGCGAAGAAAATTTAGCCATAACATTGAGCACCGAGCACACAAATTTAACAAAGCGACCATTGAAAGATCGTGAATCTTTTCTGCTGTTTTTAATT
>CAYIEJ010000032.1:0-2835 GCA_964362455.1 uncultured Candidatus Saccharibacteria bacterium | reverse complement strand
CAAACGTATAAACCTGGCGCCGAAGATATTCCAAACATTATTGCGCCAGCCGGCTTGGAGGTCAGCGCAAATTTCGTAAAAATAGGCGACTATTTTCTAAAAACGTTCTTTGTTTTTACTTATCCTCGCTATGTCGCAAGCGGTTGGTTTTCGCCGATAATTAATTTAGCCGAAATGATGGATATTTCAATATTTATTCATCCGATGGACACGGCCCTTGCCCTAAGAAATCTTCAGAAAAAAGTTGCTCAAGTCCAGGCCGAAATGAGCGAACGAGAAGAAAAAAGCTTGGTTCGGGATCCGATTTTAGAAACCGCTTATCAAGACATTGAAAATTTACGCGACTCCCTTCAGCAAGCCAGAGAAAAACTTTTCCAAGTCGGTGTTTATATAACAATTTACGGCGCGAGCCCGGCAGAACTGGCCAAATTGGAAAATTCACTTCAATCAATGCTTGAATCAAAATTAGTTTATATCAAGCCGGCTCTTTTTCGACAACTTGAAGCGTTGAACTCTGTTTTGCCGCTAAGCTTGGACAAACTAAACATCTCGACGCCGCTTAATTCTTCACCGGCTTCATCGCTTTTTCCGTTCGTCTCACCGGACCTAACTTCGGAAAAAGGCATTCTCTATGGCGTCAATATGCACAATAACAGCCTGATAATCTTTGACCGGTTTTCGCTAGAAAACGCTAATGCGGTTGTTTTCGCCAAGGCCGGTTCTGGAAAATCTTACGCCACCAAACTTGAAATCATCCGTTCGCTAATGCTCGGCACAAACGTGATTGTAATTGACCCGGAAAACGAATATCAAAATCTGGCTAACGCCTTAGGCGGCAGTTATTTTAAAATCTCGCTCACTTCGCCAAACCACGTTAATCCTTTCGACATTTCGATTATTCCCGAGGGCGAAGAGCCGGCCGACGTTTTTAAATCTCACGTCTTGAATCTAACCGGCCTTATTAAATTAATGCTCGGCGTAGTCACGCCCGAAGAAGACGCTCTTCTTGATAGGGTGGTCACGGAGACCTATGCCGCGCGCGACATTACCGCCGAAAACTTCGGTGCCATTAAAGAGCTGAACCCGCCGCTTCTCGAAGACCTCCAAACAATTCTTCAAAACACCGAAGGTGGCCGGGGCATGGCTCAACGACTTGACAAATTCACTCACGGCTCTTACGCGGGCTTCACCAATGCACCGACTAATGTTGATATCAAAAATCGATTAATTGTTTTCTCTATCCGCGACTTAGAAGAAGAGCTTCGGCCAATTGCGATGTATATTGTTTTAAACTTCGTCTGGAATTTAATCCGTTCCGAACTTAAAAGGCGTATTTTAATAATTGACGAGGCTTGGTGGATGATGAAATACAAAGACAGCGCTTCCTTTCTCTTCGGCCTTGTCAAACGTTGCCGCAAATACTATCTCGGCGTCACGACCATTACTCAAGACGTCGAAGATTTTTTGAAATCCGATTACGGCCGACCAGTAATCACCAACTCTTCTCTTCAACTGCTTTTAAAGCAGTCGCCAACCAGCATTGAAGCAATTGCCAAAGCATTCGGCTTGACCGAAGGCGAAAAAGCGTTTCTCCTCGAAGCTAATGTCGGCGAAGGGTTATTTTTCGCAGGCCTCAAACATGTCGCGGTAAAAATAATCGCCTCCTATACCGAGGACCAAATTATTACCACTAACCCCGAGCAAATGCTAGAAACAAAAGGACTCCAAACTTAAAAATGGACCAGCCAAAATTTAATTTTGTTGAAATTATTTTGGGTTCGCTTCTGGCTTTAACCATTGACGCTTTAAGCGCTATCGTCGATTTTTTCGGCATCGGCATTTTGGGTTTTTTTGTTCAAGCGCTTTCGTGGCTTATGTTCACTTTATGGTTTACACTAAAGGGTGTTAAAGCGACCGCATCGTTGGTTAGAAGATTTTTGGTGCCGCTTGCGGTCCAACTTGTTCCGTTTATTCCCACGATAATATTTACTTTCCTTGTCACGGCCTACATGGAGAATCACCCTGAAAAATTTGGGGTTATAGAAAAGGCAGCGGAGGTCGCAAAAGGAAAGGTGCCAACTACTCAAATTAAATAAGATGGGAAAATTCAATCACTGGTTTTTTGTCCTGGCGCCATCAATTATTGGTTTTTGGTTATTCGTTTCTGCGACTTTCGCCCAAACAAACACCCAAATCATCTTAACTTGGCAAGCAAATAATTTTTATCCGGCCAATTACGAAGGCAAACCGCTTGCAACCCCCAATTCACAAATAACGGCCGCAGTTGAGGTTTTAGAAAATAACAAGCTTTTAAACTTAGAACGGGCGAACATCGTCTGGCTTTTGGATGATAAACCGCTAAGCAATGGACAAGGCTTAAAAGAAACGGGCTTCGCTGTAAAAAAACGAGAGGGCGACAACCACACCCTAAGGGTTACCATTCAACTTGAAAACCGAAAATTAGAAAGCCTTCTTAGGATTCCGGTATCAAAAAAATTTGTTGTGATAGAGAATCCGTACCCCAACGGTTTGATCCCAGCTGACAGCGAAATAACACTTCAGGCCGTGCCTTACTTCTTCAACATCGCATCGCTTAGCGAGCTCAGCTTCGCATGGCAGGCCAACACCGAAAAAGAAACTAATTTAGGCGACAACCGCCTTGTTTTGAAATTTGGAAAACCCAAAGCTTTAGACCAAAACAGCGTTTTCGTTTCAAGCCTCGTTCAAAGCACCCGCAATCCGCTCGAATTCGCCGAAGCAAAAATAAAACTTACGATTTTTTGAAATTTTATATAATTATGAAAAAGTGTTTGTTTCTTTTTTTAATAATTTTTA
>CAYIEJ010000031.1:0-3699 GCA_964362455.1 uncultured Candidatus Saccharibacteria bacterium | reverse complement strand
TGTCATAATGGCGGCGCTTAAGCCAATAACAATCACCGAAATTGCAATAAGAATTTCAAGCGTTGTCTGCCCGCTTTGTAATTTAATTTTACCAATCAATCCGACCTTCATAATTAATTGAAATATTGTGGCTCTTTTCGCCATTGCTTATTGTAATTGTGCCGGACGCGTTAGAGGCGCCTTCTATTTTTTGAAAAACAATTTCCTGGAGGCCGGTTAGGTTGACACTCCCTTTAATCTGAAAAGTTTCGTCATATTCTTGAATTCGTGAAGCGTAAGAGGCGCCTTTGAAAAGAATATAACTGTTGTTTGTAAGAAAAACGCCATGCGCTGATTGATTGATATTGTTCATTGCTTCGCTTCTCGCCTTTCTTAGAATGGTGACAAGATTATATCGTTCGTTTTGGAGTGATTCACCGTTCCAAAAATTAATGCCAATTAAAGTGCCAACGCCGGCGATGCCGAATAAGATTGCTAAGGTCACTAATAATTCAACAAGCGTCAGCCCCTCTTCAAAATTATTTTTTGGCATCTACTTTATCGCGGTTGTCGTCTGATAGATGGGTTGGATGATTGATAAAGCAACAAATCCGATGAGAAGTCCCATAAACAATAAAAGCAACGGTTCGATTACGGCGGTTAAATTTTTAAGCTTATAATCAACTTCCTTCGTGTAGTAATCGGCGAGGTATTCCAAATTGTCGTCGAGCGAGCCGGTGTTTTCGCCGATGCCCAGCAGACCGACAAAAAGAGGCGCAAATAATTTTTTGAAATTTTTTAAGTAATTTGCCAGTTGTTCGCCTTTTTGAACTTCTTGAGCAGCGTTAAGAATTGTTTTTTTATAAACCGCGTTTTCAAAAGTTTGGCTGGTGATGGTTATTGCATCAACGATTTTAATGCCGCTTTTCAAAAGTACGCCGAATACCCGAGCGAAATTAGCCATGCTGATATCTTTGATGAGCGCCGAAACCAAAGGAATTGAAAGCAGTATTTTATTATAAAAATATCTAAAGCCCCAAACCTTGCTATGGAGAAATTTCACGATGATAACAAACACCACAAGACCGAGTAAAAGATATAAGCCGTAATTCAGGAGAAAAGTTGAGCTGGCGATTAAAATTTTTGTTGTTATGGGTAATTGGACATTCAAATTTTCAAAAATCGACATCAGCTTTGGAAAAATGAAAAAAACAAGGAAAGCGATTATGGCAATTGTTACACAAAAAACAACCAGTGGATAAATGGAGGCGGAGCGGACTTTGTTTTTAAGCTCGCTCGATTTTTCCATGTCGTTGGCTAGGTGGTTTAGGCTCGCGGTTAGCGTGCCGCTTGCCTCGCCGACGCTCAAAATACTTACAAAAAAGTCGCCGAATAAATGGCGATAGCCGCCGAAACTGTCGGCTAAAGTTTTTCCGTTATTTACGTTCATAATCATTTCGTCAATGACATCGCGGAGTAGCCGTGAACCTGTCTGCATTTTTATGATATTTAATCCTTCAACCAGAGGAACGGCTGCTTTGACGATGATGGCCATATTGCGGACAAAATTTATTTTGTCACGGAGAGAAATAGAGCGAAACAGCCCTTTGTAGCTGGGTTTTTTGACTTTCGGAGCGCCATTTTTTTTTGCCTCATTCATGTATGATTCGAAGCACCTCTTCTAACGAAGTTACACCGTTAACTGCTTTATCTAAACCGTCTTCAGTCATGGTGGTCATGCCGCCTTTGACGGCCGCTTTTTTTATTTCTGATGCGTTGGCTCTGTCCATGATAAGTTTTCTTAAATCGTCGGTAACAGCCATTACTTCTTGCACTGCGGTTCTGCCTTTGTAGCCCGTGTTATTGCATTCGGCGCAGCCGTTGGCTTTGTGAAATGTGAAATGTTTGCCGTCCAACTCGGGGAGCAGTTCGTGTAAACTGTTTCGTTCGGCATCGCTCAAGGGTCGTTCTTCCTTGCATTTACTGCAAAGCGTTCGGACAAGGCGTTGGGCAACGGCAATATTTAAAGTTGAAGCGACTAAAAACGGCGGTACGCCCATATCAATGAGGCGCGGAAAAGTAGTGGCGGCGTCGTTGGTGTGAAGCGTGGAGAGCACAAGATGGCCTGTTAAGGCGGCGTTTACCGCGATACTCGCCGTTTCCTGGTCGCGGATTTCACCGATCATAATAATGTTCGGGTCCTGCCTTAAAATGGAACGAAGGCCGGTTGCAAATGATAATCCGACAGAGTTGTTAACCTGAATTTGAGTTAGGCCTCGAAGCGAATATTCTATCGGATCTTCAATGGTAATAATTGAAACGTCCGGCTGGTTGAGTTTTTTTAAAATTGTATAAAGCGTTGTTGTTTTTCCGGAACCGGTCGGGCCGTTTGCCAGAATCATTCCGTATGGTTTTTCAATCGCCTTTTTCACAATTTCCAATTCCTTTGGCGAGAAACCGAGGTCTTCTAACGTAAATGCGCGAGTTTCTATAAGAATTCTCAAAATTGCATTTTCGCCGTAATAGGTCGCCATAATTGAAACCCGCACATCAACATTGCCCACACCTTCTATTTTAATTCTGAATCTTCCATCTTGAGGAATTGCGTGTTCGTCGGTGCGAAGCCCGGCCATGACTTTAATCCGGCTGATGATTTCGTGATGGAGGTT
The DNA here is from genome assembly GCA_964362455.1 of uncultured Candidatus Saccharibacteria bacterium. GTDB lineage: Bacteria > Patescibacteriota > Minisyncoccia > UBA6257 > GWB1-50-10 > CAYIEJ01. The sequence goes on along the minus strand of CAYIEJ010000031.1, from coordinate 1,051 downwards.
TTTGCTTATTCTTGGTTCGTCTCCCAAAAGATCGCGGAGCAGACCGTCTATTCTGTATCGTACCCGGACGTTATCTTCGGTTGGCTCAATGTGGATGTCCGAGGCGCTCGTCAAATATGCGTACTCAATCAGGAGATTCACGAGATCAATTACTGAAATTTTTTTCTCGGGCTGGCTTAAAAGTTTGGCAATGGTTATTCCAACAGGTTTTATTGTTTCCATAGTGATAAGAAAAACTGGCTTATTTAATTATAGCACATATAAATTATCGGGCGGTGTAATCAGGAGCTAGCGAATTTTACGAAATTTCATTAATGCTAATATGAAAAATCGAGCCCTTATTTTCGCCTTGCGATTCAACCCAAATTTTGCCGTTATGCGCTTCCATAATTTTTTTTGCGATATAAAGTCCTAAGCCGGTACCGCGAATCTCTTTTTTAACCCGTTCGTCCCGTGTAAATTCATCAAAAACTTGCGGCAGAAGATTCGGGCCAATGCCGTATCCCGAATCGGAAACAGTGGCATGAGCCAAGCCGTTTTCTTCTTTTAATTCAACCCGCACAAAACCGGTCGGCGTATATTTAATGGCATTATCAATAAGGTTTTGGATAACTTGTTTTAACTTTTCGGCGTCGGCATTTACAAGAACTTCTTTACTGGGGGCAATGAATGTAAATTCAAGGGCTTTAGTTTGGGCAAGCGGTCGCAGAAGCTCAAAAACTTCGCTTATAAGTTTTTTCAAGTCGGTTTTGGCGAATTGGTAATCCATTTTCCCCTCTTCAACTTTTCGCAGGTCTAAAAGAGTGTTAATGAGATTGATTAAGTCGTCGGCAGAATATTTAATTTTTCCGAGCGCTGTTTTGACCTCACCGTTTGCATCGCCATAAGAACCATCCAAAACAAGCGAGGCGTAGCCCTTAATCGCCGCAAGCGGTGCTTTGATTTGATGGGAAGCAATGGAGAGAAGCTGGCTTTTAAACTTGCTTAGTTGGTCAAGTTGTTCGTTTAATTTCGCCAATTCTTCGCGCTGCTTAACTTCTTTGAGAACGCT
>CAYIEJ010000030.1:0-4291 GCA_964362455.1 uncultured Candidatus Saccharibacteria bacterium | reverse complement strand
GGTTTTTAGCAAACTTTTTAACAATCCAATTAAACGCCTCGAAGGCGTTGTTTTGAATATTAACGAACAGGAAAAGCGGCTTGAAGATTTATCAAATGAAAAATTAAAAGAACGCTCAGAGGAATTAACAAAAAGAGTTCAAGGCGGCGAATCGTTAGATAAAACTCTGCCCGAAGCTTTTGCCCTGATCCGCGAGGCGGGCAAACGGACTTTGAAACAACGCCATTTTGATGTTCAGCTTATAGGCGGCATTGTTTTGCATGAAGGTAAAATCGCGGAGATGTTAACCGGCGAAGGAAAAACATTAGCCGCGACCCTACCGGCTTATCTTAACGCTTTAACTAAAAAGGGGGTTCATGTCGTTACGGTCAATGATTATTTGGCAAAACGCGACACGATTTGGATGGGACAGATTTATTACGCCTTAGGATTAAAAACCGCCTGCTTGGTTCATGACGCCGCTTATATTTATGATCCGGAATTTTCCGCCGAAGGCGGATCCGCCTCTAGCGGAGAAAACAACGAACTTGATAAAGAAAGAGACATCTTGGGAAGTTTTAAAATTGTTGAAAAGTTTTTAAGACCGATTGACAGAAAAGAGGCCTATGCGGCCGACATCACTTACGGCACAAACCATGAATTCGGTTTTGATTATCTAAGAGATAACCTAATGATTCGCTTGAGCGAGCGCGTTCAACGACCACACTATTACGCGATTATTGACGAGGTTGATAGCATCCTAATTGATGAAGCGCGAACGCCACTAATTATTGCCGCGCCCGACGTTCAATCAAGCGCCTTTTACAAAACATTTGCCCGTGTTGTTCAAAATTTAACAGCCGAAGAAGATTATTTGGTTGATGAAAAATTAAGAGCAGTTAACATCACTGACGCCGGAATTGAGAAAGTCGAAAAAATGATAGGCATCACAAATATTTTTGCGCCGGAAAATGCCCGTTTGGTGCATTTTTTACAAGAAAGTTTGAAAGCCAAAGCGTTATTCAAACGCGACAAGGATTATGTAGTCAAGAATAATGAGGTCATCATTGTTGATGAATTCACTGGCCGGTTATTCTTGGGACGGCGTTATTCCGGCGGTCTCCATCAAGCCATTGAAGCCAAAGAAAACGTGCTTGTGCGAGAGGAAAACAGAACTTACGCTCAAATTACGATTCAAAATTATTTCCGGCTCTACGAAAAAATCAGCGGCATGACCGGCACGGCCCAAACCAGCGCCGAAGAATTCCACAAAGTTTACAACCTTGATGTTGTAAGCATTCCGCCGAATAAACCAATGATTCGCAAAGATTTCTCCGACGTCATTTATAAAAATAAAGAAGCGAAATATAATGCCGTTGTCAAAGAGATTAAGGAACGACACCTGCGTGGACAGCCGATTCTTTTAGGCACAGCTTCAATCAGCAACAACGAAATAATTTCTGAATATTTAACTAAGGCCGGCATTCCGCACGAAGTTTTAAACGCAAAAAATAACGAACGGGAAGGCGCGATTATTGCCCAAGCCGGAAAATTAAAAGCGGTTACAGTCGCAACCAATATGGCTGGCCGCGGCGTGGATATTATTCTCGGTGGAAACCCACCGAGCATTGAGGAAACCCGAATGGTTAAGGAATTGGGCGGCTTGCATGTTGTGAGCGCCGAAAGACACGAAGCAAGAAGAATTGATAACCAGTTAAGGGGCCGTTCCGGCCGGCAAGGCGATCCGGGTTCAAACCAATTCTTTCTTTCTTTGGAAGACGATTTACTGCGAATTTTCGGCGGCGACCGCATTAAAAATTTAATGCAATCGTTCAACATCCCCGAGGATATACCGATTGAATCCGGCATTGTCTCTAAAGCGGTGAACCAAGCGCAATCAAAAGTGGAAGGCGCTAATTTTGATATTCGGCGGCACTTGCTGGATTTTGATGATGTTTTGAATAGACAACGAACCACAATTTACGCAAAAAGAGTAAAAATACTTGAAGCCAGTGAAAAAAATGAAGTGCGGCCGATTTTGGAAGAAACTCTTAAAAATTTTGTGAAGCGAGCAACTGAACAAATTGAGACAGAGGAAAAAATTCACCCCGTTAGAAATAGCCCGCCCCAAGGCCCTTCGGGCGCGCAAAGCGCGGGCGAGATTTCTAACGGGGCAAAGGAACTAAACGACAAATTAAATTCCCTGCCAAAAGAAATTGAATCGGAACGCTCTTTAATTATCGGCCAGCATTTAGTAAGAATTTTGGATTCGCTCTGGGTGGATCATCTGGAAAACTTGGAAGGACTCCGCGAATCAGTGAATATCCGCGCCTATGCCCAGCACGAACCGATTGTTGAGTACCGTAGGGAAGCAAGCATTCTTTTTCAGCAATTAACTGCAAATTTTGAATCGCTTATTTTTAACACTGTTTTCCAAATTTTGGAACTTGATTTAGCTAAAATAAAAGAAAACCGCAAAACCGTCCCTCAACCGCCTGCGGACGCGAAGAACTTAGGACGCAATGATCCCTGTCCTTGTGGTGCGATAAATCCTGAAAGCGGAAAACCGTATAAATGGAAGAGATGCGGCATGATAAATGCACCACACCACAAGAGATCCTGAGTGAAGCCGAAGGACTGGTGCGGAGCGAAAAAATCAGACGGAACCCCGATCAAGTACAAACATTGCCATGGAAAGTGATTACAATTATATCAGGGAAAAAGCGGAGCGAGCCTAAGCGAGCGAAGTCCCGCACTAAACCAAAGATTTCAGTGCGTGGATATAAGAAATGTCACGGCAAGTGACATTTCGCAACCCTGAGCTTGTCGAAGGATAAAAAATGCCATGAAAAATAAAATCACGATAAATCATATATTCTTAATTGCCTTTAATTTAGCCGCAATCCATTTTATTTTTCTTAAAGGTAACATTTATGGAAATCGCAACTGGGTTGATATTCCGCTTCATATTGTTTTCGGCATATTTTTGGGTTTAATATTTTTATGGTGGCAAAGCAGGAGTTTAAGGCCCGTAAACTATAAGTTATTTACTATTAGCTTGGCGCTATTTGCTTTCTTTGGCGGCCTTCTCTGGGAAGGGACCGAAATTATTCTTTGGAAATTTTTCCCAGTAGCTGGTGATTATGTCGCAATCAAGCCCGCGCCGCTTAACGACTTTTTTGCGGATTTAGCGTTTGGCTCTTTAGGCAGTTTAATTTGGCTAGTGTTTGTTAAACCAAGAAACAAAACTTAATGAACGAAGATATAAACCAAAGCAGTATTATCGTCGGTAATGCTAAAAACGGCAAAGGTATATTTGCCGGCAAAAATTTTAAAAGAGGTGAAAAAATTGCTGAAGTTAAAGGTGATTTATTAACCGAGAAAGAATACGATAATTTAATCACCGAGCAAGAAAAAGACCACTCATTGCAAATTAGCAAAAAACTTTATTTATTTCCTAAAATCGGCGATCCGTTAGATTTCATTAACCATTCTTGCGCTCCTAATGCTGGAGTATTGATTACTAATAATGAAGCAATTTTAATTGCAATTAAAGATATTTATCCAAAAGATGAAATAACATTTGATTATTCCACAACAATGGACGAAGATTATTTTGAGCTTAACTGTAATTGCGGGAGTCAAAATTGCAAAGGCAGAATAAGAGATTTTAAATATCTACCTGATAATATAAAAGAAAAATACGCAGAATTAGGCATCGTGCCAGAGTACAATCTCCAATACGTTCAAAAAACAATAACTACAAATTAACCTGGTGGGCTTTTATTAAAATAAAAAAATGGTAAATAAGAAGAATAAAAAAGTAGTAGTTGCGGTAAGTGGCGGTTTTGATCCAATTCATCTTGGGCATATTAGATTGATGGAAAGGGCTAAAAAACTTGGCGATAAACTGATAGTGATTTTGAATAATGACAACTGGCTCGTAAAGAAAAAAGGTTATTTTTTTATGGATCAAAAAGAGCGTAAAGGCGTGATTGAAGCGTTGCGTGTAGTAGATAAGGTTGTGATTACTTCGCATCCAAAAAATCCAAAAGATATGAGCGTTTGCAAAGAACTGAAAAAAATAAAACCTGATATTTTTGCCAATGGCGGAGACAGAACTTATAAAAATATTCCCGAAGTGCCGGTTTGCAAAAAAATAGGCTGTAAAATGGTTTTTAATATCGGCGACGGCGGAAAAATTCAGTCCAGTTCCTGGCTTCTTTCAAATTATTTGAAGAAAACAAACAGTAAAACATGAAAAACTATTCAAAAATCGGAAATAGGAAAGGAAGGCCGGCTTATAGAACAT
>CAYIEJ010000029.1:0-4949 GCA_964362455.1 uncultured Candidatus Saccharibacteria bacterium | reverse complement strand
TATACAATAAGCTGGAAAGTTTAGTCTGCTTTCTAACTAAGTAATAAACTTAATTATTAAGGAAAATATTATGAGCATTGAAAATCCTTTCGATAGACCGCCGCAAGAAGGTGGCGAAGAAGAGTCTAAAAAACAAGAGGGTAAAAAATTAGAAAAAGGCGATGTGCAGTATTTCACTACCAAGGAAGTTGCTGAACACATTGCTGGTAATCCGGAATTGCAGGAGAAAATTTTTGGGAAAGCTCTAAGCGAAGAAGAACTCAAGGGCTTAGAAAATCGTATTTCTTCTAAAATCATGATGGAAGCTATGGAGTCTATGAACCTTCGAGCCCTGACTCTTGATGAGCTTTTGGAAGTGCAAGGAGCGAGCCATGAAGAAAAAGTAGCGGCGCAAGAATGGATGAAAAAAATGTCATCTATTCCGTCTCCGGCTGAAGAATTTGAAAAACAGAAAGAGTGGGCGGCGGAAGCGGAACGAGTAAGAGATTTTTCAGTTGTTGATGTATTTGAAGAAGTAAAGGCGACACTTACAAAAGAATCTCCTACGACAGAAGAATTGGAAGATGCCAGAACTAAATTTGCCGCGCTTGAAAAAATTCGCAGTGAATACATTGAGGCAGTGTGGGGATTTAAGGGTCCGGAAGAAGAGGAAAAAGCGCTGTCCGGTAAATTATCTTTGGGCAAGGGCGGTAAGGATGAGATAACTCTCATCGCACCGAGTGAATTTTTTGAAGTCAGGGCCAAATTAGAAGGAAAATAATTTTTCATAAATTGTATTTGCTCAGCAAATTAATTTTTTGATTGCCGCCAAAGAAAAACTTGAAATTGTCATCGGCGCGGCTCCGCCGCATTTTCGGATTTTCGCAGGGGGCTTTTCTCGCCGCCTTCGGCGGCGAAATGCGTTCGAACTATCTTTAGAATACAGCACCATTGACGCCTTAAAACTTAAATGCTACCATAATATTTCTTCCACGGCGATTTTGTGGAACAGAACCTTTACAAAAAAGAGAGGGAGGTAACGCTTGAAAACCCCGGGGATTGTGGCGTTCGCATTCGGAACGCCCGGAACAATCCAATCAAATCGACGTATTGCCGAAATTGCGTCGAAGAAAGCGCGCGAACTTAAATGCCGAGTTTTCACACAACTGGATATAATCATCGAATCAGGAATCGAAGTAACATACATTAACCAAGAACCTAATAATCCGCCGCCAACTCTTCGAATTGCAAGAAGAGCTGTTCAATGGGCGGTCATACACGGACTCACTGACTTATGGATTATCGCGGCCAAACCTCACGTTTGGCGCGCTACCCGAGACATTGAGCAGACTGTTTACGAAAGAGGAATTTGGATTAAAATTCACGTCTCTAGAGAAATCGAGCAATACCCCGAAGAATCATGGTTTTGTTCGGATTCCACGCAGGAACGAGCCCGATCCCGTAAAGCGTGGAATAAGAGAGAGCGCATTTTGAAACTCATGCCATTTTTCATCTACAAACGTGTGGCAAATTAATAAGCCGCTGAATTAAGTTTTACGTTTTTATGATGTGATAAAATTAAATCAGCACCCGAAAGGAGGTGAAAAAGAATGTCGGTTTACAGAATGGACAAAGAAGGAGTCGTACGGGATTTTTTCAGCAAGAGACCCGTGAAACGGGATGAAGCAGCTGCCGTCCTAAAGGCGATGAGTGAAGAGAACAGCCGCGGCGACAAACGCAACCTCCAACTTGCGCGAACGGAAAAGATGCCCTTCGCGCAACCCGGGGCGAACTAGAAGTTCGCCCCTTTATTTTTTCTTGCCCTCAATAATAAGTTGGGCAACGTTTCCTGGTACTTCGTCGTAATGAGAAAATTCCATCGTGAAGCTTCCCCTCCCCTGAGTAAGCGAACGTAAACTTGTGACGTAACCGAACATTTCTGAAAGCGGTACCTCGGCATCAATCACTCTTAAGTTAATTCTTTCGGTCATTGCCGTAATTTTTGCCCGCCGCGAACTTAAATCACCGGTTGCATCGCCCAAAAAATCAGGCGGCACAATCACCTGCACCTTCATCATTGGTTCAAGCAAAATTACTTTCGCTTGTCTGACGGCTTCCTGAAGCGCCATCGCGCCGGCAATTTTAAAAGCGATTTCCGAAGAATCAACATCGTGGTATGAACCGTCAAACAAGGTTACTTCCATATCCACCATCGGATAGCCGGCCAGAACGCCTTTAGCCATTGCCTCCCGCACGCCTTTCTCTACGGCCGGAATAAATTCCTTGGGGATAATGCCGCCGCGAATCGCATCAACAAATTCAAAACCCTTACTACGTTCCAACGGTTTTACTTCTAATTTCACATGACCGTATTGACCCCGACCGCCGGACTGGCGAATATATTTTCCCTCGGCCTCGGCCGTAATTTTAATTGTTTCTTTATAAGCGACTTGAGGCCGGCCGACGTTAGCTTCAACATTAAATTCTCTTTTCATCCGGTCAACAATAATTTCCAGATGCAATTCACCCATGCCGGAAATGATTGTCTCGCCGGTTTCCTCATCGCCACCGACTCTAAAAGTCGGGTCTTCTTCCGCGAGCCGCCGCAAAGCCAAACTCATTTTTTCCTGATCGGCTTTGGTTTTCGGTTCAATACGAATGGAAATAACCGGTTCGGGGAATATAATTTTTTCCAAAATAATCGGGTGTTCGGGATCGGTCAAAGTATCGCCAGTTGTCGTATTTTTAAGACCGACTATCGCGCCCAGGTCGCCCGCGCAAATCTCCTCGGCTTCTTCTCGGTGATTCGCATGCATTCGCACAATCCGACCAACTCTTTCCTGAAAATCTTTTGTTGTATTTAAAATATAACTCCCCCGCTTTAACACTCCGGAATAGACACGAAAATAGGTTAATGTGCCGACAAAGGGGTCAGAAGCGATTTTAAACGCTAAAGCCGCAAGCGGCTCATTATCGTCTGGTCGGCGCTCTTCTTCCGCGTGGTTTTTTGGATTAATGCCTTTAACCGGCGGCACGTCAATCGGCGAGGGCAGATAATCAACAACCGCATCAAGTAAAAGTTGAACGCCTTTATTTTTTAAAGCCGAACCGCACAAAACCGGCACTATTTTATTTTCTAGGGTCGCTTTACGCAAAGTTTTTTTTAGCGTCTCAACGCTGATTTCTCTACCCTCAAGATATTCGTGAAGCAATTGATTGTCGGTTTCGGCAATTTTTTCCACCAAGTCGTGGCGTTTTTTTTGAACCAAATCTTTCAATTCCTCCGGAATATCAAAGAGAATAACCCTTTCACCATTATCGCCTTCAAAGCGATAAGCTTTTTGGGTTAAAAAATCTATCAATCCGGAAAAATTATCCTCAATGCCAATCGGCCACTGCGTGGCAACCGCATTAGGCGTGAGACGCTCATGAATTGAAGTTAGACTTTTTTGAAAATCCGCGCCCATTCTATCAAGTTTGTTTATAAAACAAATCCGCGGGACTTTATATTCGTCGGCATACCGCCAATTTGTCTCTGATTGCGGTTCAACGCCGGCTACGCCGTCAAAAACAACAACCGCGCCGTCAAGAACACGGAGCGATCGTTTAACTTCAACCGTAAAATCGATATGGCCAGGCGTGTCAATAATATTGATACGGTGTTCAAATTGCTTTTTTAGATTTTGAAGCTCGCCTTCCGTGGCGTCTAATCTTTTATAAAATGGAGTCCAAAAACAAGTTGTGGCCGCGGCCGTAATGGTGATACCACGTTCACGCTCCTGCTCCATCCAATCCATAATCGCCTGACCCTCGTGAACCTCACCGATGCGGTGCGAAATACCGGTGTAAAAAAGTACTCGCTCGCTCACGGTCGTCTTACCAGCGTCAATGTGAGCAATAATGCCAATATCACGCACCTTTTCAATTGGATATAATCTCATGTCTACAAATTACAAATCTAAATACAAATATACAAATTATTTTATATTAAGAATTCTTTTAAACTTCACGCCCGACTTAGTGAAATGCGCAATTATACCTAACTTCATTTTTGTTGCTTTTAAATAGGCATAAAGCTGATCAATATCATTTTTGGAAAAATATTCCCTCCTCTTAATTTCTAAAATTATTTTATTTTCTATTAAGAAATCCAAGAAATAAATTCCTATTTCCTCATTTTTATATTTAACTTTAACACCAACTTGTTCTCTAAATGAAATGCTTTTATCCTTAAGATTCTTTGCGGTCGCTTTTTGATAAAAACTTTCTTTGTGTCCGTAACCAACGGTATTCCACACATCAAATAGAGCTCCAACAATTGCATAACTTAATTCTGGATAAACGACCGTTTCTTCATCCATTATTTGTATATTTGTAAATCATTTGTATTTTGTAGCCTATCGTCTAAGAAGTGAGGCAAAGGCGCGATTCGCTTCGGCCATTCGGTGCGTATCCAATTTCTTTTTAATCGCCGCACCTTCGTTTTTGGCGGCGGCAACCAATTCTTCGGCCAATTTTTGCGCCATTGGTTTTCCTTTTTTGCTCCGAGCGGCTTGAATTATCCAATGAGTCGCCAAAAAAAATTGGCGTTCGGGCCGAACCTCCCGCGGGATTTGATAATTAGCGCCGCCAATCCGTCGGGAAACAACTTCGAGCATCGGCGTCGCGTTTAGAAGAGCTTTTTCAAAAACTTTAACCGGGTCATCTTTGGTTAATTTTTTGACCTCTTCCAGGGCGTCATAAAAATTTTTCTCGGCAACGGTTTTTTTCCCCGCTTGCATTAAATAATTTATGAAACGGCCCATATCAACCCGATTTTGCTCGGGATCGCCTTTGTGTTCTCTCCTTTTATAGTAACTGCGTTTGCGCATATATATTTTTATTTCGGTCTTTTGGCGCCATACTTAGATCTCTGTTGCTTCCGTGCTTCAACGCCGGTCGTATCCAAAACACCGCGAACGATGTGATAT
>CAYIEJ010000028.1:0-5600 GCA_964362455.1 uncultured Candidatus Saccharibacteria bacterium | reverse complement strand
CCATACTTAGATCTCTGTTGCGTCCGTGCTTCAACGCCGGTCGTATCCAAAACCCCGCGAACGATGGGATATCTCACGCCCGGCAAGTCCTTAACCCGCCCGCCCCTTATCATGACTACGGAGTGTTCCTGAAGACTATGACCTTCGCCCGGAATATAGGCGGTCACTTCCATGCCGTTTGTAAGCCGGACTCTCGCAACTTTTCTTAGGGCCGAGTTCGGTTTTTTTGGCGTAGTTGTAAAAACCTTAAGGCAAACACCGCGTTTAAACGGCGACGAGGAATTAACCGGCCGGTTTTGGATGTAATTAAAATAAGAATTCAAAGCCGGCGCCTTAGATTTTTTTGCTGTTCGCGCCCGACCCCTTTTAATTAATTGATTCACTGTTGGCATTTTTTACGAAAAAAACTTACGAAATCTAATTTTCGTAAGCCTAAATCAGCTTAACAAAACCAAAAATTATGTCAATCCCGTTAGAGATCCGCCCTCCCGCCGGAGGCGGGACGGCGACAGCCGTCTTGGGGCGGCTTATCTCTAACGGGATCAATTTTCCATTCAAATTAAAAGACCGTAGATGGCAAAAACAATCGGCGTGATAAGCCGAAAACCAAAAAATATAAATAAAAGCAGTAAAAAAATGCCATACCGCTCCAAAAACATTCTGATTTGCGAGGCGCCTCTTGGCAAAAGAGCAAATAAAATCTTGGAGCCGTCGAGCGGCGGTATCGGCATCAAATTAAATATTCCCAACATGACGTTTACCAGAATAATGACGCTGAAAAACTGGCCGAGAGAAATTAATAAATTTTCCTCAAAAGGAAAAAAATTCAAAAAGCGGAATAAGAAGCCGAAAATTATTGCCAAGGCAAAATTGCTTAACGGGCCGGCCGCCGCAATCAATCCGCCGCCTTTTTCCGGATTTTTAAGATTTAAGGGGTTGTAAGGCACGGGCTTTGCCCAACCAAAAATAAAACCGCCGCCGGAAATAAAATATAAAGAAAGGGGCAGTAAAAAAGAACCGAACAAATCCAGATGTTTGATCGGATTAAGCGTTAAACGCCCGGCAAGCCGCGCGGTCGGATCCCCCAAACGCTCCGCAACAACTCCATGTGAAACCTCATGAATCACGACTGAAAAAAGCAAAACAATTAACTGAAAAATCAAAATTTCCACGAGTTTATTATAACGGATTCGTGAATATGTGCCCAGTATTACAACTTTAATCATTTCGCAGTTGTAATGCTGGGTATGCTATAATTTGATTATGAGACATTACGGTCTTGATGACCCGGGTTGGTAAATTTAAAAATTAAATGGGAAGAATTGATAAGGCGATTTACGTAATTTTTGTTATTTTTGCGCTTTTTGTTTTAAGCGGTTTTTATTTTATTTTTGACCGAATCAGCAATTTAAGAGACGAAATCAAAAATTTAGAACTAACAATCGAACTTTTAAAAAAAGACCTCGCGATAGCTCCGACCGAAACTCCGCCCACAAACGAGCCGCCCGCCAATGTTCCGCCGCCCGCGAATCAAGAAATAACAATTCCGACCGCGATTATTTTTGAGGCCTCCTCAAGTCCGCTGCTTTCACCGCAGACAAAAATAACAATCGCGGTTGAAAACGTTAGCAAAGCCCAAGACGGAACTATAAGCGTAAACATCAAAGCGTTTACAGCCGGCGCCGACGCTTACAGCGCTCTTGAACCAATAAATTTATTCGAACTTGTAAACTTTTCCGGCGACAACCAAAAACCGCTTGAGGTAAATGGCGCTTTTAATTCAATTCCGCCAAAGAGCACCGTCTCCGGAAACGTAATCTTTAAAATTAATTCTGCCCAAAATAATCTTATTCTCCAAATTGGTGAAACCAACAGCGTCAAATTCTTTGAATTCAATTTTACAAGAAAAACATATAAAGAAACTGCTATCGGCTAAACCCTTGCTTTATTCGCTGATTTTGCTATAATAACCCTTAGCTCTTAAGAACGTAGATGCAAGAAGACCAAGCGACTGCTTCTTCGGCAACTCAAAGTTTAACAACCGCTTGGTCTTCTTTTTCTCAACACGAAGCAACGTGACCGACTTCCGGGAGCCGTCATCAAAACCAGAAAGGAGGTAAAAAGAACCGCTGTAAACTGTGCCAGACACCTGCGCTCCGCATCGGCTCGTAATTCCAAGTTCGGGGTTTTTGGATCCCAAAACCATCTGCTCACCAAGGAAAGGGCAACAAGATGGTGTACGAGCTGACCCGCCAGGACGAACACGCCATCCACAGAATCATCGAACCCAAGCTCAACGAAGATGGCGAACTCCTCGCAAGAGAGGTGCACCGCTTGAGCAATAGAGCGGCGCGCCGGATCTTGAAAAACCTGCACAGCGCTTTCGATGGCAGACGACACTGGACCCACAACGGCGATGTCACGGAAGCCGTCCGCGCCTACGTCAGAAAGACGTTTACCATCGCGAGCGCGAGCAGGAAGCAAAAGTCGGTCACGTCGGCAAGGATCCTCGAGTAGCAACTCGAGCCACCGGGCCGAAGGCATTGCCTTCGGCCCGCATTTTTTTTATACTTAAAACTTATGCGACAATGCTCAATATGTAAAAAATCTTATATTGGCGGCGGCACAAGAAAACTTCTTCGCGGTCATTATAATCCAACGGCCTACGGCAAAAAGAAAGCCAATCTTCAATGGACGCGTTTTTCCGGTAAACGAATGCTCGTTTGCACGCGGTGTTTGAAAACTTCAACCAAAAAAGCAAATAAACGGGGTGTAGTATAACGGTAGTACGCATGCATGGGGTGCATGTAGCCGGAGTTCAACTCTCCGCACCCCGACAAATAAAGTGAAAATCCCTGCCCCGTAGTTTCGCCGCAGGCGAATACTGTGGGGTCGGCAGCCCGACCAATCTAAATTTACTCCTCCAAAGATTTCATTAAATCTTTATAAGTAAAAGCTCCTAAAGGAATATTAAACCAGAAGGTAAGGCCTCTAAAAACCAACGAGGCGAGCATAGCTATACCCAATGGCACTCCGAAGCCGGTCATAATCAAACCGCGACTAACCTCTTCAACTCCGATACCGGCCGGAATCAAAGAAATGAAAGCGAAAAGCGAACCAAAAACAAAACCAATAATCGCAACGCTGAAACTTACCTTAAAATTAAACGCGAGAAAAAGGACGTATAGCGTCGCCGCGTCCAAAAGGTGAATTAAAAAAGAATAAATAAAAGCCCACATCATCCTCATTTTGGCGTGATTCAAAACGCTGATATTCCGACTTAATTCGTCAATTAAAAAATCCACATTTAAAAATTTCTCCAACTCCTCGCGGCCCGCTTGATTATTTGAAAACGGCAGGATAAATCGGCGCACCGGCCAAATAAACCACTGCAAAATTTTCTTAAAAAGTTTTTTTCTACGAAAGAAATAGATCGAAGCGAAAACAAAAAGCAACGCAAGTACTATGCTGGCAATGGTCGCTAGAATTTCCAAGCGACTCAACTGTTCTCTTAAGAATAGTTGGGCGAAGGCGTAAATCAGAAGAAAAAGAAACGTAAAGTGGATAAAAATATAATAAAGAATCCCGGCAATAATGCTTTTTCCGGCCGAAACGCCGTCTTTTTTCAAAACTAAAAGCATAAAATAAAGCCCGGATAATCCCAAAGATGGAAGCGTCTGATTCAAATAATTGAGGGAAAAAGAAACTTTAAATAAACGGAGAAATTTTATTTTATAACCGAAAAATAAAAAAATATCGTAAAAAAGAAGCGCCAGAAAGACATAGGTGCCGATTTGCAGCAAAACAGCGACCGCAAGCCAATACCATTTGGCTTCGCGGATGGCGGCAATAATGGACGTGAGTTCGCGGATAAATATAAAAATCAAAAAAGCGACAAATAGCAGTCCCAAAACAAGAAAAATTTTTTTAGCTAATTTTTGTTTTTCCATTGACTTAATAATTATACAAATCGCTCCCCGAAAAATAAAAAAATCCCTTTAGGGGAAAATATTTATGAATAACGCGAAATCCCGCTCCAAAGATAGTCCCCGGCTAGAATCCAGGTGGGTTTCCTCAATTCCGACCCACGGGCCGAAACACTGTTGGAATCCCTTTTAATGATCATTTTGATCCGGAATCTTCAAAAGCGGGATTCAATTTAATTATAACTCAAAACTTCAAAAGTCAAATCTATTTCTGTGGAGAAAACTTTGACAAGAACTGCTAAATATTTTCAGAACATAACGTCTTCATCAGCACGCTTATATTCATTCAGTTCTTCCGGCTTAAACCAAATTTTTATCTCATATCCTGCCTCTTCAACATTGCCTGAAGCATGCACCAGATTATGAACAGCTCTTTTCCGCTCGTTGGCTAATGCCGGCGAATCTATGGAATAATCGCCGCGAATTGTGCCGGGTGGGGCAATGGCCGGAATTGTATTTCCAACAATCATTCGCACGCTATCAACGGCATGCAAACCCTCCAACACAATTGCAACAACCGGTCCAGATGTTAAAAACTCAACATTCCAATGATTTACCATTTTCCCGATCTCAATCGGATCATCTGTGCCAATCTCTTTTTTCGGGTCTTTGCCTAATTTTTGGTAAGTACTTAAAGTTTTTTCGCCCATTCCTTTCAAAAACTCAATTCTTTCCGAAGGATAATGTTTATGAGCCAGCCCTTTATCGATATAAAGCATTTTGAGGGCAACAATTTTCAAACCGGCGGTTTCAAACCGCATAAGAATTTCACCGACCAATCCCCTTTTTACGGCATCGGGTTTTATCAAAACTAATGTCTTTTCTTTTGTTAATTCCGACATTTATTTATCAATTTTTATATTCAGTTCCTTTAATTGACCTTTGCTGACTTCCGAAGGCGCACCCATCATTAGGTCACGGCCGTCGCCTGTTTTTGGAAAAGCGATAACTTCGCGGATATTCGGTTCATTAAACAAAATTGAAAAAAATCTATCAAGTCCCAGGGCAATCCCGCCGTGCGGCGGCACGCCGTATTCAAAGGCCTGAAGCATGTGGCCGAATTTTTCCTGAACGTCTTTTATTTTGTTGCCCATTGCCTCAAAAACCGCTTCAAGCAATTTGGGATTATGAATTCTAATAGAGCCGCCCCCCACTTCATAGCCGTTCAAAACGACATCGTATTGGTGGGCTAAAATTTTTGAGGGTTCGTTTTTGAATTGCTCTTTAAAATCTTTTTCATCTTCAACCTTCGGCATTGTAAAAGGATGATGAACCGCATCCCACCTGCCCGCTTCGCGTTGCGAAGCAAGGCGGGCGGGTCTTTTTTCCTCTTTTTTCCACTCAAACATCGGAAAATCTTTAATAAAGGCGAACGCCAATTCGTCGTCGTTTTTCCTCAAGTCGGGTTTATCGGTTTGATATTTTTTCATCACCGCATCGTATTCCAGGCGCGGAAACGGATATGCTTGAATTTTTTTCTCGGGGAAAAGTTTTTTGATTAAATTCACATAAAGCCCCTCAACCAAAGAAAAAATATCATCCGGTTCAACAAAACTCATTTCAATATCCAATTGCGTAAATTCCGGCTGGCGATCGCCTCTTGTATCTTCATCG
>CAYIEJ010000027.1:0-5732 GCA_964362455.1 uncultured Candidatus Saccharibacteria bacterium | reverse complement strand
AAAATTGATAAACAAGGTTCTGAATATTTTTCGGGCGTCTAATTTTAAATTCGTTTCTGTCAGGCTCGCCAAACTGGGAAAGACCAGCGGTTAAACCTTCCAAAATCGCTTCGGCTTGATATTGGTTAGGCGCCGATGCTAAAAATCTTAAATTAACCTCAAAAAGCGGCTTTGACAGTTTTGATTCCAGCGCTTTAATCGCCGATTCTTCAATTATTTTTTCGGGCGGTTTGCCTTCGCTTTCTTTAGAATTTTTTAGCGAAAGAGCTTGATTGATATCAGACAAAGAAACAAGACCACCTTTTAAAAGGTCTTTCAGTTTCGCGCCTTTTTTTAAAGCGCTTAAAATAGAATTTATTTCTTTTTTGTGTCTTGTCTTGCCTGGCTGAATTAAAATTTGAATGGCGCCGCCCTCGCTGACTTCGTTAATTTTCGTCAATCCGCCCAACAAAGGCAGAAAAGTATCGGCATTCAGATCAACATAAGTTCTAACCGGCAAAGCAAAACGCTCTTTTTGAACAATCGAAACGCCGCAGGCAAAACCCGAATAATTAAAAATATTGTAATCCTCAACCGCTTCAACTTGGCTATCATTCCAAAGCGAGGTTATCTGACGAACCAACGGTTCACCGAACTTTTCCGGCATCGCGACGTAAAAATGAATTTCCTCACCGACGTGTGGCACCGCAACTTCAAAAACAATCGGCGTTTTAAACGCAAGCAAAGCCGAAAAAAGCTGTTCCGAAAGATTTATTTCCTGCTTTAGATCCTTTCCCTCTTTATTCGCAAGAGGCAACCGCACTAAAAAAAGTTTTAAATTCAAAGCGGCTGAAAATTTATTACGAGCGATTTTTCTCCGAAAAAAATAAAAGCCGACCGCAAGAAAAACAGCAACTATGATTATAAAAAAAACTAACATGAATTTATCCCTTCAAAATTCCCCGCTTTTTTAATTCCGGCACTAATTTATCCACCAAAGCGTCATGAAAGGCGTCTTCGACAAAAGGCGCGCGCTTTTTTGCCGCGGCGACTGCCGCTTCAAGATTTTTATTGAATGCGAGGTTAATCAAGCCCTCAACCTCTTTTTTTGCGGCCTCATCCCGCTCGTCTTTTTGAAAATACCGCGGCAGAAAACTTTCTTTTTTTTCTTCGCCTTCTGTTTCTGCCTGCGGCGCGGCAAGTGCAGTTTGCGACGCGATAACTTGAATGGACTTCTTCACAATTTCATGCTCCGACAAATCTTTTACCTCTCCGCTTTCAATCTGTTTTCCCACCTCCTGGCCGAGCTTGACCAAACTTTGTTCGAGTCCTTCGTGGAAATTTTTTATTTTCACCATTCTGTTATAATTATAATACAAATGAATTCGAATTGGAAAAAAATCATCTTGCTAATCCTGGTCGTCGTTTTAGCCACCTTTTTACGGCTTTATAATCTCCCCGCCACGCCGCCCGGCCTTTACCCCGACGAAGCCATGAACGGCAATAATGGTTTGGAAGCGATTAAAACAGGAAATTACAAAATTTTTTATCCGGAAAACAACGGCCGCGAGGGATTATTCATAAACATCCAGGCATTTTTTTTAAAGCTTCTGATCCCACAAAATGGCTATCCTGAACCGTGGATGCTCAGATTTCCCAGCGCTTTATTCGGCATTCTTACGGTTATCGGCGTCTATTTTTTAACCAAGGAGCTTTTCAAAAATTATCATGGCGAACAAATAGCCTTACTCGCGGCTTTTTTATTTACCACCAGCTTCTGGCACATCAATTTCTCACGCATCGGTTTTCGAGCGATTATGGCGCCGGCATTTCTTATTTGGGGGCTTTACTTTCTTTTGGCGGCGTTAAATAAAATAAAAAATATCACCGTTTCTTCGGATAATCCAAAAAATCACAATTTGAAATTTATTATTTTGATTATTCTCGGCGGAATTTTTTACGGGCTTGGATTTCATTCTTATATCGCTTATCGCGCTACGCCGGTTTTAATCCTTTTTGTTTTTATTTTGTTTTGGTTTACGAATAAAGCGAGTGTTATCCGGCGAAAAATTTTTCTCGCCGCTTGCCTATTTTCTCTCTTTACTCTAATCGCCATTACGCCGCTTGTGCTTTATTTTTTAAGCAACCCGGCGGATTTTTTTGGCCGAACCACGCAAGTTTCCATTTTCGCCTCGCAGTCGCCGGCAAAAGATTTAATTTTCAATATCGTCAGAACCGCCGGCATGTTTAATTTCGCCGGCGATTGGAATTGGCGCCACAACATTGCCGGCCGACCGCTTCTTTTTTTGCCGGTTGGAATCATGTTTTTAATCGGCTTTCTTGCACCGATTAAAAACCTAATTCAAATTTGCATTTCAAAATTTGAAAATATTCCACCAAAAACAAACAGCAAAACTTTATATTTTGCCTTTTGCATTTTAATTTTTTGGCTTATAGTAGCGGCGCTTCCAGTTGTTATATCTAACGAGGGCTTACCTCATGCTCTGCGTTCAATTCTAATGGCGCCGCCAGTTTTGATTTTAGCCGCGCTCGGCGGAATTTATTTTTATGATTGGCTTGCTAAAAAATTGAGCAAAAAAATGCTTCTTGTTTTTTGCTCTTTACTGTTTGCTATTTTAATAACCGAGGCCTATTCCAGTTATTTCTACTCATGGGGCCGCAACAATGAAGTCAAAAACGCTTTCAGCCAAAACTATGTTGAAATCGGCCGAATGCTAAACGGCCTGCCTCGAGAACTGCCAAAATACGTTGTTGTTCAGGAAGGCGGCGTTCCGGTTCGCGGACTGCCGATGCCCACTCAAACCGTAATGTTTATAACCGATACGTTCCTGCCAAAAGAACAAAGTCAAAAAAACATTTTTTATATCCTTCCATCACAAAAAGAGGGGCTGCCGCCGAACGCCATAACTATTAATTTAAATTAAAATCCTTGAAGTTTTATTAAACCGCTGTTTGAAGAATCAACATTGTCGGAATTGGCAAATTTATCATCGGGCGCCTCAATCGGTAGTCTTCCTCCATCAAGACCGCCCACCCAATCGGTCTGATGAAAAACTGTGTTTTGCCAGCGCGTTATATAATCAACTAGCTTAACTTCACTCATACCGCCGCCGATATTCGTCCATGTCGTAATGACAGTGATTTTTTGCGTTGAAGGATCGTCTGTGCCGCCACTTGAAACAATATCGCCGCTTACATTACGACCCACATCTTCAACATAAAAATACGTTGAATAGGAAACGCCTTCTATGATTATAATATCTAACGGATCAGCGTCTTCTATGGTTAAATTATTACCCTGGACGTTAACGTGATAAAAATTCCCCTCGCCCTTGTTTAAAGTATAAATATCATTCCAATCTGCACTTACGACAACCCTTACCTTATCAATCGTTTCTTGATTCAATCCGGAGGCAACCTGAAATTTTTGATTGGCGCTGCTTGAACGTAGCATAAAGGAAATGGCAAAAACAGCGGCACCGATTAAAAGCGCGCCAATAGCCAAGCCGATAATAACCTCAACCAACGACTGACCGGCCCGCGAATTCCTAATTTTATAACTTAAAATCATTATAGTGGTTTGAAATCTCTTGGGGGCTTAAAGCCCGATTATAAATCCGCACTTCATCAAGATAACCATCCAGTGTAAAACTATTGTTTTTTTCACTTCTGCCTATATCAAAATTATCAATTGTGAAATTCTGACTGGAGAGCGAACCCGATTTAACTTCAACCCCGTTCAAATATATTTTCCGAAATGCTCCGTTATAAACATAGGCTAGGTGGTACCACCTTTCCAGTTCCAAATCGCTCCCAGTATAATCCAAAGAAGCGCCTGGCGGAGACGTATAAAAACTTGGCCTTTTTGATGACGCAAGAAATCTCGCTGATATTTTTTGAGTCGAACCAGAATAGCCCGTAAAAATAGCTCCCTTATTTTGGTCGGCACTTAATTTTACCCAGGACTCAATTGTAAAAGCCGATAACGTAATCGACTGGCTTAAATTCCCGGCAATATAATTCTGATTGCTTTTATCAAATCTCAGACAATTGCCGGCCTTACAAACGGGACTCATTTCCCAAACCGGGCAAAGAGAAATTTGATAATAAGGCGAGCAATCGTCATTACCGCCAAAAAGAGTGCCCATACGCTCATTAACCGAAGCATCAACGGCGAATGAGCTTTTTTCAATGTCATCCAAATGCCAATAACCAAAAATGCCGCTTTCGAGACGAGACACGACAAGACCGAGCGTATTTAAAACCAGATCTCCAACAATATTATCTCTAGCGCTGCTGATCAACGAAATAATTTTATTTTCGGGCAGGGTGCCGTTTATGGCAGAAAAAGCGGCATCATACCACAATTCACTACCCGACGGATTGGAAAATTTAACCCCGCCGCGCAAAACATACGATTTTTCAATTTCTTGGCTATCAATGTCGCCCCAAAAAACTTCGTATTTGTACTCGGAACCAGCGTTATTAACAAACTTCACCCCCCAAGGCAAACCGTTTTCTTGGGTTATGGAACGCTTTTTAACATCTCGAATAACTGTTATCAGTTCTTCAATGGTCAGCTTTAAATTTTGAACACGGCGATAATTTGATAAATTCAAAAATGCGACCAGAGCGATAATTACCGTTAAAGCCATAACAACCACAAGTTCGGTTAATGTAAAGCCTGCCGATTTTTTCCAAGAGCGGAGCGAGTGGCTAAAAAATCGAGCACCGAGCACATAAATCCCCCAAATTTTACTAACGACGGTTCGGGGCGCTTTAACGCTAAAACTAAATTTCTCGTTCATATTAATTCAAAAGATTTATGTGCTCGGTAAGGTTTGATAGATAAATTTTGTTCACCTCTGACTCCAAAATTTATATCAAGCCCTTAAAACTGGGTCGTAAGCTGATAAATGGGAATAATAATAGCGAGCGCAATAAGACCTATAACGACGCCAATAAACAGTAAAAGCGCTGGCTCCAAAAAAGAAACCAAAGTTTTAAGCGAACTGTCGATTTCACTCGCATAAAAATCGGCGAGCGTCCCCAAAACATCTTCGATGTGGCCGGCTTTTTCGGAAATGCCGATTAAATTAACAACAATTTTCGGAAAAAACGTTTCCCGCCGGAATGCCTCGCCAACCATAAGGCCTTTTGCCAAACCCTCCCGCGAAATTCTGATTAATGCGTCGCGAAGTTCTGGTTGGCTTACGGTTTGGGCGGTTATCTCCAAAGCGTCGGTCAGCGGCATGCCGGCCCTAATTAAAGAAGACAGGGTCGCGGCAAAACGCTGAAGAGCCATTTTTTTTATCAATTTCTTTACAACCGGCAGTTCGTTTATAAAACCTGAAATCAATTTCCTAAAAAATAGAGAAGAGCGATAGGCGTAGAATAAAGCCGCGCCGCCGATAATTAAAACGCCTAAAACATAGATACCGAATTTCCCGAAAAACAAACCGACGCTGAAAACGATTTTTGAAAAAAGCGGCGGATCAAAGCCGGACTCCATAAAAACATTAGCAATTTTGGGGATAGCGAAAGTTACCAAAAAAATCAGAATTAAAACAGACATTACTAAAAGTAAAATCGGATAAATTAAGGCGCTCCGAACCTGTTCACGCAAAACCTTTTCTTTGCTTAACGATATAGTTAATTCCTCCAAAACTTTTTCCAAATTGCCGGAGGCCTCGCCGGCTTTAATCAAGTTAACAAATACCGGTGAGAAATAT
>CAYIEJ010000026.1:0-6579 GCA_964362455.1 uncultured Candidatus Saccharibacteria bacterium | reverse complement strand
CCTTGAAGTTCATCGTGATATTCGCGCCTTGAAGCGTAAGTGTATCCGATTCGCCTGTTGTATCAATGCTCGCAATCGTCGGCGAAACGGTATAGCCGTAAAGCAAACCCTTCGCGACAATATCCGCCGCATTGTCAACATAGAGAATTATCGTGTCGCTTGAACGCGAGGCGCCCGAGATATCAGCATAGATGTCGAAATTCTTTTGCTGACCTTTCTCAATCTTGAAAGGCGTTGTGAAGTTAAAGGTAACCAAATCTTTCGCGCCGACTTTGTCAGCCGTCGCCACGACATCACTACTATACTTCATCTTGAAGTTGGTCAAGTATTCGTTTTGAACCGTCCCACCTTCAGACATTGCGATTCTTTGAAGCTCAATGTCTTCCGCCGAACCGGCAGTAACCTGAAGCGTCAAAAGTAAAGCTCCTGTCGCACCGATATTCGGATTGGATGGCGCTGAACCGTCATCAACACTTATTGTTCCCACTGTAGCACCACCAATCGTCATACCCTTACCAGTTAAAGGAAAACCGGTTGGAGTTGGCGTACCGCCCGCTCCAGTCAAATCAAAGGCATCAACATTGCCGGCCGTTGCCGAGCTTGTGGTGTTAGCCACCAATGCCAATGTTTTCGTGCCGGAAATCGCAAGAGCAAGATTATTGAATGTTACCTCATGGGTGGTTGAATTGATTGATTTACCACTCGTAAGACGTGTCGTTCCGTCATAAAGGTTAATACCAGAGCTTTCAAAGTCCCCGGTTGCACCAATCCCAACGCGCTTGAACGTTAAATTATCAAGCGTGCCGCTTCCCGCAACATTGAATTTGAGGAAGGGAATGGATGAAGCTCCTTTTGGTACTGTTCCAGCCGCTGGATTGTCATAGGCTAAACTCAAAGCCAAACCCGTGCCAACTACTCCGTCAGTTTCGTTACCATCTGTTGCCGAATCACAACCGGGATCGGTTGGATAATCAATCTTGCCATCACCGTCATTGTCAACAGCGTCTTTACATTGAGGCGTTCCGCCTGTTCCGGCCAATTCGGTGTACTTTGCCCGAGATTTCGGACCAAAATAACCGACTGACGGCGTAACATTGTTAGCCGCTTGCCACTTCGCTAAGGCTGCCTTTGTGAGTGATCCAAAATAAGTTGTTTCACTGCCAGGCGAACCAGCGCCAGTATCAGCAACTTTGTGGCCAGCACCGTTTAAGTACTGTTGAAGACACTTAACATCGTCGCCTTTTGAACCCATTGTGAGGTCACGGGTAAAAGTGCAGGCCGTTGCTACTGTGCCTCCGCCCAAAGCCGTTAGTTGTGACTGCAAATTCTGAATTTGAGCCAGAAGAAGTACAATCTGCGCCTGCAATTCTTCTGCTGTTAATGCTTGAGCTTTCGGAATTATCATTGTTGCGCCAGAGAGCCAAACAATTGTAGCAATCGCTAAACCCACTGATGCAATTTTATTTAATTTACTCATTTGTTTTGTTTTTTTAATCTAAGTTTTCAACCCGATGGATTTTTAATCCATATAGGGCCGTCGACCTTTCCCACCCGAGGCGGGTAAATTTCAGCTCATTATTCCTTTACTTACTTCGACCAATCCCTTTTTAATGCCACCCCGTTTTAGCGGGATGAGCCTCGCCGACTTAGTGAGGATCAGCGGGAGGATAATGGGGGAAAAGCAAGGGAATAATGGATTTATAACAAAAAGCTCGCTCTTAGAGCGAGGCAAAACCAATGACAATGACGAAAACTTTCGGCCGTAAGTTATCGTCATTGGGTCATCAATGCGTACTAGCTTAGCCTCACTCTAAGCTCCGCTTTCGCGGACAGTCATATTATACAAAACTAATTTACAGTTATTAAAAAGCAACTGTGGATAACTGTCAGCGCTTTCGCTGTCAATAAATATAACGATGTAAATAGATTTTAGTTACCAATTCCTACCTAACACCTAATCTCTTAAAAGATTGGACTAAATAGCCCATTTGGCGGCGGCAAATATAATTGTGGTTAAAAAGACAAAAAATGTCAGCTGCCGGAAGATAAACGCCAAATTCAAAAAACCCTGAAAATGAACCGCCAAACTGTCTCGGATAAGAAGAAAAAACAAAGCCAGAAAAGCCGCGGCATTAATGAACCCGAGGGGCAGAAAAACGACCAATAAATACAGTTCAACCGCTAAAAATCCGGCCACCGCGCTTACAAACCAGACCCTTGACCCCAATAAAATTCCGAAATAAAGAAAAGTTTCTCGGAAAATCAGCATAATCGCGCTAAAAATCAAAAAATACTTTAAAAAATCGTTTAGTTCCAGCCGTTGAACAACCAAAAACACCAAAAGCAGCAAAATTGTATTGAATATTCCGTAAACCGCGAACCGATTTTCAAAAACAAAATGGATTAAACCTAAAATTATGAAAAATAACCCGAAAAAAAGAAAAAAAGCGGCCAAAAGCAAAAAAGAGGAATTAAATCCGAAAGAACGAAACATCGCCAGACCCAAAACACTGAAAAAAGCTAAAATAAAAAAAGAAGTCCCAACCAGCCGGCGTTCTAACGGCTCTTTGAGATAAACCGCAAGCAAAACCAAAAAAAACACAAAAAGTGGCCAGAAAGAAAATCCCAAAAAATAAGCGCCGCCCAGAACGGCGGTTAATAAGCCGGCCTTAAAAAGCAACCTCAACGCGGTTGGACTTATTGAGAACGATTTTAACAACTTCACCATCTTTAATCTGTCCTTTAATTATTTTATCAGCTAAAGTATCGATAATCACTTTTTGGATAAGACGCTTGATCGGCCGCGCTCCGTAATCCGGGTCAAAACCGTTTTTCACGAGATAAGTTTTAACCTCTGGTTTAATCTTAAGCTGAATACCCTTTCCCTTTAAGCGTTCTTCCACTTGAGCGAGTTGGATATCAACAATTTTGGTGATATCCGCCGGCGTCAAGGCGTTAAAAATTACAATCTCATCGAGCCGATTTAAAAATTCCGGCTTGAAAGTTTCCCGTAGGGCTTTCATCGCCTTATCGCGAAACTGCTCTTCTTGTGACTCCATTTCTTCCTGGCCGGAGGCGCCAAAACCCAAACTCGACATCTGACGAAAATAATTACTGCCAACATTGGAAGTCAAAATTATCACCGAATTTCTGAAGTTAACCATTTTCCCCTTGCCGTCAGTCAACCGCCCATTATCTAAAATCTGAAGCAGAATATTAAAAACTTCCGGGTGAGCCTTTTCGACTTCATCAAACAAAATTAAACTGTAAGGACGGTGTCTAACGGTCTCTGTAAGCTGGCCGCCCTCTTCATACCCGACATAACCCGGCGGCGAGCCGATTAACCTTGCAACCGCATGCCTTTCCATATATTCCGACATATCAATGCGGATTAAAGCCTTCTCGTCATTAAACATAAACTCCGCAAGCGCGCGAGCTAATTCTGTTTTACCGACACCGGTCGGACCAAGAAACATAAACGAACCAACCGGCCGATCCTCTGACGCCAATCCGGCTCGGGAGCGGCGGAGTGCATTCGCCGCGGCTTCAATTGCCGCTTTCTGACCGACAACCCTTTTACCAAGTTCCTGTTCAATACGGACTAATTTTTTCGCTTCCGACTCAAGCATCCGTGAAACCGGAATACCCGTCCAACGCGAAACAACCCCTGCGATATCTTCGGCATCAACAAATTCTTTGATAAATTTACCCTTCCGCTCAATTTGAAAAAGATTTTTTTCAAAAGATTTCAAATCCTTTTCCGCTTTCGGTAATTCGCCGTAAAGAATTTGAGCAACGCGTTCCAAATTGCCTTCGCGTTCGCTTACCTCCGCCTCTCGCCGCAAATTCTCAACTTTCTTCCTCAAACCATGAAGATTTTCAACGGAAATTTTCTCCGCGTGCCACTGACCGGAAATTTTATCATTTTCTGATTTTAACTTCGTTAATTTTGCTTTAATTTCTTTCAATCGCCCATCCTTTTTTTCCGACTCGTCTTTGGCTAAAGCCGATTTTTCAATTTCCAATCTTGTTATCTCCCGCCGCATTTTATCCAATTCCGCCGGGACGCTGTCTGACTGGAGCCGGCGGGCGGCAGATGCTTCATCAATCAAATCAACGGCCTTGTCGGGCAAAAAACGATCTGTGATATAACGCGCCGAAAGATTCACGGCGGAAATCAACGCCTCGTCGCTGATTTTCAACCCATGATGCATTTCATATTTTTCTTTAAGCCCTCTTAAAATCGCAATACTGTCTTCAATTGACGGTTCCTCCACCAAAATCGGCTGGAATCTGCGTTCCAAAGCCGCGTCTTTTTCAATATGTTTTTGATATTCTTTTAAAGTTGTGGCGCCGACCGCGTGCAATTCGCCGCGGGCAAGAGCCGGTTTAAGCAGATTGGAAGCGTCAACCGCGCCTTCGGCCGCGCCGGCGCCGACAATCATGTGAATTTCATCAATAAAAAGAATGATTCGGCCGGCTGACTGCTCAACTTCCTTAATAAAAGCTTTAAGCCGATCTTCAAATTCACCGCGAAATTTCGTGCCCGCAATAAGCGAACCCAAGTCAAGCATAATCATTTCTTTTTCTTTTAGAGATTCGGGCACTTCGCCTGCTATAATTCTCTGCGCTAATCCTTCAACAATTGCGGTTTTCCCAACGCCGGGCTCACCGATTAGAACCGGATTATTTTTTGTCCGGCGCGACAAAATCTGCATCAAGCGCCGAAGCTCTTCTTCCCGGCCGATTACCGGATCTAATTTTCCATCACGCGCTTTTTGCGTTAAGTTAATCGCGTATTTTTCAAGAACCTGGAATTTGCTCTCCGGCGTTTCGTCGGTAACCCGCATTGAACCCCGGAGCTGCGCTAAAATTCTCATCAAAATTTCTTTACGCACGCCAAACTTCATCAAAAGTTCCTGCGCCAAAGACGGCACGTCAAGTAAGGCCAAAATTAAATGTTCGCAAGAAACAAATTCGTCTTTTTGCTTGGCTGCGATTTCCGCGGCCCGATCCAACACTTTCATTAATTCCTGCGAAAGATAAAGCTGGCTCACGTTGCCGCCGGCAAAAATTTTCGGCAGATGCTCCATTTGATTATCCAACTCCTTTTCAAGATGATTTAAATTCAAATTCGCCCGAATAAGCATCGGTCTCACTAAAGTTTGTTCATCGTTCAAAAGCGCCCGCAAAAGATGAATGGCTTTTAATTCGCCGTGGTTATGACGCGCAACAAGTTCCTGCGCGCTCTGAAGAGCTTCTTGGGCTTTAATTGTAAAACGGTGAAAATTAGGCATTTATTAATTTTATTAATAGCAAATTTTTGATAAAAAGTCAAGTTATAAATCTGGTCGTTCCGTTAAGGTTACGTTGAGCGTTAAATTTTTTTCACCTCGTCTGATTTTTAAAACGATGGTATCGCCGATATTGTATTTTTGAATAAGCAGTGATAATGGATTTTCCTCGTTAATTTTTTTATCACCCAATTCCAAAATAATATCTTCGGCGAGAATACCCGCTTTCGCGGCCGGCGAATCAGGCATTACGGCCGGCCCTTCTTCTGTGCCGCGCACAAGCGCGCCATAATCAACGGATAACTTTTGGCTTTTGGCAATTTCTTCATTAACGATCAAATAACGCACGCCTAAATAAGGAACTTTAATACTGCCGGTCGCTTTCACTGAATTAATGGCTCGTTTCACTTGATTGATTGGAATGGCAAAACCGATGTTTTGAGCGCTTGATACAACCGCCGTGTTAATGCCAACCACTTGGCCTTTTAAATTCAAAAGTGGTCCGCCCGAATTCCCCGGATTAATCGCGGCGTCAGTTTGAATCACGCCTTGAATTGTTTCTGTGCCAATAC
The DNA here is from genome assembly GCA_964362455.1 of uncultured Candidatus Saccharibacteria bacterium. Taxonomy (GTDB): domain Bacteria; phylum Patescibacteriota; class Minisyncoccia; order UBA6257; family GWB1-50-10; genus CAYIEJ01. The sequence continues at coordinate 713 of CAYIEJ010000026.1, read as the reverse complement.
CCTCTCCCGAAGCCGTAATATTTCGCGAGAGTCCTGAAATGACGCCCACTGAAACCGTATTCCTGAACTCGCCCAAGGCATTACCAATCGCAATGGCGGTTTGACCAAGTTTTAATTCGTCAGAATTGCCAAGTTTTGCCGCCGTAAGTTCTGTTGCGTCAATTTTAATAATTGCTAAATCTTGAATCGGATCGCGAGCCAAAACTTTCGCATTATATTTCTTGCCATCATTAGTTAAAACGGTGTAGTCAGCTTTTGCATCGCTTACAACGTGCTTATTCGTCACAATCATGCCGTCCGAAGAAATTATAAAACCGCTGCCGCCGCCGACTTCTTGCTTTTGCGTTCCTTTCTGACAAGGCCGATAGAAATCAAAACCGCTGCCAAAAAAATCCCGAAACTCAGGCGGCAAATCGGAAAAAGGACTGTACGGACATTGTTCAACCACCGGCAAATCTTTAGTCACAACAATTGAGACCACCGTCGGCGACGCGACCTCTACCGCTTTAACTACGGCTTGTTCGTAATTTTCAACCGGCTGGTACAAAGAAACCGGCACTTCGGAATTTTGCGATGGACTTTGAGGATTTAAAATTTCAGAACTCTTAAAAAACTTTAAAAAATCTTCAAGAATATTTGCGTTCGTAACCCTTGCCGAAAAAACCGAGCCGAAAAAACCGCCGAGCAAGGCAACAAAAATCATAATTGCAATT
>CAYIEJ010000025.1:0-6963 GCA_964362455.1 uncultured Candidatus Saccharibacteria bacterium | reverse complement strand
AATTTAACAAAGCGACCATTGAAAGATCGTGAATCTTTTCTGCTGTTTTTAATTCCTTGTTGATAAACATCTTTGTTGAATTTATGTGCGGGGTCAAGGTTTTATAGATAAATTTTCTGCGGCTTTATTTTGAAAATTTATACAAAGCCATTATAAAAAATATTTTTTAGCGAGACCGACGGCAACCGTTAAATCGCTATTTAACCCCTTAATCGCCGGCTCAATATCTAACGGATATTGCGTTCCTTGAAAAATTGTCCCCAAGGAAACTGGCAAATTTACTTGAGCGCTTACATATTTATCAATTCCCAAAAGTTTGGCGCCGCCCCCCACAAGAATTATCTTCTCTATTTTTTTATTATAACGGCGCTCAAAAACATCTTGGGCGTGCCGCGTCTCTTGTATTATAACATCTAAGAACGGCGTGATTAAAGTTGATAACTCAAACTCGGCTCCGGAGGCTAAGAGACCCTTTCTTCGCTTTAACTCCTCTGCCCGCGAATTGCTAAGACCCAAACCCCTAGCCAAAGCTTGCGTCAAGTAACCGCCGCCATAATCGCTCTGAACCACATGTTTCAAAATACCGTTTTGAGCAACAACAATATTGGTTGATTCCGCGCCGATATCGGCCACAAGCGTTACGGCGTTCCCGGACAAACCGGCAAGCGCCCGAACAAGCGCCAAGCCCTCAATTTCCATAAAAACCAAACGCAAACCCGCCTGACTAAAAATATTTTTGTACCGCCGGAGAATGTCATGCGGAATACCGACCAAAAACAATCTTTGATTTTTGACGCCGCGTTCATCAACAAACTCTTCTATCTTGAACCACTCGATGGAAACGGCCGACATCGGCAAAGGAATATATTGGGGCGCTTGAAACATTACCGCCCGCGCGGTTTCGCTTCGAGATAATACCGGCATATCCAGGGTGGTTGCGAAAGAAGCGAAAGCGGGTATTGCCGCAACCGCGGTTTTTGTTTTCGGCTTTAATTCCTTTAATAAAATTTTTAAAAGCGCCACCGCTTCTTTTTCAAGGATCCTAAGAGAACTTGTTTGAATCGCCTGATTAGAATGTTCCAGGTAATTTTTTGTCTCCAAGATGCCGTAATTATCAAATTTAAAACTTCCTCTTTTTTGCGAGAACTCAACAATCTTAATTGCCACCGTACCGATATCGACGCCCAAAACCGAGCCCGATTTTAAAAAATTAAATACGTCCTTAAAAAAATCAGAAACCACCGACATTATCTTTTATTTTACACGAAAAACATTATTCAATAAATCCCGTTAGAAGTTTTCAAAATAGTTCTGATTGTGAAATAGGCGACGAATTCAATTACTCAATAAATGGCTCGTGGACAGCCGAACTTCTAACGGGATAAAATAAATGCGGATGACCCATTTTTTGAAATTGACGCTCGATACCATCTTTCCATCCCAATGCCTTATCTGCAAGAAAAAACTGGAAGACCAAACGCTTAAGGTAATTTGCCGGAACTGCTTTGAAAAAATTGAAATCAACAGCGGCTTTACCTGCCCGCGTTGCAAAAAACGCCTCTACGAACCAAAAAACGATTGCCACCCCGAAACAAAATTTGTTTTGGGGGCGGCTTCATTCTTTGAAAACAAAATTGTCCGTGAATTAATTCACGCCTTAAAATACAAAAATCTGAAAAGCGCTATTGAACCACTAAGCCGAGTTCTTGAATTGTATCTCAATAAAGCAATCAAAAATTCTGATTTTAAAATTGAAAATTTTATTATTGTTCCTGTCCCCCTTCATAAGAAAAAAGAGCGAATGCGCGGCTTTAACCAAGCCCAGCTTCTTGCTCAAAAACTATCTTTCTTTTTAAACAAAACTCCGATCGCGGAAAATTCGCTTATCAAAATCAAAAATACGAAATCCCAAACCGAATTAAAAAATTCCACCGAGCGAAAAGAAAATATCAAAAATAGTTTTGGCGTAAAAGACCCCAACCAGATTCAGAATAAAAATATTTTTCTTTTAGACGATGTCTTTACTTCCGGCGCGACAATGCAAGAAGCGACGACCACCCTTAAAGCCGCCGGCGCTAAAAAAATTATTGGATTAGTTATTGCGAGAACCTAACGCTCACGAATGATTTTTCTTCTAAATCCGCTGGAACCGCCGCCGACAGTGGCTTCTGCCGAACAGGCCGCGCCGCTCGTATCACTCGCCGTAAGCCCAACCGTTGAAGACAAAACGCTAAAAACAACATCTAAGGGATTCTGATCAGAAGAAGTTTGCGGCGTTCCGTTCGTGAATTGCCAATCCCAACCGTTTAAAGGATAACTGCCAGTCGATCGATCTTGCGTTTCATCCGTGAAATCAACTGGCGAATTAATCTGTGGCGCTTGCGGATTCCAGCTAAAACTGACAAGAGGATAATAATGACTCGGCGTCGTAAATTGAGGAGAAGACGCCCAATTTGACCAAGCTTTCCTGTCAAAAGCCCTCACTTCCGCATGATAAACTTGTCCCGGCTGCAATTGCGACAAAGGATTACTTAAAAGATAATTTTGATTCTGGATATAAATCGCGTCATTTGATTCGTAAACCACCGTTACAATATCCGGCCCAACAAATTTAATTTCCGCTCTCACTTGAGGGTCTTGATTGGCGTCTTCATACGTCCAACCCACGCTGTAATATGGACTTTGAGCGCACCACAATTCCGTACCCGGCCCAGGGGTTACAGTCACCGAACTTACAGTCGGCGGCGTAGGCGGCAATTGTTCTTCACCGACCAATTCGGCTCTCACGTTGCAACGAATGCATCCGGATTGATTAACTGGTCCAACTGCGAGCCAGCCCGAAACATCTCCGCCCCAACCCGCGCCGGAAAAATTCATTGTGCCTGAATCGTAATTTATTCCGTAAGGCGCGCTTTGGGCAAAAACTCCGTTTATCAAACTCCCTAATTTGTTAAAAATATCTTTACCCAAAAACGAATTCCAAAAATTAAACTCCCTGTCCTGCTCTGCAATTTGTTTGTTTTGGATAAAAGCGCCGCCGACATTCCCCCGTAACCTAAGCCAACCATTCCAAGCGCCCTGATTGGAAAAAATTTTTGGTGATAAAAATCTTGCCCAACCGCTTACCACACCAGTACTCAAATCAATTTCTGCCTTGCAATTAGGTGTCGTTGGACAATCTTCTAAATCACTTTGATTAAATGATGCCCATCCATAACCATTATTATGACCACCGATATTGCGGGTTGACGCCCAGCCCGCACCAGACAATAAACCGTTTCTATCTACTTGAACGCTATAATTATTTGATGATGCCGGCGAATTATTTTCCGGAGACGAGTTAAATTTAATCCAACCAATGCCAATCGGGTTATTCGCCGGCCCGCCCGCAGAAGCCCAACCAACGCCTTTCAAAATCATATAAATATCCAAGTTCACCGAAACTGTATTTGAATAAGAAAACTGCGCCCCGGAAATCGCCTTGAGTTGATAATAATAGGTTCTGCCCAAAGCAACGTTTTGGTCAAAATAATTCGGATTGGCGCTCCCTGAAATTGTTGCGACGGTTACAGGGTTAGAAAAACTAGAATCAACATCCCTCATCAATTGATAACTACTTGCGCCCACAACACCTTGCCAAGAAAGATAAACATTGCCGCCAGCCGGATCCGCTACATATATTATCCCGCCTTTTAAAACCGGATTCGCCAAACCAGTCGCGATGGTTTTTATATTAGAAAAAACAGAATAACTGTAATTCGACGCCGCGACGATAGCGGCTCTTACCTGATAGTAATAAGTTGTGTTCGGATTTACGAAGGTGTCCTGAAAAGTCGTGGTGTCAACCGACTCTAAGGGAAAAACAACGCGATTGCCAGCCGGAAAAATTTGATCGGTTGATTTCCAGATTTCAAAACCGTCTTCATTATTAGAATTATCTTCCCATGTTAAATCTATAATCGGATTGGCCGCGCCGCTTGCCGAACCATCCAAATTAGTCGGCCCAATCGGAACAACTGCACTATTTGAAGGCGCCGAAGAAACCATTGCGCTTAGCGGGCAACCTAAATCGTTTTCAAAAGTTTTAACTTGATAAGCATAAACCGAGTTTAAATTTCTACCCAAATCACGGTAAAAAGGAGGATTGGTTCCAGGAATAGAATTAACTGTGGAAGTGGGACCGCCATTTTCCGAACGATAAATATAAAATCTTGAATATATCGAAGGCGCAACCGTAAACTCCCAGGTCAAATCAACATCTTGAACGCCACCAACTCGCTTGCCGACTGCTTTTAAATTAACTGGCGCTGGCGGCGTTTGAATTATGGGGGTTGTTGCCGGCGCGCCGCTGTTTGCATCAATAAACGGCGAACATTGAATCGCGTCGCACGATTGAAGTCGATACCAATAACTTGTGCCTGGCGAAATTTCGGTTTCGTCAACATAAGTGCGAGGGCCAGTAACCGGCGCCGGAAAATTGCCCGAAGCCGGATCCCTTCCCGAATTCCAGGTTTGCTGCCAGTTATCGGTTGAACGCTGATAGTTATAGTAATTAGCACCCGGCGAACCTTGATTCCAGTTTAAGTCAATAACACAAGCTGAAGTCGGGGTTGTTTGAAAACCAGCCGGCGCCGCCGGTTGAGCGTAAACAATAAAAACTCCCGCACTTCCGAGAAAAATAAAAACACTTCCAAAAATCAAAACCTTCCAAAACATTACTTTTATTATAGCAGAAACAAGCATCCGCTTTTAAATTTACGCCCGGGGTTCTTGCTTCACTTTCTAACATATGTAACAAAGTGAAACTTGCTCATGAAAATTCGACCCGAACAGATTATAGAATGGCGTATATTTGGTTTAGGTTTTCTTCGCCAAGATACGCTTCGGCCAACGCGTTACGCAAGACAAGAAGCATTAATGGATTCTCAAGCCATTTCTTGTCCTGAAGAGACAAATCAACAAATCCCAAAGCTTTTTCTAAAATCGCTTTGCGCAAATCTGAATCGTTATTTTGGGATGCACGCAAAATTTCAGCGCCAATATGTCCTATTTGATCCCTTTTCCCGAATTTTTCCCATTTTTCAAGCGTCATTCTAAAAATGTTTTTACGATTGATTGTATTTCCTCTCTAATTTTCAAATCTTTAATCTCCATTGTTCTATTATTATCTTGCGGCCTGATATTTATAAGCGAGATGAAATCAATGCGGCCGTCAGGATAAATATTAAATCCCCAGAGATCTTTTGCGCTAGAACCTTCCTTTATTAATTCTTCGGCGCAATCAATATGAAGCTCACAACCCAAAGATATTAGTTTCCGTTCAACGTCTACAACGGCTTTAGCAAATGGCTCTTGTAAATCGCTCTTTCTTATTCTTTCCTTCACAATCATATAGTTACAATCACACGCATCAATTAAGTTTTCAATAGATTACGAAGTCCGACTTCGTAAATTTGTTATAATCAAATCATGCAAAAACCAATCTTTGCGAATAATCAAATTTATCATATTTATAATCGTGGTGTTGAAAAAAGAGATGTATTCATGGACGATAAAGATCGTTTTCGTTTTATCCATGATCTTTTTGAATTTAACGATGAAGCGCCAGCAAAAAACATCTATTACAAAAACCCCCAACTTCAATCTTACGAAGTCGGACTTCGTAAGATTGAAAAAACGAAAAAAAATGAACCGCGACAATGCATTATTGAAATACTCGCTTTTTGTTTAATGACAAATCACTTTCACCTGTTGTTAAAACAAAAAAGGGAAAAGGGCGTTGTAAATTTTATGCAAAAACTCGGCACCGGTTACACAAACTATTTTAATAAAAAATATGAAAGGGTTGGACCATTGTTTCAAGGAAAATTCAAAGCTGTTTTAATAGAAAATGAAAGCCATTTTATTCACCTCCCCTATTACATCCACGCTAATCCACTAAGCATTATTAATCTCGATTGGCAAGAAAAAATAACAAATCGCCAAAAAGCTATTAAATTTCTGGAATCATATCGATGGTCAAGTTATTTAGATTACATTGGCAAAAAAAATTTCCCCTCAGTCACGCAAAGAGATTTCCTTTCAGAATTTTTTGAGGGGCCAAACCAATACAAAAAGGACATGAACAAGTGGCTTGAAGAAATTAACCTTCAAGAGATAAAAGACATTATTCTAGAATAACGACAACCTTACGAAGTCGAACTTCGTAAGGTTTAAAACGCCGAAAATTTAAATCTCTAACAACCGAATCGGTTAAAAAAACGCATTCTCAAATAAGGATTAAAATGAATAAAAGTAGCCAAGCCTTAAATATCAAAAATCTTTCTCGCAAATATAACCGTGTGTTTGCCCGCAATTAACGTCATTCCACTCACCCAACGCGCTGGGTTTATAATTCGCACAATCCTCGTCATTAGCGTTATCGGGCTGCCCCGGAGCAAAATTATCATAAACATTCCCATTACCTTCTATGCCAATTTCTCCGGTTACCCATCGCCAGCTATTCTCTGAACCAGCATCAGCATAACCTATCCAATGATTATCCAAAGCAGCTCTTCCTAAATTATTCCAAACGTAAGACGCTTCTTCATTGTCAGTTAAAGTCACCAAGTATCCACCCAAATTCCGGCAAGCTTTTTGTGCATTATAAAAAGTTGCACCAGTGTTTACTTTCAAATAGCAATGTTTATTATTCGTCCACCTTGCGTAAGGATTTCCGCTAAGCGGATCGCCACAATCTTCAAGAACATTGTTAGTGGCAAGCACGTCTCCACCTCTTATGTAATAACTGCCCGTAAATACAACCGCGGAAGCAGTGCCGTCTTGAGTAACCTCAAATTTTGTCCCTGCGGCAGTATTAAATTCTAACTCGCCACCATTATTTTTTATCGTATAAAATGGTTCATCGCTCTGATAACAATTAACAGTTCGCCGATACCAAGTGAGCACAGGAGCGCCGCCACC
>CAYIEJ010000024.1:0-7211 GCA_964362455.1 uncultured Candidatus Saccharibacteria bacterium | reverse complement strand
GATTATTTAATTTTTCCGAGCGCTTCCTTAACTTCGCCGTTTGTGCCGCCGTAAGAGCCGTCAAGTACAAGCGTGGCGTAACCCTTAATTGCCGCAAGCGGCGCTTTGATTTGATGCGAGGCAATAGAAAGAAGCTGGCTTTTAAACTTGCTTAGTTGGTCAAGTTGTTCGTTTAACCGTTGAAGTTCTTCACGTTGTTCTATTTCTTTCCAAACACTTCTTATTAGCGAAATACCGAAATAAAGTACTAGTAAGAGTACAACGCCTCTAAAAATTAAAATTAGCGGTTCTTCTGCGAGTAAAACTTCAAAAAAAGTCGCAACTGCAAGAATGAATACAAAAATTTCTGTCGCGATTACTTTAACGTTCAAAAACCTATGTTTTAAAATAGCGTAAGAAGTAAAAGCTACAAATGGGAAAAGAAAAACTGCGCCCAAAGGGATTAAATCGGGTTTATTAAAAAAAGCTGGCAGTATAAAATTAAATGTTACAAGCAGAAAGAATGTTAAAAATGTTCCGGTTAATACAAACTGCAATTGAACTTTTTCGATTCCGCCTGCCCGTCGAAATTTCCTAATCAACAGAACAATTCCGCTAGTTATTAATCCGAAAACTAAAACACTAAACAAAATTATGCCTGGGCCATTGATAATTTTTAGAATTTTGCCTTCTGGAGAAATTTCGCCGATTTTGTTAAAAACGAATGGCGTTAGATTGATAACCGATGTTATACCGACAAGAGGAATTAAAACAATTCTATAGATTTTCGAAAACTGAACTTTTTCTTTTGGAAATACATAAAATAATTGAAAAATAAAGAAATCGTGCCAAATTGCGAGTGCGATAACGATACGAAATAGCCAAAGACCGAGCTCGGGGATAACAACTTTCTCTGCTATATAATTAGCAATACCCCATGCAGCGGTTAGTAGGGTAAAAATTAAAAATGTTCGATTTGTTATGCTGCGCCGATTGTTAAAAAATAAGCTGAAGCCTAAAATGACTATTGAGGTTACTGCAATCCCTACTGAAAATAAGTCTAAGTTTTTTAAAACCGCTAAATTAAATTCCATGTTAGCTATTAATCATAGGTAATTATTGGCGGCGATTTAATAGATCTCGCTGTAGGCTTATTAGCTTTTCCAATTCTGAAAAGAAGCGCCACATTTTTATCTCCGGCCCCAACCATTGATGCGGTTGTTTGGTAGGCTTTTTGAATTAAAGAAATATGTTTTTTTGAAAACCATTCCATTTCACCAGAAGCGATTCTTTGCCACATAAAAAGTACGCCAGTCATAAGATGAGCGTTTAAACCATTTAATGTTGCCTGAAGCCAAAGGCGCTCCATTAGGCGTCCAGCATTTAAAAAATCGCTGTCATTCTCTCCCGCTATTATTGCGCATATTATCGGCGTCGCTGTATACATTTTAACATTATCTTTAGCAATCGCGCGAGCAATTCCGATTTTATTTAAAACATTCATAAGCGGCCAACGACCAAGTGTTTTGACAAGGAACGCCGGCGGTTTTAGTTCCATTGTTTTAAAATATAATCCTTTTCCTCTTTGGATTTCTTGTTCGCGCGTCCACACAATTTCTTCAAAAAGAAGTTTGTGTAATGCCTGATTTTCAAACATTACAATTTCATTCACGCTCGCGGCTTCCCCAATTTTCTTTATTTTTTCTGCGTCTTCAACAAAAACTACTTTTAAATTTTTGTCCGGCCACCCTCTTGCAATCTCTAAAAGTTTTTCTTTGATTTCTTGAGTAAGCGGTGTTGTTGCGTAAGGTTTGCGGTTAGTTACTCGTTCAGTAAGCGTTTTGTAAAGGGGGTCGCCGGCAGAGGAAGATTTTTTGAAAGTTATTCTTGCTGTGATATTGCGATCTGATTTATCGGGAAATATTTTAATAGTGGAATTATATCCGAATTCCCTTGTAGCAATGGCGATATTCTCAATAAGCGCGCCATGCGCAACCCAAGTGCCGCGATAGCGGAAGTTTAAAACGGGATGGTCTTTTTCCGGTAAAGCGATGACATCAAGCTGATCGCCGCGGACAATAAATTTCCAAGGTTGCGAATTGCTTCCGGATGGCGCTTGGACACCGGCCTCAAGAATTTTCCGGATTGTATCATGAGGAATCATTAAATTAACATTAACACAATATTCTTATTGTGACCGCATCATTTTTCTTACGAATTTTAGAAAAGCGATTTTGCGTGAAAACCATTTGTATTTATAGTCAGCTTCAAAGATGGCGTCAGGGTTTACAGAATAACGACCGGATTTAATATTTTTATCCTTATTAATTATCCGCCGCGCAAGCATGGCGATTATTGAACCGCACATATTGGCGGCAGTGCCAAGTTGGGGCCAAGAATAAAGTGACTTCCCTACTTCGGCGACAGACTCAAGCATTTTGGGCACAGTTAGATTGGCTCCAGCGATTTTCCCTGCTACTTTAGGCAAGTCTTTGGGTGGCATGTTTTTTAATTTATCAGCCGTAATTCCTTTTGCCAGACCGTTTAAAATCGGTAAGTTTTTGTTGAGGTCGTATCGTTCCACATCAGCAATGACCCCGTCACCGTTATCTGTGCCCATTAGTACGGGAATATTTCTTTCGCGGGCAAGCTCTCTTATTTTTAATTTCCAGTAAGGGTTGTCCATTTCTTCAACGATTAAATCCCCATTTTCAAGAATTTTATTCGCGTTTTCCGGGGTTAAGCCGTCTTGAAATAATTCAATTTCAGCATAAGGGTTGATTTCGTAAATTTGTCGCGCCACGGCAACGGCTTTATTGAGGCCAATGTTTTGAAATCCGGTTCGCACTCGGTTTAAATTATCGCCTGATAATTCATCGGGATCAGCAAGTTTCATATGTTTTGCGCCGCCGGTCATCGCTGTGACAGTCGCGACGTGGCTTCCCACGCTCATTCCCAAAAAAACAATGGTGGAATTATAGAAACAATTCTGTTCCTCGGTAGTAATCAACAATTTGTTTCTGCCAGTTCTAAGCTCTAAATGTAAATCTTCCGGTAGGTATCGAACAAGTGTGTTTAGCCAGGGAAAATAAAACCAGTTCCCGAAACTATCACGGTCATAAGTACGAAAAAATTTTTCAAACTCTTCTTGGTAATTTTTGCCCGCCCCGTAAGAAGCGGAGTTTCGTTCGGGGTCAAAACGATACTTCGGGTTCCGTAGAAGAAAAAGTTCTTCAAGATTGCGCTTCAATTCAGTGACAATTGAAATGTGGGGGTGTTTAGCGACAAATTTTTTTAATTGTCGGGGAAAAACAGCAACGGGCTGCCATGATGTGCGATCCGCCTTTGTTTCAATTATCCCCCTTTTTGTACCCATTTTTGTTTGATGCCCGGTTTGAAATATCGTGGGTGTTCGGCTGGCCAGAAAACAAGTTTTGGTAAAACTCGTTTGCCAAGATGATGATGAAGTTCCCGAAACTCGGAATTTTTAATGATTAAATTGTCAGTAATTTTTCTTAAAACAAATTCTCGCAACCGGGTGTTTGTGATTTTGTTCTTCTTAAGTTCCAAATTGATTTCAAGGTATTGATTTTGGTTTTTGTTGCACTTTGTGATTAACGTGAGTTTTCCGGTTAAAAATCTATTAAAAGGTTTTTCTATTAAGATTTCCTTTATGATTTCGGGGTATATTTGGAGGCCGTAAAGAGTGACTGATAAATCTTTTCTCTCATAAACATAAACAAACGGTAGTTTATAGATGTTATTTTGCAAACCATTTTTCTTAGCCTCTTTCTGGAAGTGGATATTAAATTGTTTGAGTTTTTCGATAGCATCGCTGAAATTGAAGGTCCCGCCGTGATCGCCTACTGCATAACGAATAAGCGGAATCGTATTGCTGCCGCTTAAGAGAATTTCGTCTTTAATAGATTCAAAAGTAATAAAGAATGGGTTGTATTGCGCTAAGGTCGGTGTTTTTTCAATGGGTGAAAAAATTTCCCTGAACATTTTTTTATTCTGAATCGTCAGGCGGCGCATAAGTATTGAAGTCGGTGTTTCCCAGGCCATCGTGCCAATATCTGCTGTGCCGTAGATATTTAATGTATCGAGATATAAGTTTTTTACGCCCGCTCTTTTTACAAGATATTCGCGGAATTTTTCTGTATAGGCCTCGGCCGCCGTTAAAATTCTTAAGTGGAGTTGGCGCAAATTTATCCTTTCATGAATTGTTTCATCAATAATGTCTTTGATAAACGGCGGGTAGCCGACTAAAATTGTTTGTTTAAAATTCGGCGATAAATTGCGAAGGGCGTGAAAAATTTCAATTTTGTTTATACCGGGCGTAATTATAGAAATCGGGTAATCCATTCTTCTGGCCGCAATTTCAAAGGCTTGATAAGTGATAAGGCCGCCGATCCAAACGCCCATACCGAAGCCGACAATAATAAGGGTGGGACCCTTTTCTTTTAATGAGCTGTTTTCGAAAAAAAGTTGGTGAAGAATAGAACTTTCCCAATTAAGTGCGTGTCCGCGCGGAAAATAAAACGGCTCGCCCGTAGAGCCAGAGGTGGAAGTCCACACAAGAGGTTTTTTGAGCGAGCCGTCCCAACAAAGTTTAGAAAGTGGATACTGCTGCAGATAATTCTTTTTATTTATTGGCGGAACGAGCTGGAAATCTTGAAAAGTTTTTATTTTATCCGGTCTAATCTTATTTTTTTTTAGAAAGTCCTTATACGCCGGCACTCGCCCGGCCGCTTCGTGAAACAATTGAAGCGGCCTTCTTTCTCTTTCGCGATTCCAAAAATCTTCTTTTTTTTCGCGAATGAAACGAAGAATTTGTTCGGCAGAATGTCGACCGGGAAAGTTATTCACGGAGATTTAACTAAAAATAGCATAGCAGAAAAATTTAAGTTTTTCAATTTTATTAATTTCTCCTTTTAAAAATACTCTCGGCAAGTTGATTTGCCATCGCGTTCGTTGGTTTGTTGTATTTTTTTGACAACCCAATTACTTGCTTTGCTGTTCTTTTAATCGCTTTAACTTTTTGCTCAACCCATTTTTTTGAGTACCCCTCTTTTCTTATTTCTCCCACAACATTTATAAGGCCGCCGGCATTTGCAAGATAATCGGGGATATAAAGTATCCCTCTTTGGTGAATAATTTCTCCGATGTCGTCGGAGGCTAATTGATTATTCGCTCCGCCGCAGATAATTGCGGAACGAAGCTCTTTAACCGTTCTACGGTTGAATTCTCCGCCCATGGCGCAGGGGGCGCAAACATCGACTTTTTGTTTGTGAATTTCTTTTGGTGATACTATTTTCATGTTTGGGAATCTTTTTTTTGCTGATTTGATTGCATTTGAGTTTATGTCTGCGCCAATAACTTTTCCACCCTCTTTAATAATCAAAAAAGCAAGTTCAAGCCCAACCTTGCCCAGCCCTTTAATTGCAATAGTTTTCCCGGATATTTTTTCACTGCCAAAAATTTCGTAGAGAGCGGCTTTTATTGAAAAAAATACTCCGAGCGCCGCCCACGGACCAAGTTCGCCGGCAAGGTTTTTCCGACCGACAATGAATTTTGAATACTTGGTTAAAACATCAACATCTTTTTGATTAATGCCCACGTCTTCTCCCGTATAATATTGGCCATTCAGTAAATTAATCCGTTTGGCGTAAGCGGCAAGAAATTTTTCGGTTTTCGGATAATGTTTATCTGCCATCAATACAGCTTTTCCGCCGCCATAAGGCACTCCTGCCAGTGCGCATTTATAAGTCATTGCCCGGGCAAGACGGAGACCGTCTTTTAAAGCCGTTTCTTCTGATGAGTATGGCCAGTATCGCGTTCCGCCCGTAGCCGGTCCCAAATTGGTGTTGTGAATGACAATAAAGCCCCTTAAAGCGGTTTTTTTGTCAGAGATGAAACTGATTAGTTCGTGGTTGTCAAATTCGGGCAAGTCAGCTATTGTTTTCATCAATTAAATTATACACTTTAAGTGGAAGAATATGCTAAAATATAGATAGAAAGTATTATTGATTTATGAGAGAAAAACCACTTATTTTAGTAGTTGATGATGACACCTTTTTGGCGGATGTGCTTGATACGAAGCTCACAAAGGCGGGGTTTTCGGTTCTTAAGGCCTATAATGGAAAAGAGTGTTGTGAAATAGCCAAAAAAGAAAAACCGGATTTAATTATACTTGATTTGAGAATGCCGATTATGGATGGTGCGGAGGCTTTGGCGAAGTTAAAGAGCGACCCAGACACTAAGGATATAAAGGTTTCGATTTTAAGCTTGTTCAACGAATGGGCCGGCATAAAATTAACTAAAGAAACCGCCGTTAAATTGGGGGCGGTTGATTTTATGGAAAAAAGCGGTGATTTGGAAGCAACCGTTCAAAAAGTGCGTTCCATCCTAAGTGGATAAAAAAATAATTCATTAAGCAGATTTAAATCCGCGATGGAAATCCCACCGCGATTTTTTTGAATTAAAGTCTGGCTTCAGCGCTTTGTTCGATCCACATCGCTTTATAAAGCCCGTCTCTGGTGAGTAAGTTGTTATGATGAGCGCTTTCAACGATTCCCCTTTTTTCCAGAACATAAATCTGGTCAGAATGAGCGATTGTTGAGAGACGATGCGCGACGGAGATTGTAATAAGATCGGGATTGGTAAGCGTGATATTCTGGATTGTTTGCGTTATTTCGCGTTCGGTTAAGGAATCCAAGCTGCTTGTCGCTTCATCAAAAATAATTAAGCTTGGTTTGCGGAGCAATGCGCGGGCAATTGCCAGTCTTTGGCGTTCTCCGCCGGAAATTTTAATTCCGCCTTCGCCGATTTTTGTGTCTAATCCCCCGCCTCCCCGTTCAATAATAGTCATTGCCGAAGCGTTCTTTAAAACTTCCATGCAATCTTTGTCGGAGGCGTCCGGTTTGACGAATAAAAGATTTTCACGGATTGTGCCGGCAAATAATTGGGCTTCTTGCGAAACATAGCCGATTAAAGTCCTTAGGTGTCCGTAATCGATTTTTTTGGAATTATTTCCGTTGATTATGATTTCTCCTTTTGTCGGTTTGTACAAGCCGACTAAAAGTTTTACGATTGTTGATTTGCCGGCGCCAGAGGGGCCGACAAACGCGATATTTTTTCCTTTTTCAATCAAAAGGCTGATGCTGTGTACCGAGGGTTTGTTGTTTTCCGAGTATGCAAAACCTACATTTTTAAATTCAATGGATTGAATA
>CAYIEJ010000023.1:7593-7803 GCA_964362455.1 uncultured Candidatus Saccharibacteria bacterium | reverse complement strand
AACCCGTTCTGAAGCATTCGCTAAAAAATTTCCCGAAAGATTTTTTGAACTTGGCGTGGCGGAACAGAACATGGCCGCAATCGCCGCTGGTTTGGGGATTTCAGGTAAAATTCCTTTTATCTCTTCTTATGCGGTTTTTTCGCCAGGCAGAAATTACGAGCAAATTAGAACAACGATTGCTTATAATGATTCAAATGTGAAAATTGGCGG
>CAYIEJ010000023.1:0-7583 GCA_964362455.1 uncultured Candidatus Saccharibacteria bacterium | reverse complement strand
CCGGAATTTCCGTCGGACCAGATGGGGCAACTCATCAAGCAACAGAGGATATGGCGATTATGCGGGCAATGCCGAATATGCGGGTGATTTGTCCCTGCGATGCGATTGAGGCAAGAAAAGCGACAATTGCCGCCGCAAAACTTTGGGGTCCGGTTTATCTTCGTTTCGGCAGGGAAAAGAGTCCGGTAATTACGACAGAAGAAACGCAATTTATTCCAGGGAAAGCGGAGATTTTTTGGTCTTCTAAGAAGCCGCAAGTAGCAATTATTGCCGGCGGCATTTTAGTTTATAATGCTCTAGTTGCGGCTCACGAATTAGAAAAAGAAAAAATCGGTACAATTGTTTTAAACAGCCACACAATCAAGCCTTTGGATGAATTAAAAATTTTGGAGGTTGTAAAAAAAACCAATGCGGTTGTTACTGTTGAAGAACATCAAATTGTGGGCGGTTTGGGCGGAGCAGTCGCGGAATTTTTAGCAAAAAAATATCCAGCGCCGATTGAATTCATCGGTCTTCAAGATAGGTTTGGCGAATCAGGAAAGCCGGAAGAATTGATAGAAAAATATGGCATGGGCGTAAAAGATATCAAAGCGGCGGTTAAAAAAGTTTTGAAAAGAAAATGAAAAAATATAACTTTTTAGCGATAGGCGATATTATGACTGATAATTTCATTCGTCTTGAAGATCCCTCGGCGCACATTGATATAGACAGAGGCGAACGGGAAATTTGCATGCGTTTTGCCGATAAAATACCCTACAAAGAAACTTATGTCATTCCGGCGGTTGGCAATAGTGCGAACGCTTCTGTTTGCGCGAGCCGTTTGGGTTTGAAAAGCGCGTTTGTTTCGAATGTCGGCAATGATTATTTCGGCAAGGAATGCCTCGCAACCCTTAAGCGCGAAAAAGTTGGGACCGAATTTATCAAAATTCATAAAGATAAAAAAACAAACTATCACTATGTTCTTTGGTATGACGACGATCGGACAATTTTAATCAAGCATGAAGATTTTTCCTACGCTTTGCCGAAGATTGATGCGCCGGAATGGGTTTATCTTTCTTCGTTGGGTCCGAACACCTTGCCGTTTCATAAAACTTTGGAAGAATTTTTTAACCAGCACCCCAAAATAAATTTAGCTTTTCAGCCCGGCACTTATCAGATTAAATTCGGCAGCGAACTTAGCGGCATTTATAAAAGAGCAAAAGTTGTGCTTTGCAATAAAGAAGAGGCCGAGCGGATTTTAGGCGTTGGAGAGAATGATATTAAAATGCTTCTCCGCCGAATGCGGGAATTGGGGCCGGAAATTGTTGTTATCACGGACGGTGTAAAAGGCGCTTACGCATTTCAAGGCGGTGAGATTTGGTTTATGCCGCCTTATCCGGATCCGAAGCCGCCTTTTGAACGGACTGGCGCGGGCGACGCTTTTTCCGCCACTTTTGTCGCGGGTTTATGTTTGGGTTTGGATATTGAAGAAATTTTGAGGTGGGCGCCGATAAACGCGATGTCGGTCGTGCAGTATGTGGGTGCCAGAGAAGGGCTTTTGAGTCAAGAAAAACTAAAAGAGTATTTGGGAAAAGCGCCGGTTGATTACAAGGCAAAATTAATTTAAATGACTTTAAAACAAATTGTTTACGAAGCGACTAAAAAAAAAATTGCTATTGGGCATTTTAATGTTTCTAATCTTGAACAATTAAAAGCAATTGAAAATGTTGTAAGGCGGCTTCAATTGCCGGTCATAATCGGTGTTTCCGAAGGCGAGAGGGAATTTATTGGCATAGAAGAGATAGCGGCCTTAATTGAAGCGATGCGAGGCGAGGGGTTGTCCGTTTTTTTAAATGCCGACCACACTCATTCTTTGGAAAAAGTTGAGGAAGCGGCGCGTGCCGGTTTTGACGCCGTTCTTTTCGACGGCGGAAGACTGCCGGTAGAGGAAAATATTAAGAAAACAAAAGAAGCGGTGAAAATTGTTCGTTCAATCAGTAAAGAAATTATCGTAGAGGGAGAATTGGGGTATATCGGCAGTTCGTCGCAAGTATTTAAAAAAATTCCTGAAGGTGCGGCAATCAAACCGGAAGATTTAACCAAGCCGGAAGAGGCAATGCGGTTTGTAAAAGAAACGGGGGTAGATTTGTTTGCGCCAGCCGTCGGTAACATACACGGAATGTTTCAAAACGCGCCGAATCCGAAATTGGATATTGAAAGAATTCGTGAAGTAAAAAGCGCGGTAAAAATTCCGCTTGTTTTGCATGGCGGTTCGGGCATAAGCGATGAAGATTTTATTAGAGCGATTGATGCCGGAATTTCAATAATTCATATTTCAACAGAGCTGCGTGTTGCTTGGCGAAAAGGTTTGGAAGAATCTTTAAAAGAAAACCCGGAAGAAATCGCGCCATATAAAATCGAACCGGAAGTGATAGAAAAAATTGAAAAAATAGTTGAAAACCGTTTAAGGTTATTTAATAAACTTTGACGCCTCAATTTGATGCATATGCATCAAATTGAGGACATGATTTTTTTGCTGATTTTTGCTCAAGAAACTTTTGACAAAGTAAATTAAAAAGATTTACGATAGAGGAGGATATTTAACAAAGAGAGGAGGAAGATAATGACTCAATATCTTTTGCGAATTATGGTTCAGGACACAAGACGGCTCGAGTTAGAAATTGATGTAAAAACAGAATTCATTAAGTTCTTCTGATGATGAAGAAGCTATAAAGTTGGCGAAAAATAGGATGCACCAAATAAGAAATAAAGAGAAAGAGAATGATCGCGTCTTTATAGGCGATCTTTACAAACAGGTTATTATCGCGCTTTAGAAAGGAGAAAAGCGATGACGGTGGAGCATAGAATTTATGGACTCGGCTGGCTTTCACCGAGGTTGGTTACAAGTAAAATTAGTAAAGACGTAAGAGAATTAATATCCACGATAAATGCAGAGCTCGATGGTCGTGGTTTGAAGATTGAGGAACTTGCCTATGAACCCGAAAAAAATGAATGGCACTATTATGTTTCGTGCACTTTTAATGATTCTACTCGTCAACCAGTCCGTGAAGCTGTCGAAAAACACACAAACGGGAAAGTTGTTGAATTTATGAAAGGGAAGGAGGTGGGGTTGTGAAATACCGATTGGCATACGAATGTGATTCTGCTATTGGTGGCCCTGATGTACGGCGGTTCGTAACATTTACTGCTACGACCGACATAGAGGCGGTTGGGAAGGCTTGGGAATTTATGAGCAAAGATAAGGCGTGGCAAACGCCTTGTTGAATTGAGAAGAATTGACAACGAGCCAAAAGCAGAAGAAAGCACTCTAATCCAATTATAGTTTTTGTGAAATATTGAGAGCCCCCAAGCGGGCTCTTTTTTATTTCCGAAAGTTTCGCTAAAGTTTATTTGACAAATATAGGGAGTTATTTATCATAAAACCATGAACGAAGACAAAATTTTTCAAAAATTAACCGAACACGATAAACGGTTTGATGAATTAACAAGCGGATTCAAGGATTTTAAAAATCAAATTTTTACTGTCCAAGACGAGATGCTCACCATTCTTCGCCGTCTAAAAATTTCTTAACTCTTAAATTTAATAAAAGACCGGCAAAGAGGTCTTTTTGTTTTTAAAAAGTTGTTAATTTAAATATGGATGAGGTAAAAAAAATTATTTTGGAAGTAAGAGCCGGAACAGGCGGAGAAGAAGCCGCGCTTTTTGCCGGTGATTTGGCGCGGATGTATCAGAAGTTTGCGAGTAAAAAAGGTTGGAAGTGGGTAATGTTGGATGTTAGTGAAAGCGGACTTAAGGGTGTAAAAACATTGGTTGCAGAACTTTCGGGTGGGGATATTTATGAATCATTAAAAAACGAGTCCGGTGTGCATAGGATTCAACGAATTCCCGAAACAGAAAAATCCGGCAGAGTGCATACTTCAACTGCGTCGGTTGCTGTGCTTCCGATTGTGGAAGCTAGGGCGGTTGATATAAAAGAAAGTGATTTGGAAGTGACCTTTTCCCGCGCTGGCGGTCCGGGCGGTCAGAATGTCAATAAAGTTGAAACTGCCGTGCGAATTCTTCACAAACCCACGGGCATAATTGTTTCTTGCCGGGTGGAGCGGAGTCAGCACGCCAACCGCGAGCGGGCAATGGAAATGTTAAGGGCAAAATTATTTGAGGCCCAAAGAGAACAGGCGGTTGGTTCGGTTTCAGAATTGAGGAAAGAGCAGGTTGGTTCTGCTGAACGCGCTGAAAAGATAAGGACTTATAATTTTCCGCAGGATAGAATTACCGACCACCGGATCGGAAAGAAGTGGTCAAATATAGAGAAAATTTTGGATGGGAATTTAGAGTCAATCGTGAAAACTTTTAGAGATTAGCTTTTAGGAAATTAGCTAGTTTTGTTCTAAAAGCTAAAAGCTAATCCTTAAAAGCTAAATTCCTAATCCCTAACCCTACGTTCGCGTTTAAGATATCAATATCTTTTTGGAATTTAGCGGCTGATTCCACAACCTTGCCGGCATAGTAAGAGCAAGCGTATCTTTGCCAGTTATTGCCGCAGTAATAAATTGCGGCTGCCTTTTTTTCTGAAGCTGAACTTTTGGTGTCTGCGCCGTATTTTTTCAAATACAGAGCGGTTGCGGTAAAGGCGTCGGAATTGTTCCATGGATTTGCCGGATTGTTGCTAGTAATTTTTGAAATTTCCGATTCAAAAATACGCCAAGTTGAAGGAATGAATTGAGCTGGACCCATCGCGCCGCCGTAAGCGCCGTCGGCATTCGCGCAGGAAACTTTTGCGAATTCGGAATCGGGGTTAATGCCCAATTTGTCTAATAGTTCCAAAAAGTAAGGGACGTCACGCGTAGGATGCATTGCGGTTTTGTAAGTGCAACGGCCGACGTTTTTGCCAAGAAGAGATTCGCGGCTTAAAACTCCTAAAATTAAAGCGGCTCGGACGCCGGTTGCGCCTTCGGCTAACCGCGCATAATCATAAGCTTTTTCAAAAGTCAGTTCGCCGCCGCCCAACAGTTCAAAAATGCGGCTTCTGATTTGAGCGGCCGTTTCTTGCGTTTTCTTAAGAAGTTTTTGGTATTCGGATTCTTTGCCTTTGGTAATTTTTAAAAGACTGGATTTTTCCGTTTGGGTTGATTCGGTGCTTTTCTTTTGTGATTGTTGAATGGCGCGGAGATTTTCTGCGTCTTCTTTTTCAAGGGATAATTCCTGTTTTTGTTCTAAAAGTTCCTGCCTTAATTTTACAACCTCGGTTAAAGAAGTTTGCAGATTATTTTGAACCAAGGCGATATTGTTCAAATTGCCGAAGAAATCCGAAAGCCGGTTATTGACCAAAAGAATTTCCACCAGGCTTTGGCTATCGGCTTCATAGAGAGCGCGGACGCCTTCCGCAAGGGCTTCTTTATGGTCGTCGATTTTGTTTTCGGTTCGGTTTATTTGTTTTTGGGTTTCGTTTATTTCTTGGCTGAGCTTGGAAAGCTTCAGATTAACGGATTTGATTTTTAGATTGAGCTGGTTGATTTTTGCGTTTAAGGAACTAATTTCGTTTTTAAGGGTTTTGCCTTGTTTTTGGTATTCGCCGATTGTTTTTTCGTGGTCTTCAATTTGTTTTTCCAAATCAGCTAACTGTTTTTCTAGTTCTTCCCTTTGCTCTTGGGTTGTTGGGCCGTTGCTTTGATTATTGATTTCGCCGTTTTGCTGATTCTCTTGATTGTTTGGTTGTTCCTGGGCTTTTACAAATTGAAAAAGCGGGTTGATGGTAAAAACCCCTGAAAAAAGCGCAAAAATTAATAATCCGCCAAAAGCGATTTTTATTCTATTAGACATCTCTTAAATTATAACGATTTAGGAGTGATTTTGTTAGAGAGGCCGTCTAAGCGTTTACTTCTCTTCGGGCTTTTTCTCTTCCGATGTTGGTGCCTCTGCGGTTGGCGTTTCGGTAGCGGCTTCGGCTGTCGGTTGCGGCGCCGGAGCCATTTCCTCTTTAGCGCGTTCGCTTACAGTTACAATGACCGCATCTTCCGGCACTAAAATTTTTACATCTTTTGGAGCTTTGAGGTTGCTAACTCTTATACTTTGGCTAACTTCTTTGAGTGGTGTTAAATCAACTTCAATCCGATGGGGGATTTTAGCGGGCAACGCTTCAATTTCAAGTTCGTTTAAGACGGTTACCACAATAAATCCATTTTTTATGGCTGGCGCTTCGCCGATAAATTCAATCGGCACTTTCGTTTGAATCTTTTCATCCATTCTAATTTGCCGTAAATCAACGGAAAGGATCCGACCGCGAAGATGATCGTAAGTGACGTCGGAGATCAAAACCGGAATTTTCTCACTTGTTTCGGTAATCGCGTTCACAACAGTATATTCACCAGCATCTTTATAAATTTTTGAAAATTCTTTTTCGGGAATGCTCAAGTGCTTGTTTTGAATGCCGTGGCCGTAGAGTTCGGCCGGAATCAATCCCGCGCGTCTTAGGGTTTTCACTTTTTTGCCTAAAACATCTCGATTTTTGACCAAGAGTTCCATATTTTTTAATTTTTAATTTTTTTCTTTTTAGTTTTAGTTGTTTGGGTTGCCCGCGCTTTTCTTGCTTTGAATTTTTCAACTCGGCCGGCAGTATCAATTAAATCCGCCTTGCCGGTATAGAATGGATGGCAGTGGCTGCAGAGTTCCACCCGGATTTCGGGTTTGGTGGCGCTTATTGTAAATTTGTGTCCGCAGGCGCAGTTGATTTTTGCCCCTGGATAATATTGGGGATGGATGTCTTTTTTCATAAGTTTTTATATTAGTATAATTTTTGCCTATTCGCAAGTTCCGAACTTCATTAAAAGAAGGTAGCCCCGAAATTATTGATTAACATGGTCATTTTTTGTGTTACTATGACGCGTCATAGCGATACGCGCTAACTTAAATCGGCAGGTATAACGAATAAAAGTTAAGGTAAATAAACCGTTCCGTATTTTGTGCGGCGAGGTCGGCCTCGAGGTTTTATTTTTGTTGGACGAAGAAAAGAGCTGTACTTTCTTTTTTGTCGTTCTGTTTTACCGCGTTGCCGGTAGCTTTGGTAGCCATCGCCACTTATGGTTTTCTTGATAACGCTAATTGTCTGTGATGAAAGCCACAATTCTTCCCCAATCCGACGGTAACTTTTCCCCGAACGCAATCTGTCAATAACCGCGGCTCTAAGAACAAGATTGCGACGTTCGTAAGGTGTAACCAACAAGCCCAAAAAATCTCCGGACTTTAGTATTTTTTGCCAACAAGCGTTTTCCCATTCTTTGCGCGAATGGTAATCGCTAACCGATGGCAAAATTATTTCTTTTTCAAATTTTTTCGCCATGAAATGAATTATATCACATCACTGTGACGCGTCATAGTGGGGTTTTTAATTTCTGCATCACTCGTCTTTAATGTCTTGTTTGCCTCGACCATTTTCGCTGTTTGCGGAAGAAAAAATAACCTCGCCGCTATGACGCGTCATAGTGGTATTCTTTTTATCTGTTCATTTTACCCATTGGGTTGTTTAAATAATCATTTTTGGCGGCTAGAGTTATCAACAGGCACGCAGTTGAAAAATTGGTAGGGG
>CAYIEJ010000022.1:2776-7926 GCA_964362455.1 uncultured Candidatus Saccharibacteria bacterium | reverse complement strand
AGAATTTAACAATCTGGTTGAAGCGATTAAGGTGGTTAAACGAGATAGTCGCGATTGGTATCAATTTTTCGCGCGCTTTCAGGAATTGACCGATCAAAACAGAGTTGTTATCGATTGGCTTGAGATTGGCGATGTTAGTTCGCCCATAAATATGCTGGCACACACTTCAAGTAACGATGCCGTGTTAAAGTTCAAAAATGTTTTAGAGGCAGAGGCAAATTTTTTTAATGTAAGTTTGCCGCTTGAAAGAATTGTGGTTTTGGAGGACAACTCGGTCAGTTTTTATATTAGTTTTCAGGTAAACCCCGTTAGATCCTCGCCTTGATGAAGGGCGGGACTTCTGTGGTCGTTCTTATTTTGTGGTTTGACCGGAGTTAGCGGGGTTCAGGATCTAACGGGGTAAAACAGTAGTCGTTATTTCTAGGAAGACGCCGGCTAGGATTTTTTTATCTTGGGCGGTAATCGGTTTTAAAACAAACGCCGAGGCTTTGGCTCTGACTGTTTTGGTTTTTCTTACGCCGATTCTAAGGCGCCAGATGTTTGTCGTTTTTAGATTTTTAATGACTGATTCAACGCCTTTATGGCCGGCTGAGCCGCGATTAAAACTCAATTTGAATTGACCGAATTCAAGATCGCTGTCGTCGTGAACAATTAAAATTTCATCGCTTTTGAGATTATTTTTTTTTGTGATTTTTCTGACAAACTCTCCGGACCGGTTCATGTGGGTGTCGGTTTTGCATAATTGCCGATTACCGGGCAGTTGGCGATTTTTTAGGTAGTCAATGAACAAAAATCCGAGATTATGGTAGGTATTTTGATAAATTCTGCCGGGATTGCCTAAACCGATTATGGCTTTGATTTGTGCGGGGTTGACCCCGTTAGAAATCCGATGCGCTCGCGCACCGGCAGACGCCCTCGGCGTCTTATTTCTAACGGGGTTGAATTTTTGCGTCATCTTCTATAAGATTATGACATAATTTTTTGTTCATGAGAAAGTTTCTCTGGTCATTTTTTGAAATCATCCAAACAATAGCGGTGGCGGTTGTAGCGGTTTTTTTGGTGCGGACTTTTGTGGCGCAACCATTTTTGGTAAGCGGTTCCAGCATGGAACCGAATTTTGATGACGGTAATTATCTTTTGGTTGACGAGCTGACTTATCGTTTCCGCAACCCGGAGCGAGGAGAGGTTATCGTTTTTAAATATCCTGGCGATAGACGTTCCTATTATATTAAGAGAATCATCGGTTTGCCCGGTGAGCGGGTGACGATTAATAAGGGAGAGATTACTATTTATAAAGAGAGTGAAGAATTAGTTTTAAGGGAGGATTATATCAAATCAATGTTGACAACCGGTCGTTTTGAAGCGCGGCTGGAAGCGGATCAATATTTTGTGATGGGTGATAATAGAAATTTTAGTTTTGATTCAAGAAATTGGGGTTCATTAAATCGGTCGGATATTATTGGGGTCGCTCGCTTTCGGCTTTGGCCGATTTCGGAGGTAATGGCTTTTAGCGCGCCAAATTATTAAGAGTTTTGTATAAAATTTCGAGCCGCTAAAGTGATGAAATTTTATACACAAAACCTTAACCCCGCCCCAGTTTTACACTTCAAACAAAGAATCAAAACAAACAAATGAAATATCAAATTAAAACAAAATCTATGAAAGGTCTTTTCAGTAAAACTGGAGCGGGGCGCTCGATTTTATAATCTCGCTCCGCTCGAATAAAATTGGCATGCCTCGGGGAAGGAAAAAAAGTCAGGAAAAAAATGCTCCAAAAAAGGTGCAGTTGTTTCAAAGCGTGAAGGGAATGACCGATATTCTGCCGAAGGATCAGGCTTGGTGGCGGGCCGTCTGGCAGGCTGGTCAAAATATAAGCGAACTTTATGATTTTTATTTTATTGAAACGCCGATTCTCGAGTCGGCCGGACTTTTTGAGTCCGGTGTCGGAATGGCGACGGATATTGTTGAAAAGCAAATGTATGTTTTTAAAACCAAAGGCGGCGAGCGGGTGACTTTACGGCCAGAAGGGACGGCGCCGGTCATGAGAAGTTATTTGGAACATCACCTCGGTTATTTTTCATCGCCTTTGAAAGTTTGTTATCACGGACCGATGTTTCGTTATGAGCGGCCTCAAGCCGGCCGGGAAAGGCAACACCATCAATGGGGTTTTGAGATTATTGGTGATAGCGATCCGGTTTACGACGGCCAGATAATTTTTGCGACCCTCGATTTTTTGCGGGCGCTTAAGTTCAAGGATTTGGTTTTAAAAATCAATACTATCGGTTGTCGTGTTTGTCGGCCGACTTATCGGCAAAAACTGAAGGATTATTATCGTTCGCGGAAAGACAAGCTATGCAACGATTGTCTCCGCCGTTATGAGAAAAATCCGATGCGGCTTTTGGATTGTAAAGAAACGGAATGTCAGGAGCTTCGGGCAAAAGCGCCGATTATTCTTGATTACCTTTGCCAGAATTGCAATGCTCATTTTCGGAACGTTTTGGAATTAGTTGAAGACAGTAGCGTTTCTTACGATCCGGATCCGTATTTGGTGCGCGGCTTGGATTATTACAACCGGACCGTTTTTGAAGTATTGGCGCCGGGTGGAACTTTGTCGTTGGGCGGCGGCGGTCGCTACGATTATCTTTCGGAATTTTTGGGCGGGCGGCCGATGCCGTCGGTTGGCGTCGCTTTAGGTGTTGAGCGGATAATTCTTGCGATGAAGGAGCAGAATATTCCGCCGAACGCGAAGGGGAAAACGAAAATATTTTTTGTCGCTGTCGGCGATCAGGCGAAAAAATCAAGTTTGAAGCTGATTTCTCAACTTCGATCGGCGGGCGTGGCGGTTGCCGAAAGCTTGGGCAAAAAATCCTTAAAAGCCCAACTTAAATCCGCCAATAAAATCGGCGCACCCCTTTCTCTTTTATTTGGGCAGAAAGAAGTTTTTGATGGTTCGATTATTGTCAGGGATATGCAAACCGGCGCTCAAGAGAATGTAATGCTTGATAAAATGATTGAAGAAGTGAAAAAACGGTTATAATCTTAAACCCAAATTCTTAAAACTGTGGATTGTTTATTTTGTAAAATAATAAAAAAAGAAATTCCGGCGGAAATTATTTATGAAGATGAAAACGCGGTCGGCTTTCTGGATGTTAATCCGCGAGCGCCGGGACACACAATGGTTTTACCGAAGGTTCATGTTGAAACCATCTCAGATTTGGCTAATAATTTAAACAGTCCGTTTTTGGAGGCAGTAAAATCTTCCATAGCGCTTTTGAAAAAAGCTTTGGCGCCGGACGGATTTACAATCGGTATCAATCACGGCAAAGCGGCGGGGCAGGCGATTGAACATTTGCATCTTCATATTATTCCAAGGTATAAAGATGACGGTGGCCAATCTTTGCATGGCATCGTGAATAACGTGCCCAAGGAATCGCTTCAAAAAATCAGAGAAAGAATAACAGAAACAAAAAACACATGAAAACATCTTTAGAAGTCAGAAGAAAAAAAGGAGAAAACACAGCCGCTTTTATTTTTCGGTTTAATAAAAGGGTTAAACAAAGCGGCATCCTTAAAGAGGTAAAGAAAAGGAGATTTTGGGATCGTCCGGTGAATCGACGCAAGAGGCGGTCGGCCGCTCTTTATCGCTTGAGAAAAAAAGCGGAAGTCAGCCGACTCAAAAAATATGGCCTTGAAAGAAAAGCTAAATAACGATGTTGTGCAGGCGCTTAAAAATAAAGATGCTCTTTCTTTAGAGACATTAAGATTTCTCCTGGCGAGCATTCATAATCGCGAAATTGAAAAAAGGAGCAAGAACGGCTCTGACGTTTTGACCGACGAAGAAGTTCTGGAAGTTTTAAACAAAGAAGCAAAAAAAAGAAAAGAGGCCGCCGCTCTTTATGAACGGGGCGGGCGTAAGGATTTGGTTGAAAAAGAATTAGCTGAACTCAAAATTATTCAGAAATATTTACCAGCCGAGATTAGCGAAGAAGAAATTTTAAAAACGGTCAGAGAAATTATCAGTAAAAGTGACGTTGCTCCGAAAGATTTTGGGAAAACTATGGGCGAGATAATGAAAGTGCTTAAGGGAAAAGCCGATGCGGCGCGGGTAAGCGAGATTGTCAAAAAGGAATTGGAGAAAAAGATTAGCGGTTAAAATCTATGGCGGCGGTTGAAGTTTTCAGTTTGAACAGTAACTTTCGGAAATTTGAGGGAAGAATCAGACGGACAGCCATGCCCGTTTTGCGATATTTGGGGAAGGAGAATTGCTACTTGGAAATTTATCTTGTTCCTGATAAGAAAATGAGATTTCTGAATAAAAAATTCCGGGGTAAAGACAAGACCGCCGACGTTTTGAGTTTTAACGAACAAAAAAACTTTATATATCCGCCGAGCCGTAAGCGCCGGCTCGGTGAAATTTATCTAAACCTCCCTCTTATTAGACGGCAGGCGAACGGTGATTTTGAGGCAGCGCTTGTCCGGCTTTTAATTCATGGTTTTCTACATCTTTTGGGATATACACACAATCGGAAGAATGATAGGATAAAAATGGAAAAGCAAGAGGCGAAATTGCTTCGGTTGCTCAATCGTTCCACTCATTAAATTCAATGGCTGAGGTTATTATTGGTTTAGATCTCGGTTCTGCCCAAATAAAAGGGGTTGTTGCTGTTCCAAAAAAAGACGGCACGCTTTCGGTGATTTCCGCTTTCCGACAGCCGTCGGCCGGTTTTCGGAGGGGAGTTTTAGTTGATCCCGAAGAGGCGGTTAAGGTTTTGCGGGATTTGGTTCTTGATCTTCAAAAAATATCCAAGCAATGCACCGAAAATATTTTTATCAACGTCAACAGCGAGCATGTTAAAGCCCGCGTTTCTAAAGGCCTCGCGGCGGTGGCCAGAGCCGATAGAGAAATTCAGGAGGATGATGTTGCGCGAGTGATTGAGGCGGCGCAATCTTTAAAGCCGTCAACCAACCACGTTGTGCTTCATAATATTGTTCGGGAATATTTTATTGATGACGTCGGCGATATTTTAAATCCGGTCGGTATGACCGGTAATCGTTTGGAGGTTGATACCTTAATTGTTGAGGCCTTTGCGCCGCACGTGAATTTGCTTTTGAAATGTTTGCGGCAAGCTGGCGCCCACGTGGGCGGTTTG
>CAYIEJ010000022.1:0-2766 GCA_964362455.1 uncultured Candidatus Saccharibacteria bacterium | reverse complement strand
AAGCCGCGCCGCTCTTTCTAAAAACGCAAAAGATTTAGGAGTATTGATGCTCGACTTCGGTTTTGGCACGACCACTATGGCTCTTTTTGAAGAAAATAAAGTCCGGCACCTTAAAAGTTTTCCGATCGGTTGCGGTTATCTTACCAACGATATTGCGATTGGTCTTAAAACTTCGATTGACATCGCCGAAAAATTAAAAGCCGCTTACGGTTACGCGCTGGCGAAAGACGTTTCCCGCCGGGAAATGATTAAGATGGCTGAGTTTGATCAGTCGAATAAGAATGAAATTCCCCGCCGTTTCTTGGCCGAAATTATTGAGGTGCGACTTGCGGAGCTTTTGGAATTAATTAATAATGAACTTAAAACCGCCGGCCACACGACGCAATTGCCGGCTGGGGCCATCATAACTGGCGGCGGCGTCAAATTGCCGGGGATGATTGAACTTATCAGGCATCATCTTAAATTGCCGGTTCAAATCGGTTTTCCTGATCTTAAAAATTTTGAGATTTTAAATCCGGCCCACCAGGAATTGGTTGATGATCCGGAATTCGCGACAGCCGTCGGTTTGGTCCTCTGGGGCGCAAACGAGCGGCCGAAGTCAAAAAGTTTTTTGGAAACAATATTCAACTTTTTTAAAAATTTAAAACCATAACTATCGGCGTATGGCGAAGAAGAGAAAAGTAAAAGCAAAAAGAATAAAATCGAAACCGGTTGAATCTTTTTCTAAAAGAAAGAAAAATGGTGTTACGGCTATTAAGGTTGTGGGTGTGGGCGGCGGCGGCGGGAATGCCGTGAGTCGGATGATGGAGGGTGAACGAATGAAGGGTGTTGAATTTATTGCTATCAACACCGACGCTCAAGATTTAGATCACGGTTTGGCTCACAGAAAAATTTATATCGGCAAGGCTCTAACCCATGGTTTAGGCGCCGGCATGAATCCGGACGTTGGCAAGCAAGCCGTGGAAGAAAATCGTTCGGAGATCGGTGAAGCGCTTCAGGGAGGCGACATCATTTTTATTACGGCGGGCATGGGCGGCGGCACCGGCACGGGGGCAAGTCCTGTTATTGCCGAAATCGCGAGAGAAAAAGGAATTTTAACGGTGGCGGTCATTACAAAACCTTTTACTTTTGAAGGCGCCCAGCGAATGAATATCGCTTTGGAAGGCATCAGTCGTCTTAAGGATAAAGTTGATGCGTTGGTTATTATTCCGAATGACAAGATTTTCGCTCTTATTGATAAAGATACGCCGCTTGTGAAGGCTTTTGCTTTTATTGACGATATTTTGAAGCAAGGCGTAAAGGGTATTGCCGATTTAATCAATGCGCCGGGCATTATTAATGTGGATTTTGCCGATATTCGGACAATTATCAAAGACGCAGGCACAACTCTTATTGGTATTGGCACGGCTTCGGGTCCTGAGCGGGGTATTAAGGCGGTAAATACAGCTATTAATTCACCACTTTTGGAGATTTCAATTGATGGCGCAAAAGGCGTCCTTTTTGGAGTGGCGGGGGGTCGAGATTTAAAAATGGCGGAAATAAATGAAATTGCTAAGGCAATTGCCGCCAATTTGGATTCTAATGCTCGAGTTATTTTCGGCGCTTATAATGATCGGTCTCTAAAGGATAAAAGCGTTAAAGTGACTGTTATTGCGACCGGTTTTAACGGTGTTTTTGGTCAAAGGATGGCGGTTCCTAGTCTGTTTTTTAGCGAAGAGCCAAGGAAGAATCAATTTTTCAGCGAAGAATTGAAGCAGAAAGAAGAAAATGAGTCCGAAAAGAAATCTAATAAGGCGGTAACAGAAGAAAAAACCGAAAAACAGTCAAGTGCGAAATCAGAATCTTGGGAAATACCGACATTTTTGAGAAAAAAGCGTAAATAGCAGATAAAACAGCGCCGATAAAAAAATAACTTGCCAACATTGGCAAGTTATTTTTTGTATTGGATTTTATCCACAGAAATTTTGCCCAAACCCTTCTTTCAATTTCATAAAAAAGAATTGATAATAACTGAAAGGCCAAAATTTTTAAAAATTTATGAAGACAGTAAAAAATTCAGTCGTGAATGTCGGTGAGCTCGATTTTAAGAAAAATAATCAGGTCGGGCTCAAGAGAATTTTCACAAAAAAAAATATCCATTCTTTTGACGAGATAAAATGGGGCGAGCGTGATGCTCAAGTCGGCGGGTTTGAACAGCGCGGCGTTGAATTTCCAGATTTTTGGTTGGAAAACGCTGTCAATATCACGGTTTCAAAATATTTTCGCGGCAAATTAGACACGCCCGAGCGCGAAAAAAGTTTGAAGCAAATGATCGGCCGGGTCGTGCGGACGGTTCGCGACTGGGGCGAGCGTTCCGGTTATTTTGAAACTAAAAATCAGGCGCAAATTTTTGAGGACGAATTAACCCACCTCCTCGTTTATCAAAAAGCATCTTTTAACAGTCCGGTTTGGTTTAATGTCGGCGTCAAGGAGAAACCGCAATGTTCGGCATGTTTTATTCTTTCGGTTCAGGATGATATGCAATCGATTCTTGAGTGGATAAAAACCGAAGGCACAATTTTTAAGGGCGGTTCCGGTTCGGGTATTAATCTTTCAAATCTGCGTTCGAAAGTTGAACCGCTTTCGGTGGGCGGTTACGCTTCCGGTCCGGTTTCGTTTATGCGTGGCGCCGATGCGGTCGCTGGCATGATTAAGTCCGGCGGCACAACTCGGCGGGCAGCCAAGATGGTTGTTCTGAACGCTGACCATCCTGACGTTCACGATTTC
>CAYIEJ010000021.1:0-8730 GCA_964362455.1 uncultured Candidatus Saccharibacteria bacterium | reverse complement strand
GTTGTCTGAAGATTCAACACGTTCTCCGCAACTTGTTGCTCGGTCGAACCGACTTTTAAAGTCATTGTGATGCGCGGCGGATCAACCTCTCCCAAAGTAAAACACATTGCCTTAACCGCAACATCAGAAGCCGTTAAAGGTTTAAAACCCCCACCCTCATCGATTTCAATCTCAAAATCCTGAACATCCCATTTATAAGAAACCAAACGATTGTCCCGAGAACGGGTAAAGACAAGCTCATCGCAATCGGGTGAAACGCTGAAATTATAACCAGTTCTTATTTCTCTCATCATTTGCTCAATTACCAAACTGGCATTGCTGTTTACTGCCATTAAATGGTTTAAAATCCGCTGAGTCCTAAGCGTCCGAACAAAAGCGCCGGTCACTAAACTGATTGCCACTGAAAAAACCGAAATCGCCACAATCAACTCAACCATTGTAAATCCCGTTAGAGATCCGCCTCGCCAAAGGCGCGGCGGCAGCCGCTTGAGGCGGCTTATCTCTAACGGGATAAATCCAAATCTTTTTTTATTTCTAAAATTCTGCTTCATTTTCTTTATGGTCCCGCGGGCACCCGCCAATCAAAAAAATGGTCCTCAAGATTTATGGTTTGCAGGCCGGTTTTGCTCTGCCATTTTAAAACGGAATTAACAACAATTTCCTCGGCACCCCCACTGCCGTCATTGTCTTTTTCCTGAATCCAAACCGTTCTTTTAAAACCGGTTGGCTCGGAAGCGTTCGAATCATAGCTATAAATTCCGGTCGCTAGATTAAACCACAAAAAATTTTCGCTTTCGCTACCACCCAAATTGCTTTCTAAACCAACATAAGTTATTTCATAAGTGCCGGCGGCGATACCATTATTCCAAGCATTGCCCGCAACATAATTCAAATCAAGTATATTTTTTATAACCTCAATGCCCTCGGCTGCCAAATAAGTGGCAATAATTTTTTGGCCAGCATCGCGATTTAACCCGAGCGAACTTGAAAGCAACCCCAAAACACCAAGCAATCCGATTAAAGCGATATTGATTGAAACTATTGATTCAATTAATAAACTTCCTTCTTTGCCGCGCATATTATTCAACTCTCAATTGACCGGCTTCGCCGACCTCAATCAAAGCTCTTTTGCCACTTCCATCTTTGGTTTGAATAATTATTATTGCTGGCAAACCGGCCGGCGAATTAACGCTAATTTCCGGCGGAATAAAAACAATATCTAAATCCCCGGAAAGAGAAAATTTTAACCTGTTGTCCAAAGAAAAAAACTCAATTTGCTCACCCTCCTCAAACCGGAGAGTGCTATTAAAAATGTTATTTTCCAAATCCCGACAGCCAAAGATTGCTTCTGAACCGGCTGGCTGTAAATCCTGAAAAATAAAAAATTCCTGGGAATCGTTTTTAAAATGAACGCCAAAGGCGCAAGCGTTGGTATTCTGATTGAACTTTTCAATCGCCAAGGCCTTAGCGCGGTTTAAAACACCAACCACGACCGCTTGGTCTTTAAACAAAGCGATTTGTTTTTCCGTAGACCGATTAAAGGTCAAAAGCATGGTCGACAAAAGCATTGTAATCGCAATTGCCACCATTGTTTCAACAACGGTAAACCCCCTCATCTCTCTAATTATAGTTGAGGATTATTATATTTGAAACAAACGAAAGTAGAGATTAATAATTTGATAACCGAAAAATACGGTCAGAGTCGTACCCAATACAAAAAAGGGCGCAAACGGTATTTTATCCCCCATCTTTTTACGCTTCAACACCATCAAAACCGCAGTAAAAATTCCGCCGATAACAAAAGCAAGAATAATCGCCAAACCAATATCGGGCCAACCCAAAAGTAAACCGCTTGCTAGAGCCAATTTAACATCCCCCAAACCCATTGCCCGACCGCGTGTGAACAACACAATAAGCCCAAAAAAAAGACCGCCGATTAAAACGCCAAGCAAATGATTCAAGATTATATTTAGGGTCGGTGAAAACAAAAGAACATAATGCCTCAAAAAAGAATTTTGAAAAAACGACAGAGGAACCTTGCTCGCCAAAAGTGCAGTAACAAAAACTGCCCCCAAAAACGCCAAGCCTATATTCAATTCATCAGGAACAACATAGTGTTTAAGGTCGATTACAACCATTAAAAGCCAAATTAAAAACGCCAAAACCCAAATTAGAGAAAAAAAATAAACCCAATAAGACCCGCTATGGTAAAAATTAAATAAAAACGCCGGCACAGCCGCAAAAACCAAACCGCTTAAAAACTCAACAACCGGATATTGTAAAGAAAGCGAATGGCGACAAGAGCGGCACTTACCTCTCTGAAACAAAAAACTAAAAATGGGAATTAATTCTATAAATGAAAGCGTCTTACGACAATAGGGACAATGCGACCTACCGCCAATACTTTCACGCGCAAAAACATTTCGGCTTGGTTTGTATCGTAAAGCCAACACATTTAAAAAACTCCCCATTATCAATCCAAAAATAAAAAAAATGGGATATAAAATATATGCCACGATTAATTGCTATTGCGGACAAGAAAAATTGACCGGCTGAATAGTGGTAAACCGCGTCCGGCCAGTATTGTCCATACAAATATAATTTATCTTCTGAACGCCAGATTCTTCCACCTTAAAGTTCAATTTTGAAAAAACAATATAGTCGGATGAATTCTTTCTAAGAATTAATTCACCGCCTTGAATTAATATGTCATCTGCCAATTCTTTAAGCGAAAAAGGCACAAACTCTCCGGCTTGAGCCGGAATATTCGGCACAGCATTATAATCGCCGTCCCACATTCCTTCTATAATTGTTCTGGCTTGCCCGACCTCCTGAATAATTCTCGTGTCTTTCGCCTTTTCTTTTGCCGGACCCAAGGCGGTCAAAAGAACCGAGGATAAAATCCCGATAATCGCTACAACCACGAGCATTTCAATAAGCGTAAACCCCGCAATCTTCAAAGATGGTTTAATTTCTCGAAGCTCTGTTCGATTAACGTATTTAATTTCTGATTTTTGCTTTTTTATTGAATCAAACATTAATTAGTAAGCTTCGCCCAGTATTACCAACAAAGTTGTAATACTGGGCTTCGCAATCATCCAAAGATGCGGGGTAATGCCTCTATTTTTCATAGAAATTACGGCGCGGGAGTAGGACACGAAGTAGCAGCGCCTGGGTTGGCAACAAGCTCTCTGGCGACGCCAGCGCTATCAACGCAATACCACTTACTACCATTGCCTGTCGCCAAATCAGAATAAGCCGCATACTCAAGCCCATCCGCAGACACATTGATAGTGAGGGCTCCTTGATTTTCAGCAATATCGGCGGCAGCACTGCCAAAATTTGATTCGCTTGGCTGAACAACGCCATTTGGAAGAGCATTATAATCGCCGTCATAAAGGGTTTCAGCTACGGCCCGCACTTGCTGCAAATTGGAAATAATCCGCGCGTCTTTAGCCTTATTTCTTGACGGCCCCAAAGCCGTAAGAACTGTTGCCGACAAAATGCCGATAATCGCGATCACGACAAGCATTTCCACTAATGTAAAACCTTTATTATTTCTCATATTTTAAAAATTTCTATCGACCCTTTAATTTATTTAAGTATAACATATTTTACTTAGAAAGCGCGGCTTAACGTGTATAATGGCGAAAGAATCGAAATGAAAAGAAGGGCGACCAAACCGCCAATAAAAATCATTAAAGCCGGCTGAATCAAGGTTACTAAATTATTGACAATATCTTCGACCTCGCGGCTGTAAAAATCATTAACTTTCTCGAGCAATTGCTCCAAACGGCCTGTTGATTCGCCGACACTCACTAGTTGTGAAACAAGCGGCGGAAATTCGGGCATTGCCGCCAAGGCCTGCGAAAGAAGCCGGCCCTTTCGCACTTGAGAGGCCGCTTCGTGAAGCAAACCTTGATAAACATAATTGCCGATTGTGTGAGCCGAAATTTCCAGGGCTTGAGGAATCGTAAGCCCGCCTTTTATCAAAACCCGGCTTGATTCAGCAAATCTTGAAATATAAAGCTTGCGGAAAAGGGAACCCAAAACCGGCAAACGCAAACTTAATTCATCTAAAACAACTTTACCTTCCCGCGTTTGAAAATAATCAATGAGGGCCAAAAGCAATATCACAAAAACAATGCCAACCAACCAGCCCCAATCGGAAAAGAATCCGCCGACATTAAGAAGAATTTTTGTGAAAAACGGAACTTCAACTTCGGCTTCTTCAAAAATGGAAGTTATTTGAGGCAAAACAACCGAAATCATTATAAAAACCACGACAAAGAAAAGCGCAATCACGATTGCCGGATAAATTAAGGCGTTTTTAACCTTGGCAAGCAAAATCGCCTGCTTTTCCAAATAGTCCGCCAAAAAACTCAAAACTTCTGCCAAACGACCCGTAACTTCGGCTGCTTTAACCATATTGGTATAAAATTCCGAGAAAATATGCGGATGCCGTTCAAGCGCCTGTGAAAGAGCAAAGCCAGCATCAACATCATTAGCTATTTCGGCAATCGCTTCTTTAAGAATCGGATTTTGAACCTGCCGGTAAAGATTTGCCAAACTGTCGGCCAGGGGCACTTGCGAAGATAGAAGCGTCGCAAATTGCCGAGTAAAAATCATTAAATCATTAGTCCTGACTCTTTTGAAAAACTCTAAAATTCTTGAATACCATCGCGCCTCAACAAGCGGCTCTAAACTTAAAACAAAAAGACCGTGAGTTAATAAAATATTTGTCGCGTTTTCTTTGCTTGCCGCCTCAACATTGCCAACCTGCAACTCGCCTTCTTTTGTTCTTGCTTTGTAACTAAACTTCATAATTTTTTTGGCTACGTTCGCTCCAATAACAATCTTAATTCGGCCGGGTTTTGAGAATAACTTTCGGCCTGTTCCAAAGAAATTTCCTTTCGCTTAATCAAGTTTACAAACGAGCGGTTCAAAGACATCATTCCTTCCTGAACGCTTGTTTCAATCACTAAATCAATTTGGTAAATTTTTTTCTCGCGGATTAAATTCCGAATCGCCGGATTAGCTAACATAATTTCATTCGCGGGCACGCGACCGCCGCCCAAACGGGGAATCAAACGTTCCGAAACAATACCGACCAGGGTTGCCGCCAACTGAGAAACGATCTGACCTTGCTGACCGGGCGGAAAACTATCAATAATCCGATCAATTGTTTGAGAGGCGGAATTGGTGTGAAGCGTTGAAAAAACTAAATGGCCGGTCTCGGCCGCAGTCATTGCTGTTGCCATAGTTTCCGGATCACGCATCTCGCCGATCATAATCACATCCGGGTCCTGGCGCAAAATTGAACGCAAGGCATCATGGAAAGAATGGGCGTCCATGCCGATTTCTCTCTGCGAAATAATGCATCGATCTTGAGAAAAAACGTATTCAACCGGATCCTCAATGGTAATAATGTGGTCGGTTCGTTTATGATTCACTTCGTCAAGCAAAGCGGCCAAGGTCGTTGATTTGCCGTGACCGGCCGGTCCCACAATCAAAACAAAACCTTGATTCAACCTTGTAAAATCATGAAGAATCGGCGGCAGTCGCAATTCCTCAATCGTTCTAATTTGAGCCGGAATCAAACGAAAAGCCGCGGCCATAAAAGTCCGCTGAAAATAAACATTCACCCGAAACC
Source organism: uncultured Candidatus Saccharibacteria bacterium (assembly GCA_964362455.1). Classification (GTDB taxonomy): domain Bacteria; phylum Patescibacteriota; class Minisyncoccia; order UBA6257; family GWB1-50-10; genus CAYIEJ01. The sequence continues at coordinate 3,077 of CAYIEJ010000021.1, read as the reverse complement.
TGGCTTTATCTTCATAGTTGTATGAAAAATCTAATTGCTTTTGCTGTAGAAAAACTTCCATCTGCTCTTTGGTTAAAAGCGCAGCAATCAAGCCCTCGGCGTCTTCGCGAGTAAGAATTGAATCTTTTGTAAGAGGAATCAAAACGCTGTCAATGCGGATGGTCGGCCGCCGACCCACCGCCAAATGCAAATCCGAAGCGTTTTGCTTTGCCGTTGTAAGTAAAAGTTCGTTTAATTTTTCTTTATAATCAATCATAAAATTTTATCTTTAGTAATTGGTTGCTATTCTGTTTCCCGCAATACTTCTTCGATTAACACTTTTCCTTCCAATGCTTTTATAATACCATCTTGTCTCAAGGTAACCATGCCCTGCCGTTTGGCCTCGACCAATAATTTATTTTCCGTAAAACCAGCATTGATAATTTCGCCGAGTTCGCTGGTCATTTTAAATATCTCAAATACGGCAATCCGCCCAGCAGTCCCTTTCCCCTTGCAAATTTTACAATCGGTATTAATCACCGAGTGATAAATTTTGAAATTGCCGTTTTCTGATTTCCACTTAAGGACCGATTTCCCATCGGGTAAATCCTCAAATTCCTTTTTTATGATTTCTTGAACCTCTTTGGGTGCTGTTTCGGGTTTTTTACACTCCGGGCAAAGCTTACCGATTAATCTTTGCGCAACCATTAACCGCAGGGCCGAGGGCAGTAGAAAAACCGGCACGCCCAAATCAACCAATCGCGGCACCACACCCACCGAATTATTCGTGTGCAAGGTAGAGAGCATCATGTGGCCAGTCAATGCCGCGTTCACCGCCAAGTCAGCCGTTTCTCTGTCACGAATTTCACCAACAAGAACCACGTCCGGATCCTGCCGCAAAATCTGCCTTAGACCCGAAGCGAAATCATAACCGATTTCCGGCCGCACCTGACTTTGATTGACGCCATCAATAAAATACTCAACCGGGTCTTCCAAACTGACGATATTTATATTATCAGAATTGATACGCTGCATAATCGCATAAAGTGTCGTCGTCTTACCGGAACCAGTCGGACCAGTAAGTAAAATCATTCCGTAAGGCGCTTTCACTGCTTCATCCAAAATTTTGAAATTGTACTCGCTTAAACCGAGTTCTTCAAAGCTTTTGAGTCCGGTTGTTGGGTCAAGCACCCGGATCGCCACCTTTTCGCCGCTTGGCGTTGGAAACGTTGAAACACGAAAATCTATATCACGGCCAAAGATTACAGTCCGGAAACGACCGTCTTGAGGAATTCTTGTTTCATCGAGCCGCAAACGCGCTAAAACCTTAACCCTGGAAATAATCGGCTGGGTTAAAGTAAGCGGCAAAGAAGCAACCTCTTGTAATTTACCGTCAATCCGGAAACGAACGCGAAGACGCGAACGTTGCGGTTCAATATGAACATCGGAAGCCATGATTTCAACCGATTGTCTCAAAGTTGAAGCAACAATTTTTATAATCGGCGCATCCTCCGCCCGCCCGCCTTCTTCCAAAGCAACAATCCGACCCTCTTCTTCCTTTACGCCCAATTCTTTAACTGCGGCCTCGAGCTCCGTATGATAAGGCGCGTAGCGCCGCCAAATTGCCGAAAGATCGCTCGGCGTTACAATATAAACTCCCAAATTCAATCGCTCACGCTTGGCAATAAAACGAAGTGTTTCCTGAGCCCTCACGTCATCGGGCCGAAGCATCCCCACGACCAGCATATTTTTCTGCTTCTCAATCGGAATTACCCGATGAGTTTGTGAAATTTCCCGCGGAATTAATTTTAAAAGGTCGTCCGAAATGGCGTTAACATCAATCCGTCGAAAAGGCGCTCCCAACACCTCGCTTTTAATTTTTGCAACCTGTTCTTCGTCAACCAACCGCTCGGTATACAAAATTTCTTCAGCCGAACGTTTAAGCAAAACGCCGTCGCGCAAAACCCGATCGGCAACAGCTTCGGAAATAACTTGTTTCTTTACTAATTCTTTAAATAGTTCTTGATCGGTCATGCCAATGTGATTAAAATTTACGAGCTCAACGCGAAGTAAATTTTACTACCACATTGAGCACCGAGCACATAAATTTTAGACAAAGCCCTTTAGAACGGTTTAAACGGGTTGCTTCTGCCGGGCGTTGTTGAAGTAACCACCGCGCTGAATTGCCGCAATATTTTAAAAGTTGGCGCATTTATAACATTACTCGGGTCAAAATCAATTTTTGAAAGTTCGTTTAATTCTCTAAGCGATCCCGGCACAACGATTTCGATAATCTCCGGTTTTTTAAAAAAAATAAAATAACTACCGAGAAATATTACGCCCACAAGAACAATCGTAATGGTAATTGCGATCCAATTAACGGGCTTTTTCTCTTCTTCAACAGTAATTGCCATAAATTTTTATTCCTGATGATACATCTCGGCCTTTAAATTCAGGACATAAAAATCCTGGGTAGAAACCAAATTAATAGGCGCGATCCGAAAATTATTAATGTTCGTAACCCGAACGTTCGTCTCAAGCGATTTTACAAAATTCTTCAACCCCTCATACGAGCCTTGAACGGCAATAGCAAGCTCCAACGTCCCCAATCGCTTTGCGAGCGGCTGTCGGCCCGGCTCAAGCGCAAGCGGCGTCAAAGAAAAAGAGGTAATGTTGGTCTGGCTGTTCCTAGCAATCGCCTGAAGCTGATTCAACGCTTCCGTTACGTTTTCGTGGAGCGGCATGGCCAAAGAAACGGTTTCTTGAAGCCGAGCCGTGCTTTGAAATTCGCTTATCAACTTTTGAACCTCATCAACGGCCTTTACCTGATTATTGAAAAGAGTTTCTTTTGAAACCACCAAGGACCGTTTCTTCTCGATTGCCGAAAGTTCCGGTCGGATAAGATTTATATAAACAAGAATAATGGCCAAGAAAAATAGACCCGAAAGACCAATACTCAAAATTCTTTTTGTCGATGCTTTCATCCCGTTAGAAATAGGACGCGGACGAAAATCGCCATGCGCCTTGTGGTATTGTTTCTAATAAACTTCGACTTTTTGTTATATTGGTCATATTTTGATGTGCGTCCGCGATTTCTA
>CAYIEJ010000020.1:0-8747 GCA_964362455.1 uncultured Candidatus Saccharibacteria bacterium | reverse complement strand
GAACGGTTTTTTTAGTTGAGGGGCAAATGGATTTTTTGGCGGCATGGCAATCCGGCGTAAAAAACGCCGTCGCGGTTTCTGGAACGGGTCTTACGCCCCATCATTTGGAAAGAATAAGGCGCGCGGCTGATACGGTTGTTTTAAGTTTTGATAACGATGAAGCCGGGCTTAAAGCTCTTGAAAGGAGTCTGGATATTTTTAATAATTTTGATTTTCACGTAAAAGTGCTAAATTTAGGAGAATACAAAGATCCGGCCGAGGCATGCGAAAAAGACCCGCTTTATCTGAAACAAGCGCTGGAATGGGCAAAACCGGCTTTTAACCATCTTTTTGGTGTTTATTTTACCGAAGCGCCGCAGCGCAGTTGGGGAATTGCCGATAAAAAAAGGATTGTCCGCCACCTTCTTTTAAAAATTAAAAATATCCGAAGCGCGATTGAACAGAGCATCTGGCTTAAGGAACTTGCGCGTCATTCAAACATATCGGAACCCGCCCTGCTTACGGAAATGGCCGATTTACCTTCGGCAAAAAGCGTGAACGAACCAAACGAAGAAGCGGTGATTACGCACGAGCGAATAAATATTCTTGCTGAACGTCTTCTCGCCCTCGCCCTCGCTAAAAAAGAAACTTTTCTGCCTCGGCTTCAATCAGCGATTACGCTTTTGCCGTTGCCTTATCAGGCAGTTATTAATAATCCGGCTGATGAGAAATTAGGTATGTTTGAAATGCGAGGAGCATTTGAATTTTCTGACATGGACGATGATTTGATTCAAAAAGAATTTCAAGCGCTTCTTAATCATCTGAAAATTGAGTCCTTAAAAAATGAAAGCCTCGCGTTAAAACAAGAAATGCGATTAGCTGAAGAAAAAGGCGAAGAAAGCAGGTTAATTGATTTAATGGGGAAATTTAATGAACGAGTCAGAGAAATCAACGAGCTCAGGCATTTAACTACGCTTTAAAATAAAAATGCGAAAAAAAACCCGCAAAGCAAAAAAAATTAAAAAGAAAATAAAAAAACGGATCGCAAAAAAGAAAACTATCCGGCCTAAAAAAAGGAAAATAGCAATCGTTGCTGAAGAAGACCTGGAGGCATTGGAAAGTTTGGTTTACCGCGGCCGCGGCCGGGGTTTTGTAACCGATGTTGAGGTTTTAAATTATTTTCCAAAAATCGAAAAAAATCTGACCTTTCTTGAAGAAGTTTACAAACGGCTGGATAAAGAAGGCATTAAAATTCACGAGTCAACGCCTTTGAAAACAAAGGGTTTGGAAGAGGTGACGGCGCGGGAATTGCGCGATGCGACGCGGATTGAATCAGAATTGCCGGACGCGGTCCAAATGTATTTGAAGGAAATCGGCCGGACACCGCTTTTAACCTCAAAAGAGGAAAAAGAACTTGCGAAAAGAATTGAACAAGGCGACGAAATAGCCAGAAAAAAACTTATTCAGGCGAATTTACGGCTAGTTGTTTCAATTGCCAAGCGTTATGTAAACCGCAGTCATAATTTGAGCATTTTGGATTTAATTCAAGAGGGGAATATTGGTCTTTCAAGGGCGGTTGAAAAATTTGATTATCACAAAGGTTTTAAATTTTCGACGTATGCCACTTGGTGGATTCGCCAAGCCGTAACCCGCGCTTTGGCAGATTATTCAAGAACGATTCGGATTCCAGTGCATATGGTTGAAACAATCACAAAATACACACAGACAAAACGGCGTGTAATGCAAGAATTGGGTCGTGAACCATTGCCCGAGGAAATCGCCGCCGAAATGAACGTGGATGTTGAGAAAATTCATTATATTCAAAAAATTTCCCAAGAAGTAATTTCTTTGGAATCGCCAATCGGCGACAGCGACGAGGATTCAACGCTTTCGGATTTTATTAAAGACGAACAAAGCTTGAGCCCGGATCAATTGGCGAATCAAGCTTTGCTTCGTGATCAAATCAAGGAAGTAATGGCTGACTTGACCGAGAGAGAACAGAAAATTTTAGCAATGCGTTTTGGTTTGGAAGACGGTATTTCTCACACATTGGAAGAGGTGGGCAAGGTTTTTGGCGTTACTCGTGAACGCATCCGCCAAATTGAAGCCAAGGCCTTGGAAAAAATCAGGCAGTATAAAAAATCAAAAAAATTGGAAGGATATTAGAATGGTTATGCCTCTGACCGAATCTCTTTGGGAAGGAAATTTATAGTTTCGCGGAAACAAGCTTCCACAAGAAGGATAAATTTGTGAAAGAAAGAAGAAGACAAAAGACCGTTATACTATGGTATAGCGCCTTTCATTTCACTAAATTATTTTACTCACTTTTTAACATATGCGGGAAACTGAGTGATGGGTAAATTTTCGTTTCAAAAAATAAATAGAATAAAAAAACCCGCCAGAGGTCCGAGGACATAGCGGGGAGCAGTGGGTCTGCTCAGTCCTTGTTATTAGGCGATAGTAGTCGGAGCTGATTCGTGAATCTCGGTCGTGTAGCGATCCTGTCGCCACTCGTTGATGTAGTAGAAATGACGATTGGTGTCGCCGATCTTCACATCCACGAATCGCGGCTCCCACATGGAGCGGTAGTTATGCAGTTCGCACTTGCTAACGAACTTCACGAACCCGCTGCGCCCAAGGTAGTACCCCTTGATGCGGACACTCCGAAGGATTTCGTCGTTCGTCGCGTCCTCATAGCCACACAGAACGCCCAGAGGATCGGTGAGGCACATGAGATCCCGACCCTTCCGCACGGGTTCGGCAGTGATGTCCGCCTGTCCCAATGGGAAGTCGCTTCCCTCGATCAGTCGGAGTGCCGCTTTCGTCATCTCCATCGAGAGCATGATCGAGCAGCTGATGGACAACTGCTGTTTCGCGTCATCGTTCCTGGACATTTTCGTTCCTCCTGTTACAGGATTCGCGAGAGGTTATCCTCTTACGGCTACCGTCTCGGCAGCGATTTAGTGAGAATATCTGCTGTTTCCAACCAAATCGCTGCCGAGAACTAGGAATTTGTTAATGTGCTTTTATTAAGAAGTATAGCATACTAAAATTAAAAAGTCAAGCTCGTAAAAGGTCAGTAAATATGGCAAAATGTGTATATGACTTCAAAGGAAATTCGGGCTCGATTTTTGGATTTTTTTTCTGCGAGAGAACATAAAATCGTGCCGTCTTCTTCTTTAGTTTCAGATGACCCGTCAGTGCTTTTGACAACTGCCGGAATGCAGCAGTTCAAAAAATATTTTACAGGCGAATTGGAGCCCGATTTCAAGCTTCCCGATGGAACGCCGACAAAAAATGTAGTTTCAATTCAAAAATGTTTCCGGACTTCTGACATTGATGAAGTTGGCGATGAGAGCCATCTCACTTTTTTTGAAATGCTCGGGAATTTCAGCTTCGGGGGATACGGGAAAAAAGAAGCAATTGAATATGCCCATGAATTTATTGCAAAGGAGATGGGATTGAAAATTGATTATGTGAGCATTTTTGGCGGAGATAATGAAGTTCCGAAAGACTTGGAATCAGAAAAAGTTTGGAAAAGTTTGGGGATAAAAGATATCCGTGAAGCTGGTCGTGAAGATAACTTTTGGGGACCGACCGGAAGCGAAGGTCCTTGCGGTCCGACATCAGAAATTTATGTAAACCCCGTTAGAAGTAAGTCGCCAAAGGCGACTGCCGTTCCGCAAGCGGAACGGACTTCTAACGGGGTAAACGGGATTGAGATTTGGAATTTAGTATTTAATGAGTATTACTGTGATAAAAATAAAAAATTAACGAGGTTGGAAAATTTAGGTATTGATACCGGAATGGGTTTAGAACGTTTGGCAATGGTTTCGCAAGGAGTTAAAACTGTTTTTGATACCGATTTATTTCAACCGATTTTTGAAACTCTGCCAGCTGGCATTGAAGAAAAAACTAAAAGAATTTTTGCCGACCATGCGCGCGGGATTTGCTTTTTAATTGCTGACGGCATCCGTCCCGCTAATAAAGAAGCTGGTTATGTTTTACGCAGGCTTATTCGGCGCCTGATTGCTTACCGTACGCAAATTGATTTTCAGGCGCTATGCTATAGCATAGCGCGGAAATACGGAAATTTTTATCCTGAATTAAACGCGGAAAATATTGCTTCCGTTTTTAACGAAGAAAATACCACATTTGTAAAAACTTTATCAAACGGAATGAAAGAATTGAATAAGCTTTCAAACGTTGATGCTAAATCAGCTTTCAAACTTTATGAAAGTTTTGGCTTACCTTATGAGACTATTAAAGAAGTAGCTGGTGAAAAAGCAAAAAACTTAACTCGAGAAGATTTTGATAAAGAATTCCAAAAACATCAAGAAATATCTAGGGCTGGAGCAGAAAAAAAGTTTGGCGGGCATGGGCTTGTTTTAGATACAGGCGAGTTAAAAGCTGGAAACGAGGAAGAATTGCAAAAAGTAACTCGGTTGCATACAGCAACACATCTTTTGCAAAAAGCATTAAGAGAAGTTTTAGGCAACGAAGTTGAACAGCGCGGTTCTGATATCACGTCTGAAAGAACTCGATTTGATTTTTCTTTTCCACATAAATTAACCTCGGAAGAAATTAAACAAGTTGAAAGTTTAGTGAATAAAAAAATTAAAGAAGATTTGCCGGTCAATTTCAAAGAAATGCCGATTGAAGAGGCAAAGAAAACCGGCGCGTTATATTTCTTTAAAGAAAAATATCCAGAAAAAGTAAAAGTGTATTTTATAGGAGAAGATTTAGAAAAAGCGTGGAGCAAGGAATTTTGTGGTGGACCGCACGTGAAGAAAACCTCCGAGATCGGGAATTTTAAAATTATAAAAGAAGAATCAGTTGCAGCCGGCGTAAGAAGAATTCGGGCTACGGTTCTATAAATTTTACTGGTATAATAAATTAGATTATGAAAGCAGAGAAAAAGATTTCTCTTGAGCGCAAAGATGATTTAAAAATCGCGCTTGATTTAATCAATCAGACCAGCGCGGCAAAAATCGTTCTTATTGTTCCGAAAGATTCGGTCTTGGGCAGAAAATCAAATAATTTCCAAATCTTAAAAAAAGAAAGCGCTGCTATTCAAAAGGAATTGGATGTTGAATCGATTGATGAGCATATTTTGGAATTAGCGGGTCTAGCCGGTCTTGAGGCAATAAATCCTGTTTTTAAAACTAGAGAAAGGGTGGTCGCCGATATTATACCTGTAATTTCAAACAGAAAAGATGAGTTTGGGGAAGAAACCAAAACGGAAATTCGTGCGGAATTACACCGAGAGCCCTTAAAAACTGTTCAAGAACAACCAAAAAAAGTAGAACGCGCGTATCTAAAAAAAGAGCGAAAACCGCTTAAAGTCGGCCGCTTATTTGTTTTTGCGCTTATTTTTATTGCGATTAGTTTTGGTTTGTTTAAAATAGCAACTGCGATTTTGCCTAAAGCGACAATTTTCATCACTTTAAAAAAAGTGCCTGTTGAATTTAAAGAGGTGGTTCATATCTCGAGCGCAACCACCGAACCGAATTCCGCGAGTGGCACGATTATTTTACCGGGTGAACTGTTGGTGGCCACAAAAAATTTAGAGATGCGGTTTCAAGCGGGCGGCAGGGAGCAAACAGAAACAAAAGCGCAAGGCACGCTTACGGTTTTTAACGCTTACAGTTCATCGCCGCAAACCTTGGTGCAATCAACTCGTTTTGAATCACCCGACAATAAAATCTTCAGATTAGATAAACAGATTGTCATCCCCGCCGCAAAGGTAATAGACGGCAAGATCGTGCCGTCAAAAATCGATGTTTCGGTAACGGCTGATGAGGCGGGCGAGGCATATAATATTCAGCCGTCTTCCGGTTGGCGCATCCCGGGATTTAAGAGTGGTCCAAAATACGATGGCTTTTATGCTGAAGCGATAAAAGCAATGACCGGCGGTTTTAAAGGAGAGAAGGCCGCACCAACGGAAAAAGAACTTGAAGATGCAAAAACAACAGTGCGTCAGGCGCTTGACGACGCCTTAAAAACCCAAATGCTGATTTTGCTTAGAGATAAATTCAAGCTAATGCCAGAAGCAAAAAGTTTTTCTATTACAAAGGAAGAAATTTTAACCGAAACAAACGAGCCAGGAAAATTTAGCATATTTGCCGAAGCGGAGTTAAAACACCTTGTTTTTGAGGAAGAAATGCTCAAAAAAGTTATTATCGAAAAAACAAAACCTAACAGCGATTCAAAGATCAAGAATTTTAACCTGATTTATGGAACGCCGCAACCGAATTTAGAGGAGAGCTCAATGTCGTTAACGATTAACGGTTCAATTATTTTTGTGCCAGATATTAAGGAAAAGGATTTAACCGCCCAATTGGTGGGCAAAGATGAAGAAATTTTAAAATCAATAGTTTTTACTTTGCCCGGCCTTGAAAAAGCAAGAATTTCCCTTTGGCCGTTTTGGGTTAAAAAGGCGCCGACTTCCTCAAATAAGGTTAAATTAATAGTCAATTAAAGCCCCAATTTACCCTCCGCGCTCATAGCAAGGTTAAAGTTGTTGTGGACTAAAGATGTTTCTATAATAAAGATAATAACCTCTAATGTCTTTAAAATCACCCAAAGAATCTTTTTTAATTTTAATAGGTTCTATTCTGTTTTCTTATTTTTTGATTAGCGCTTTAGCGGGTGGTATTAACATTTCAGGAACCGCCATTCTTAAACAGGCATTACAAACAAAGAACGATAGGATGACGGCAGGCAAAATTGATTTTACCGCAAGTTTTTTAAGTGAATCATTAAAATTTCCAACAAATTTCTATTATATTTCGGGTGATAAGCGCATTATTTACACTGAAGACGGCGCGGGCTCGAGTGTGATGTCTCTAAATTCTCTTGAGGCTTCAAGCAGTTTATTAAAAGTTGAATATCTGCCGGGCGAGATACTTGTCAAATTTAAGACAAGCGCAAAAGTTAATAATGCGACGGGCGCAAAAACTTATCTTAATAGCTTAGCTACTAAAAATAAAAAAATCAGTACTGTCCTTGAAACAAAAAAAGTTTTCCCGAGCGCTAAATCCACCCGTTTCGGCTTAGAGAATATTTATAAGATTAAGGTTGAACGGAAAGAAGGGCTTCTGCATCAAATCGGTGAAATTAAAAAGGACTCAAATATTAGCTATGTCGAACCAAATTTTCTTTATAAAGTTGCGGTTACGAAAGAGTTAGATGTGCCCGAAACAAAAAAAATCTTGCCAGCAGTACCCAAAGTTTTAAAATCACAAGAACCACAGCAGTTGTTAACAGTTACACCAAACGATCCGCGCTTTAATGAACAATGGGCCCATCAAAATATTGAGAGTCAATTCGCTTGGGATGTTCATCAAGGTAGTCCTTCAATAATAATTGCTATTGCTGATACTGGTGTTGATTATAATCATGAAGATTTAAATACTAATATGTGGTTAAATAGCAATGAAATCCCTGGCAATGGAATTGATGATGACAATAATAATTATGTTGACGATTATCGGGGTTGGGATTTTGTTGGTAATAATATTTGGAATCCGGTAGCAGATAACGACCCAATGGATGAATTGGGCCACGGTACTCATGTTGCCGGTATTGCGGCGGCTGTTACTGATAACAATATTGGCATTGCTGGAATGTGTTGGTACTGCAAAATCATGCCCCTTAAAATCGGTGATGGGTCTGGTTATGTTTCTGGTGATGCTGGCGCCACCGCTTGGTATTACGCGGTTCAGAATGGCGCAAAAATCATAAACAACAGCTGGGGCGGGGGTGGTTATTCTGCCACCTTAGAAAATGCGGCTCTTTATGCTTATTCTCAGGGAGCTTTTATAGTTGCTGCGGCTGGAAACAGAGGTCAAAACACTCCGTTTTATCCGGCGAACTACGAAAATGTATTTTCAGTTGCGGCATCTAATATAGATAATGTTAGATCTTGGTTTTCAAATTTTGGCAGTTGGGTTGATGTAGCGGCACCAGGTGAGAGTATTCTTTCGTTAGTACCCACTAGTTCTTGTCCGCTTTGCGACCCGAGCGGCTATAAATACTTACAGGGTACATCAATGTCTTCACCCCATGTTTCTGGTTTGGCCGGGGTGGTTCTATCGAAAAATCCTGCTTTTACAAATAATGAAGTTGCTACAATTTTGAGAACCAAATCTATTATCCCGGCTTCGAATTATAGATATTTCGGAGTGGGAATAATCAATGCTTATCAAGCTATTCTAACGAATGCAATCCCAATTGCAGAATTAGCATCAAATTTAGATGATGCTGAAGTTTCAAGTACAGTTAGTCTTGTCGGTACCGCGCGCGGTAATAATTTTCAAAGCTATAAATTGGAATATGGCAGAGATATTTATCCGACCTCTTGGCAGCTCATAACTTCATCAAGTGTTCCAGTCGCTAATGGCTTTTTGGGTGTGCTTGATACTCTTATTCTCCCAGATGGTTTTACTACGCTAAAGTTAACTGTGAGAAACGTGAACGGCGAGGAAGGTTTTGACACCCAAGTTGTTAGGGTTGGCCGCATAAAAATTTTTACACCCCAGAATTTTGATGCATATAATACAAAAGATACGGTTGAAATTACCGGCTGTATTGCTAAAGAAGGGTTTGAAAACTATGTAGTTGAGTGGCTCAGTTCTTTGGGTTGGACAACCAATGGCATTAGTTTGGTTAATGGGGGCAATATTCCATTATGCGATGAGACATTAGCTTATATCAATCCAACGGTTATTGATATAAGCGGTATTTATTATTTTCGCATTACGGCA
>CAYIEJ010000019.1:6256-8791 GCA_964362455.1 uncultured Candidatus Saccharibacteria bacterium | reverse complement strand
GATTTTTTCATTAAATCCATTGGCATCGCCGCGGGCATTTGAGACGGTTCAACTTGCGGCGGTTTAAAAGCGTCTTTGGTTTGCTCCTGCAACATTGGTTCATTTTTCGGTTTGTCGGTAAGTTGGGCCGGCGAGATTGTCGGAACGTTCGGTGGAGGCGTATAAGGTCGCGGCTGAACACCGCCGCCCTCTTCAAGCGATTTTTTATCAGAACTCATTGTTCTTATATCTATTTTCGGGGGAGTGGTTAGAGGTGTTTCGCCTTCACCGGTATCTAATTTCGGTTTTTGTTCTTCCGGCCACTGTCCTTGTCCGCTCGAAGTTCCATCAGCCATTGTTTTAATTATACACTATTTTAGTTGCGTTGACTGTGGATAAGCCCCGTTAGAAATCCGTCCTCCCGCCAAAAGTGGAACGGCGACAGCCCCGATGTTGCGTTGGGGCTTGTTTCTAACGGGGTAAACCTATTCAATATTTTTGAGCGATAAACCGATTTTACCGTCCGGTTCAACTTTTATGATTTTTGCCTTTACAAACTCCCCCATTTTCACAACGTCTTCAACTTTTTTCACATAGTCGTTTTTCAGTTCGGAAACATGAATCATGCCGTCCTGGCCGCCGCCCAAATCAACAATGGCGCCGAAGTCCAAAATTCTAACGATTTTTCCGTAAATGATTTCTCCAATCTTATATTCGCGTACGATTTGTTTAACGAGTTCAAGAGCTTTTGCCGCCGATTCGGGATCAGTGCTCGATATATAAATAGTACCGCTTTGCTCAATATCAATGCTGGTTTGGTTGTTTGTTGCGGCAATAATACCATTGATTGTTCTTCCGCCGGGACCGATAACTTCGCCTATTCTCTCCGAAGGTATCGAAAGCGTAAGAATTGTTGGGGCACAAGACGAAACTTTTGGTCGGGGCGCCTCAAGGGTTTTTTTCATGTTTTGAAGAATCTGCAATCGCGCTTTTTTAGCTTGCTCTAAGGTTTTTTCAAAAATTTCCCGGTTAATGCCGTTAATTTTTACATCCATCTGGATCGCGGTGACGCCGTCTTCTGTGCCGGCTACTTTCAAATCCATGTCGCCGCGAGCGTCTTCCGGTCCTTGGATGTCGGTTAAGATTTTATATTTCCCGTCTTTATTGGTCATTAATCCTAACGCGATTCCCGCCACCTGTTTTTTAATTGGAACGCCCGCATCCATAAGGGAAAGGCAGGCGGCGCAAGTTGTAGCCATAGAAGAAGAACCGTTTGACGATAACGTTTCGGCAACGACTCGGATTGTGTAGGGAAATTTTTCTTTTGACGGCAAAACGGCATTTAACGCTTTGGCGGCTAAAGTGCCGTGGCCGATTTCGCGCCGGCCGGGGCCTCTTGAGCGGCCGGTTTCGCCGACTGAAAAACTCGGGAAATTATAATGAAGCATGAACCTTTTTTTACCGGACATTTCCATTGTCTCGACTAATTGTTCAGCTGAAGGTGACGCAAGAGTTGTCACGGCCAAAATTTGGGTGTCGCCACGCATAAAAAGCGCCGAGCCATGAGTTTTTCTAAAAAGCCCGACCTCCGAGTAAAGTTCCCTAATTTCTTCCGTGCTTCGTTTGTCCGGCCGTTTTTCTTTTTCAATGATTTGATTGCGGAGAAATGCGTTTGTTTCTTCTTCAAAAATAAAGCCGGCTTTTTGAATTGATTCTTGGTCTTCATCGGCGTTTTTTAATTCTTCAAGCAATGCCGTTTTTAACTCTTCGGTCGCTTTTTTGCTTAACGCCTCTTCAATTTTGTCTTTTGTGAAATCAAGAACGATTTTTTTAATTCGAGGGTCTGCTTCCGCAAAATTTATATTGATTTTCGGCCGGCCAACTTCTTTAACGATTTGTTTTTGGAAATCGATAAGTTCTCTAATTGCGTTTTGGGCCTTGACGAAAATTTTTCCCAGTTCTTCTTCAGACACTTCATTGCCTTCAAATTCAATCATATTGATTTTTTCTTCGGGACCGGCGAAAAAGGTTTGGTAATAAAGTTCGCCGTTTGATTTGGAATTCTGGATTTTAATGCCGCCAACCGGACCGTTCCACGGCACTTCTGAAATCGTTAAAGCTGTCGAGGTTGCAAGCAGCGCGATTGCATCCGGGTCATTTTTTTCATCATAAGCCAAAACAGTGACAACAACTTGAATTTCTCGGCGGAGACGTTCGTCAAAAAGAGGTCTAATGCTTCTGTCGATTAAACGCGCCGAAAGGGTTGCTTCATCAGAGGGCCGGCCTTCTCTTCGGACAAAGCGGCTGCCGATAATTTTGCCGGCTGCGTAAAATCGCTCTTCGTAGTCAACGGTTAAGGGGAAATAATCAGCCTGCGAATTTTTATCACCCATAACCACGGTTGCTAAGACCGCCGTATCGCCGTGCCGGCCGATAACGGCGGCGTTGGCTTGTTTTGCGAGTTCGGAAATTTCTAAAGAAACCGGCTCGCCGTCAATTTTAGTTTCAAATATTTTTCGGTTAAGCATATTTTTTTACTTTCTTCTCTTCCGATTT
>CAYIEJ010000019.1:0-6156 GCA_964362455.1 uncultured Candidatus Saccharibacteria bacterium | reverse complement strand
GGTTTTTGATTTTAAGCAATATTCTTGGAATGTTTTCAATTTCTATAAACCTGTCCGCGCCTTCGCGCAGTTTGCTCGAGGTGGTGCGGCTAAAGGCCGCTACTTCAACCTGGCGACCCATCCCCCATTTTAAATATTCAATCAGCGGAACAAAGTCGCCGTCGCCAGTAACTAAAATGATAACGTCCAAAAAATTTGCCATGCGGATTGCGTCTACCGCAAGCCCTACATCCCAATCAGCTTTTTTGCTGCCGCCGGGATAAATTTGGAGATCTTTAAGCCGGAGTTCCAGGCCGGTTTTGCGGAGGGCCTCAAAAAAGGATTCTTCGCCAAAAGCGGTTTCGCTTTTTACAACATAAGCGACGGCGCGTATGAGTTGTCGGCGGCCAAGAACCGTTTTTATTAGTTCCTGAAAATTAACCCGCGCTTGATATAAATTTTTGGCCGAATGATAAATATTTTGTACGTCGATAAAAATTCCCACGCGCTGATGGGGATGGATTGTAAATGTCGTGTCGTTCATCGTTAAATTTCTAATTCTAATTTTTTGACTAATTTTTCGTATTTTTTCTCGTTGTCCCGACGGAGAAATTGGAGAAATCTCCTTCGTTTTCCAACCATCATCAGTAAACCGCGTCGCGAATGATGGTCTTTGGGATTTTTCTTTAAGTGGTCTGCCAAGGCTTTTATTTGCTTGGTAAGCAATACGATTTGAACATCGGCCGAACCGGTATCGGTTTCGTGTCGTCCGAAATCTTTTATCGCCGATTGTTTTATTCTCTTAGTTAGCATGATTTGATTTTAATTGAAGGGTAGAAAAATGTCAAAATAAGATGATGAGTCGTAAAAGAGAGGTTGTTGCGTCAAAATTTTTGACGCAAAACCTCACAAAATCTTTTTCAACGCAGTGTTGATACAATGCGTCGCAAAAGATTTTATGGTAAAATAGAAGAAATGACCGAGGCGGAAAAATTTCTAAAAAATTATCTCGATTATCTTGAGGTGGAAAAAAATCGTTCTCAAAAAACACGGGAAAATTATGAACGTTATTTAAAAACGTTTTTTAAGCAAAGCCGGATTCGGACGCTTTCGCAAATTACAGACGATTCGGTAAGAGATTTTAGGTTGGCACTTGCTCGTCAAGGGTTAAAAAAAAATACTCAAAGTTATTATGTAATCGCTATCCGAAATTTTTTGAAATACTTGATTAAACGAGGTCTTAAAGTTTTGCCGCCAGAAACAATTGAGCTTCCAAAGGTTTCACGGCGTGACATTGAAATTCTTGAATATGTTGAACTTGAACGGTTGCTTCAAGCGCCGGAGGGTAATAACATTCGGGCGCTTCGCGATCGGGCGATTTTAGAAACTTTATTTTCAACCGGTCTTCGTCTTGCCGAGCTTTGCGCTTTGAATCGGACAATAGATTTAAAACGCGGCGAGATTTCAGTGCGCGGCAAAGGAGATAAATTGCGGGTTGTTTTTTTATCAGAGGGCGCTAAAAAAGCTATTAAGGATTATTTGGATAAACGCACTGATATAGAAGGAGCGCTTTTTCTAAGTTTGGATAAAAGCAATAAAGCGATCGGGCGAATTACGCCAAGAGCGGTTCAAAGAATGGTGGATGTTCGGGCGCGAGAAGCCGGCATTCCTAAAAAAATTCACCCCCATCTAATTCGTCATTCTTTCGCGACTGACCTTTTAATCAACGGCGCTGATGTCCGCGCCGTTCAAGAACTTTTGGGCCACGCAAATATTTCAACGACCCAAATTTATACCCACATAACGAATAAAGAATTGCGAGAAATCCATCGCGCTTTTCACGCCCGGCGGAGAAAATAGCGGACAGCGATAATTGTAAAAATTGCGAAAAGAATGCCTGCCGGCATATCTATAAAGTAATGCTGTGCTAGAAAGAAGGTGCCGAAACTTGATAAAGCTAAAATCGGCGTGAAAATAAACGCCGATTTTTTGTCCACGAGGTAGAGATAATAGCCGAAAATAACAGCCCAAAAAACATGGGCGCTCGGGAGGGTTGAGGTTGGTAACGCTTTTAAATTTTCTTTGCGTTCGCGGACTTTTTTCATAAAAACCTCAACCTCTTTTTGGGGTTCATAATTGGTAAGAGCCGTAGAAATTTTTTCGGGCACAGGCAGTTTGTATATGTTATCAATATAACGGTCCTGCGGGCTTAAAACCGGCACAACAAACCAGCTAATTGACATAAAAACTAAGCCCAGGCAGAAAGTTGCCGTAAGTTCTTTAAAAACACGCGCGTTTTTATAGAAAATATAAAAAGCGAAAATTATCATAAAAAAAACTAAGTAAGAAAAAGAAAAGGTCACCAGATATATAAACCATTTCGGATATTGAATGGTGTGAAGAGAAAAAAAGGGATAGTTGCCGGTTAAACCGAGGTCCAATTCGGCGATTAACCCGTCTTTCAGGCGCGATTTATTAAAAAGATTCGCTTTGCCCAAAGTTAGGGTGAGCAAGAACAAACTTAGGAGGGACGGCAGAGCGAATTTGAGAGCGGTTTTTGACTCAATTAAAAACTTGATAAAAATTTTTCTAAAAGCATGACGGACAGAAATCAACTTCTGGGATTTTTGGTTACGGAAGAGATTAATGAAAAAAATAATAAGGTGAAGAGTTAACGCCAAAAGAACAAAGACAACCGACCATAAAAAAGCTTTTTTGAATGGAGTGTAGGCCAGATCGAGATAATATGTTATTACGTTCTCTTGCGATTGAGGAGCAATTTTTTCTGCGGCCACGCCGAAGTAGATTAAGGTAACGGCAAAAAATAAAACCGAAAAGTAAATTATAAATTGAGCCGGATTAATTTTTTTAAACATCTTGTGTCGAGGGGGAGAATTGAACTCCCACGGGTTTTACCCCACAGGGTCCTAAACCCTGCGCGTCTGCCAGTTTCGCCACCTCGACTTTTAAAATATATTAGCATTGAAATTTTCATTTGACAAATTACTTTTTATGTGATATTGTCTCGCATAGTTCGTTGTCAATAAGTTGTAATACTTCGTCTCAAAAAGAGACAGGAGGTAAATAGGTTGAACGATTTAACAGTGATAGTTGTTGTGCTGTTCGGTTTTTTGGTTGTAACCGGAACTGGTTTTTATCTTATATATAGAATTCCAATTCTAGTGCAACGAATCCGGTATAATCGGGAAACAAGGAATTATGAGAAAGCTTTTGCGAAAAAGAAGCAGATTAAGAGAGAAAAAGCGTGGAGGCGAACAGCGGAAGCTTTGAGGCATTTCGGCGTCCGTGTTTTGGCATTCGTCTCCGGCGCGAGAGAAGTTCTCTCTTCGCTCGTCTTTCAATTCGTGTTTTTGCTTTTCTTCGTTCGGGAAAGACTTTCTGTAATGTTTTATCGCGAATTGGTTTTGGCGCCTGTTAAAATTCCTTCGGTGCCGAAGAAGTTGGCTGGAGCGGAATGGCCGAAAGAAAACGAGTTGATTGCTGAAAAATCGAACGTCAATACCTCGTTTGAAAACCCCAGGCGTCTTTTGAAGACGGCGGTTGCGAAAACTAACCGGGACGAAGAAATTCTTGAGAGGCTTCGAAGAAGGCGGGAAGAAGCAGGGGATGCGATAGAACCCGAGGGGATTTTCGTTGGCTTGATAACTTTTGTGCGCGGCGCCGTATCGTTTTTGTTCGAGAGGCGCAGGCGCGAGAAGTCCACCAGAGAGAAAAACGATAAATTGGTGGATTGTTACGAAAGGTTAATTGGGGCGAAGCGTCCTCGTAATGGAGGCAATAAACCGAAAAAAGGAGGAAAGGAAATGGCTCAGGAGTTGCGGACGTTTCGTGTAAGTTGGTTTCTTTTTTGGGGCTTGATTGTTTTGGGTATCGGAGCTTCCTTTTTGAAGCCGCCGTTGGGCTTTGCGCTTTTTGGTTTGGCAATGCTTTTTGTGGGCACTTGTCTCCATGAGGTTAGGGCTCCCGAGGTGGGAATGTTGTATAAGCGCGGTAAATTCGTTGCGGAACTGAAACCGGGTTGGTACTTAACTATTCCCCATTTTTGGGATATAAGACGCGTTAACACAAGTTGGTTGCAGAGAGACGTGAGCGGTGAAATGTATACAAAAGATAAGACGGCTATTGTAGTAAGGGGTCGCGTTTTCTTTAAGGCGAGCAGAATGAAGGGCGTACTTATGCTATCAGTAGAAGAAATGAAAGACCGGGCAGAGGTTTTGGGACTTTCTGCTCTAAGAACAGTTATTGGCGGGCATACGTTTAGCGATCTTGTTAGTGCCAAACTTGCTCTTGAAGATAAAGCAACACAGATGTTGAAGAAAGAGTTTAGTAGATATGGCTACACGGTCAGAGATTTTGAAATTTATGATTTTGATGAGAAAGTTTGGAGCGAAGCGGAGCGAACTAAGGCGCTTGGAAAGGCGCGTGGCGAAGCCGCCGCAGCGCTTGCTGCATCATTGAAGGATAATTACCCAGCGGCAATGGTTAGCGCTGTCGGCACAATCGCCGAAACCGTAGCGCAAATCGCTCAAACCGTAGTTGCTAAGAAGCACAAAGAAAGCAGTGGAAAGAAAGAAAAAGGTTCCGCGAGTTCGTCTCCTGGAGAAAGCGAAGACGTCGGTTCAAGGGTAGGGAGCGCAATTAACAAGCTCCTTGGGAGGGGTTAACAATGCACCCACTTAGTCGTTACTTGGTACCGCTCGGTATCGGGTTTCTGATTTTGGCTTTGCTTTGGTGGATTGCTGGGCCAGTTATCACGTTTCTTAAACTTGCCTGGCCGCTGATCCTTCTTGCGATCGTTCTTGGAATAGTAATCTGGCGTTGGCGTAAGACAACGGAGGAGTTTAATAAACTGGTTAAGGGCGCTAGTGAAAACCCCTTAATCAGTAAAATCTTTAATCTTCTTGTTCTTACGCTTATCTATGGTTTGGCTCTTTGGGGGTTGAGCCGCGGCGCTGGCTGGGTTCAGAGTGAGCTTGGCGTTTCGAATCGTTGGGCCTGGGTCATTGTTGCGATTCTCGGTCTCCCTTTTTTGGTGCCCGCGCTTTGGAATTTGTACTCCGGCATTTTGCCGGGCGACAAGAAAGCGGTAAGGGCTGGATTAATCGCCGCATCCTTTGTGATTCTTGTTTTTTTGGGTTGGTGGTATCATCATCAGCCCGCTCGGCTATTTGACGAGAAAACGGGCAGAGCCCAAGCTTGGTATGCAGAAAAAGAAGGAAAGATTTATTACTATTCTACAGATTCGGTTACAGTAAAAAGCGGACCTCTCCGCGGATTCAAGATAATGCCGGTTTATTATTCGCCGGTTACTGGCGAGGGGTTGCGGCTGGTTACTCGAGAAGACGCAAGGAAGCTTCAGCAAGAATCTTGGTTAAAGAAAGGCTATCGTTCTATGTTTCCCCGCGCATTCGCTGAGCGTGGCACCACATCGGGTTCGGGAAGTTTTACTTTCCCCGATGGCGTGGATCAGATTGAAGTGCCGCTGCATTCAACAAAATGGTCTGGACAAGTGATCACTCCGCCCGGTAGCATCTATCGAATTGATCCACCTGATAGTGGTTGGGTGCAGGCGTTATTTTGGGACGGTTCACGCGCGAAATTTAGGTGGGGCGAGGAAGTGAAATGGGTTGGCGTGAAACGCGGCATTTTTCGTCTCACCGGAAGTGAGGGGATCGCCGCCGTTTCAATCGAAAGAAGGTAGGGTTTGAGCCCGTGAGATAGAAATATCTCGCGGGCTTCTTTTTTAAAATTTGAATTTTTTTGCTGATTGTGCTGAACTGTTTTTAGCAAGTTGACTTTATAAAAAGGAGGGGGCGATGGATAAGAAGGTAATGCTTAGCGCAATGACCGGCCTGTTTGATCCCTGGCTTCGGCAGTTAGCTCAACGTTTGGCCGATAAAGTACCGGAAGAGAGTATTTTCCATTCGCAGTCATTTGAAATGGCGATTGGCGCGGCAAAGGGTTTGGTTGAAACGCTCGCCGAGAAAATGCCGCCCACCCTTGGAGTTTTAATTGAAAAAACAACCGACATAGAAGATTTTTTTGCCGGCGCTTTACGAAGTGGCGAGGGTCAGACGTTTGAGAAAATCATCAATGAATGGCAAGAAGAGTTTCTGCGAGAAGCCGGTCAGCGATTGAAGAACGCCGAGAATCCAA
>CAYIEJ010000018.1:0-8829 GCA_964362455.1 uncultured Candidatus Saccharibacteria bacterium | reverse complement strand
ACCGCCTCGTGTTTTTCCCGCTCCAACCGACTGATTAAAGCGACAAGTTCCTGCTCGTGAAGCGCTTTAAGTTCTTCAAAAATTTTCTTTTTCGCATCCTCACGCGTCAGACCAGAAACTTCTTCTAACTCCTTCACCGCTTTTTCTCTTAAAACGTTGATTTCGCTCTCCGCTTGTTTGACGCGCGCCGTTTCCCCTTCTATGCGCTCAAATTGTTTTTCAAGTTCACCAGCCCGATGTTCAAGCCCGTCCTCTTTTTTTAAGAGGCGCTCTTCCAAACGACGGAGTTCCTGCTTGCGTTCCTTTTCTTCTTTTTGGGCCTCAACGAGAATTGAAGCCGCCTCTTCTTTTGCCGCGACGACGGTTTCTTTGGCCTCGGCTTTAGCAGCCCCTAACTGCTCTTGAACTTTTCTCTCGAGAGACGATTGAGAACGTTTCGCGGTTTCTCTCCGCAGAAAGTAACCGAACACGAATGCCGCAACCGCCAAACCGATCAATATTAGAAAATTTGAATCCATAAAGGTTTGAAAAATTTATTGTTTTTTTCGCTCCGATTTGAAAATTTAAAAAACCCCCTCCCCAAAGAACGAGGTTCCCAAAAACATTGAAAAGATATTTTATTAATTCTGACATTTTGGTAAACCCCGTTAGATCCTTATCACGAAAGACGAAACTTTTATTTAATTTTGATGAAATACCTTCTTTATCTCAAGACTGAATGTCAGCGCTTTTAGGATCTAACGGGGTAAATTTTCCAAACGGAGTTAACGACGTTTTGGTTTGTTTAAGTATTATAAAGCGGATTTTGAGAAGTTGTCAATCTTTCATCTTTCGCTGATGGCGAAGGGTAAGAGATTGGGTTAAAATAAATTAGTGAAAAAAACCTGTATCTTGGCGATTCTTGACGGTTGGGGCATCGGTAAGCTTGACGAAAGCAATCCAATCTATCAAACCCGGCCGCAAGCAATAAATTTTATTGAGAAAAATTTCCCCTCTGGCGCGCTCCAGGCTTCGGGCTTAGCTGTCGGCCTCCCCTGGGAAGAAGAAAGCAACAGCGAAGTAGGGCACTTAACAATCGGCGCCGGCAGAGTGCTTTATCAGCATTTCCTCAAAATTTCCCAAAGCATTAAAGATGGGAATTTTTTTGAAAATGAAACTCTAAAAAAAGTTTTTGCGCACGCGCGGGAAAATCAATCCGTCGTCCACCTAGTCGGCCTTTTAACAGAAAGTAGCGTTCATGCCTCCTTTGAACATTTAATCGCTTTGCTGCAAATGGCAAAACGTGAAAATTCCCCTCGCGTTTTTCTTCACCTCTTTACGGACGGCAGAGACAGCGCGCCGCGGTCGGCAATGAAATTAATTAAAAAACTGAAAGACGCGGAAGATGTTAAAATTGCAAGCTTGATGGGCCGCTACTACGGCATGAATCGCGACGGCCACTGGGAAAGAACTGAAAACGCTTACCGCGCCCTCACCCTAACCGATACGAATTTAAAACCAAAAACCTTGGAAGAAATAACCAAAACCGCCTATGAAGATGGGTTAAGCGATGAATTTATTCAGCCAAGCATTGTTGACGAACCGCATCCGATTCAAGACAACGACTCGGTGCTCTTTTTTAATTTCAGAGAAGATAGAATGATTCAGCTTACCGAACCGTTTATAAATCCGGATTTTAACAAGTTTACCGTTAAAAAATTCTCAAACCTATTTCTCACGACAATGACCGAGTATCAAGAAAAATTCCCCGCGCCAGCGGCATTCAAAGCAGAAAATGTTCCCAACCCCTTAGGCGAAGTCTTGGCTGACAACCAAAAAATTCAACTTCGGATTGCCGAAACCGAAAAATATGCCCACGTGACATATTTTTTCAACGGCTTGCGCAAAGAGCCGTTCCCGGGCGAATACCGGATTCTAATTCCTTCGGCTGGAGTCGCTCATCATGACGAACGGCCG
This sequence comes from uncultured Candidatus Saccharibacteria bacterium, assembly GCA_964362455.1. Taxonomy (GTDB): domain Bacteria; phylum Patescibacteriota; class Minisyncoccia; order UBA6257; family GWB1-50-10; genus CAYIEJ01. The sequence goes on along the minus strand of CAYIEJ010000018.1, from coordinate 6,873 downwards.
GAAATGATGGCTAAGGCAATTACCGACCGCGCCTTGATTGCCTTAAACGAAGGCGGTTTTGATTTTATTCTGGTGAATTTCGCGAATCCCGATATGATTGCCCACACCGGCAATTACGAAGCAACACTTGCGGCCATAAAAACCGTTGACCGCGAAATAGAACGGCTCATGAAAAGCGCGCTCACCCACAACCACAACCTTATTATTACTTCTGACCACGGCAATGCCGAGGCCTTAATAAATTTACGAACCGGCGAATCCCAAACAAAACACGATATCAATCCGGTGCCGTTTTATTTGATTGCCAAAGAATACCAGAAAAAAAATCCGATACTGGAAAGACAAAACCTGCCCGTAATTGGAATGCTTTCTGATGTCGCGCCAACGATTTTAGAATTAATGAATCTACCTAAACCCGAAGAAATGACCGGACAAAGTTTGCTGGAACAGTTAATTTAGAAATTAGCTTTTAGGAAATTAGCTTTTGGCTTGTTTTATAAACAGAAAAAACCTTATTTTACCTATACTTTTACCCTATTGACATTTATATACAGTGTGCTATACTTATAGAGTTAGATGACGAATCTGACATCAGCTCTTTGAGAACGAAACAACGGTTTGGCTTGGGCCTATAAGTAGCTGGAGAGGCGCGCTTCCGCGGCATTAAAGTTTCACGTGTTCGCCGAGCGCTTCGGCTGTCGCAGAAATCCGTAAATCTCAAAGCGGCCCAAGCCAACTTTTTCAAGGAATGCGCTGAGCAGAAGCATCATGACTTTCCCACGATGCTTTCCTTACCGGTCTGGTGCCTACCAGATTGCAAAGCACATTCCTTTGAAATACATGGGGGGGTTAGCAACTTACAAGACCGCATGGGCGAAAAGGCCAACCCAGCTTAGGCTGGCGGTCAACGCTTAAAAAGAATGCTGACCCTCCCCACAAAAAATCCAACGGCTCCGCGAGGACCGCTGGTCAGGTTTCACGAGACCCAAGCCTTTTTAGGGGCAACAGAGCGAAAAGCGATAAGCTGGTGTTCCCAGCTTCTCCTCTCCTAGTTGGCCACCGGGGGAAAGAGAGATAGCTTAAACGCTTTTGGAAACTCGGGGCTGCGCCCTCGCTTTAGGCGAAGGTCCTGTCTGGAAACTCTAGGGGTCTGTGGAGTTGACCAGAAAAAGCTCTACTCGTTTTCTTCGTGGCTGAATCGTCCAGGCCACGAAACTGCCATAAAATGGAAACAGGACGACGTCGGGTATGTCGGTGCCCGGGCACCCGACGAAAACAGGGCGCTCCTCGCACCCTAGTCCAAGCGCGAGAGGCAACTTAGGACTCCCCCGCATCCGCCCAGTTGGCGGAGCGGGGGCCTTTTTTATTCATTAAAGATGTTAAAATAAATAGGTGCGGTTTATCGGCAGGTTTATTTTCCATATTTTTGCCAATGCGGTTGCGATTTTGGCGGCCGGCTATTTTATAAAGGGCTTTATTTTGAACGGCGGTTTTATTGAACTCTTGATTGCCGCCATAATTTTAACTTTGATCAATACCTTTGTCCGGCCGATTTTAAAACTACTCCTGGGGCCGCTTATAGTTTTAACTTTTGGATTATTTTTAATAGTGATAAACGCGATTTCGCTTTATCTTCTTGACTTATGGAGCTTACCGCTTACAATAGAAGGAACAAAACCGCTTCTCTTAGGAACTTTGATCGTAAGTGCCGCAAACATTTTAATTAACTTAGGAGCGAAATCTATTTATAAAAAATGATTACTATTGCCCAAGTTATTATTTCAATAATTTTAATTGTTTTAATTTTAATTCAAGAACGCTCAAGCGGCTTATCGGGTATTTTTGGCGGCGGTGGCGGCACGCCGTACCAAACAAGACGGGGTTTAGAAAAAGTTATTTATAAAGGAACAATTGTCGCGGCCATAATTTTTGCCGGTCTCGCAATTTTAAATCTTCTCGTTATTTAATTTCGCCAATGATTTTTCTCAAAGCGATCCTGCGGGCTCTTTCCTTAAAAGAGCGAAAATATTTAATCGTCTTGCTTGCTGTTTTACTCATCAGTTCTCTCGGGCGTTTTGCCTTAGCTGTTCAAGAAAACAGCGAATTCGTACCTGTTTCGGGCGGCGTATATCGCGAAGGCATTATCGGCCAGCCCATTGCCGTAAACCCGATTATCTCGGCAAACCAAACCGATCAAGATATCAGCGCTTTAATCTACAGCCGTCTTTTTGATTTGATTAACACTTATGAAACAGCCGAAGACGGTAAGGTTTACCTTTTGAAACTCAAAGAAGATCTGCGCTGGGAAGATGGCGAACCTCTCACGAGCAATGATGTAATTTTTACAATTAAAACCGCCCAAGACCCGGAAACGCGCTCGCCGTTTGCAAAAAGCTGGCAAGGCGTTGTTACAGAACGAATCAGCGAGCTTCAAATCCAATTCACACTGCCCGCGCCTTACACATTCTTCCCCAACAATTTAAAGCGTCTGCCAATTATCCCCAAGCACATCTTCGGCAGTATTCCGGCTGCGAACCTAAGGTTATCAACTTATAATCTTGAGCCCGTAGGTAGCGGCCCTTACCGTTTTGACGGCTTGTCAAAAAGAAAAGACGGATTTATAACCCAATATCATCTTGTCAGAAACGAAAATTACCATAATACAAAACCCTTCATCGGCGATTTTTACTTCAAGTTTTATGAAAATAACGCAGACCTTTTAGAAGCATTAAAAATGCGGGAAATAAACGGCTTTGGCAACTTGTTGCCGATAGACAAAAACCTCATTAGCTCTTCAAAAATAACAATTGAGAAAGTAACAATGCCCCGTTACTATGCGATTTTCTTCAACCAAAACATTAATCCGGCTTTAAAGAAATTTGATTTGCGTTATGCCCTAACCGCTGCAATCGACAAAAACCGGCTGATCGAAGAATTAGGAAACGATGCAATCAAAAACGCGCCAAGCCCGGTGCTTCAAGAATTTAAAAATTGGGAATCCGGCCAAAACATTCCCTATAACCCGGACGAAGCCAAAACAAAGATTGAATCTTTAGGCGAAGAAAAAATAGAACTCAACTTAATTGTTCCTAAAATTGAATTTTTGGAAAAAACCGCTAAATTTATAAAAAAAGCTTGGCTTGATGCCGGCGTGGATCAAGTGAATCTTTTTTTTCTGAATCCGGAAGAGCTTCTAAACGATGTGATTAAAACCAGCAACTACGAAATGATTTTATTCGGCAATATTTTGGAAAATCCAATTGACCTTTTTCCTTTTTGGCACTCATCGGAACGCTTTTATCCGGGTCTAAATTTAGCGCTCTACCAAAACATGAAACTCGACACCCTACTTGAAAACATCCGCCAAACCGACGAAAAAGAGAATCAGTTAAGTTTTCTTAAAGAGGCTGAAACTCTAATCTTGGGTGACTCGCCGGCGATCTTTCTTTTTTCCATGCCCTACAGTTATATCCACAGCGAAAGCTTAAAGGGTTTTCGGGCAAGCGAAGGTGAAGAAAGGTTTTTAGTAACCCCGACCGATCGATTCAATAATGTCCATGAATGGTACATCTCAAGCGCCCGTATTATAAAATAAAAATGAGTTCGTACGAAAAATTTCTCTCGGAATTCAACAAACAACTCTCGGTTGGAAATTTAACAATTAAAAACCAGCGAGGTCTTTCTAAAATCAAACCCGATAGCATTGTTCTTACCGGCATGGGCGGTTCGGGGCTCGCGGGCGATCTTCTCCAAGGGCTCGCGCCGGCAATTAACCTAAAAATACCGATTATTGCTTGGAAAAATTACGGCTTACCGCTAACGAACTTCAAAAAACCTTTGTTTATTTTTGTTTCTTTCTCCGGCAATACCGAAGAAACAATTTCCGGCCTCAAAAAACTTCTTACGTCCCGAAAAAAGAACGTGGCTTTAGTTACAACCAACGGTTTGCTTAAAAAGCTTGGCGAAAAAAACGCATTGCCCCTTATAACCTTCCCGGCCCAGGGCTTGACAGCAAGAGAATCCTTGGGCTACACTTACTACAGCGTTCTTAAACTTCTTAAATTCATTCTTCCTTCTATTAAAATAAGAGATTTAAATAATTTAAATCCTGAAAAACTAAAAACTCAAGGTAAAAAACTTGCGCGGATTATCAAGGGCAAAATTCCCCTGATTTATACCGACCCAGACAACACTCATTTGGGTTACATTTGGAAAACCAACCTCAACGAAACAGCAAAACAGTTAGCTTTTACGAACACAATTCCGGAAATGGCGCATAATGAAATAACGGGCTTTGAAGATAAATCGTCAAAAAATTTTATCGCTTTATTTTTAAAGGATTCCGAAGCCGATCAGAAAATTATTAAAAAAGCGGAGGCGGTCCAAAAAATCCTTAAAAAACATAAAATCCAAAACCAAACAATAAGTTTAACGGGTAAAAACAAAGAACAGAAAACATGGAACGCTATTATCCTGTCCCACTTTGCGAGCCTTTATCTTTCAAAATTAAAAAAAATAGACCCGAGAAAAACTCGGCTTATAGACGAATTAAAAAAGATTAACTAAAAACGCCGGCGGGCGGGTGGTGAAATTGGCAGACACGTACGGTTCAGGGCCGTATGCCGCAAGGCTTGAGGGTTCAAATCCCTCCCCGCCCACAAATAGAAACACACAAATCGTTAATGACAAAAATGATGAGAACAACTCGGACACCGCGAAAAGTTTCAGAGAAAACTGGTCCAAAGGAAAAAGAAACGCCGGTTCGTTTTGTTGCGCTCGGTGGTTTAGAAGAAATCGGCCGCAACATGATGTTTTTTGAATACAAAGATGAAATCTTAATTATTGACGCCGGCCTCCAATTCCCGGAAGAAGAAACGCCCGGCATTGATTATATAATTCCCAACGTTTCTTATTTAGAAGCTAAGAAAAAAAACATAAAAGGACTTATTATCACCCACGCCCACTACGACCACATCGGCGGCCTCCCTTATATTTTGGGTAAATTGGGAAACCCACCCATCTATACCACTCAACTCAGCAAAGAAATTATAATGCGGCGGCAGGAAGATTTTCCGAACTCGCCTAAACCTCTTTTTGACATTATTAAAGACGGTGATGAACGAAGATTGGGAGAACACTTCACCGCAAAGTTTTTTGGCGTAATTCACAACATTCCCGAGGGTGTGGGCATTATTCTTCATACACCGATTGGAAAAATCGTCCATCCCGGCGAATTCAAATTTGATTATGACAATGACGGCAATCCGCGAGGCTTGGAAACTTGGGAATGGGTTGGCAAGCAAGACATCCACACTTTAATGCTTGATTCAACCGGCGCCGAAACGCTAGGTTTTTCCGTTTCCGAACGAATCGTTGAAAAAGAACTTGAGAAAATTTTTAAAAACGCTGAAGGCAGAATTATTGTCGGCACCTTCGCCTCGCTTTTGGATCGTTTGGGAGAAATAATCAAACTTGCCGAAAAATTGGGCCGAAGAGTGGCAATCAGCGGCCTATCAATGAAAACCAACGTTCAAATCGCCCAAAATTTAAATTATTTAAAAATTCAAAAGGGAACGCTTATCCCCCTTGAAGAAATAAACAAAACTAACGATGAAAAACTTCTCATTCTTTCAACCGGCGCCCAAGGCGAACCCAACGCGAGCTTAATGCGAATCGCGAACGGCGAACACCAGCACATTCGTATAAAACCAGGCGATACGGTTGTTCTTTCTTCCTCAATTGTGCCCGGCAATGAAAGAAGCGTTCAGAATTTAAAAGATAATCTTGCACGGCAAGGCGCAATCATTTACCACTACAAAATGCTTGATATTCATTCTTCCGGCCACGCGCCGCAGGAAGAATTGAAAACCGTGATGAAATCGGTGAAACCGAAATTTTTCCTGCCTATTCATGGTTACTACTTTATGCGCTGGCGGAACGCCAAACTTGCAGAAGAAGCGTTAAACCTAAAACCGGAAGAAACGATTTTAACCGATAACGGACTGGTCGTGGAAATGCGGAAAAATTCGGTTAAGATCACAAACGAAGAAGTGCCGGCCTACTACGTTATGGTTGATGGCTTAGGCGTGGGCGATGTGGGTGAAGTCGTGCTCCGCGACCGCCGCACGCTCGCCCAGGAAGGGATGGTTGTTGTTATTACTTCAATCAGCCGCGAAAACGGCAGAATTCTGAAAAATCCGGACATTATTTCACGCGGTTTTATTTATCTAAAGGAAAATCAGGAGCTTTTAAACGATATTCGCCGAAAAATCCGTGGCATCGTCGGCAGAATCCCTCGCTATCAACCGCTTGACGCAGATTACATTAAATCATTGATTCGCGACCAAATTGGCCAATTTTTGTATACTAAAACAAAACGCAGGCCTATGATTCTCCCGGTCATCATTGAGATCTAAACAATAATGACGAAACCCAGATTAATTTCGGGTATTCAACCGACAGGCAACCTCCACATCGGAAACTATCTCGGAGCTTTGAAAAATTTCGTTGACCTCCAAAATTCAAACAATTATGAATGCTACTTTTTTATTGCTGATCTCCATTCGTTAACCGAGAATTTCACTCCGGCTGAAAAAACAAAACAGGTCTTGGATCTGGCCGCCGATTACTTAGCCGCCGGTCTTAACCCAAAAAAATCAATAATTTTCCAACAATCAGAAATTCCGGCGCACAGCGAACTCGCCTGGGTTTTAAATACAATGACACCGTTTGGCGAATTGAAACGAATGGTGCAATTTAAGGAAAAATCAGACATTGCGCCGCAAAACATAAACGTCGGACTATTCGACTATCCGGTATTAATGGCCGCCGATATCCTTCTTTATGACACCAATTTCGTGCCCGTTGGCGAAG
>CAYIEJ010000017.1:0-8900 GCA_964362455.1 uncultured Candidatus Saccharibacteria bacterium | reverse complement strand
AAAAACTTGTCCCGATTTTGTTCGTCGTGAAGCAATGATTACAAAATCGAGGATCCTCGATTTTCACAAAATCAAAGATTTTGGAAAAATCGGGAAAACTGTCATCCGCGGACAAAAGGTGTAGCGGAGTATTTTTTAAAAAGCATAATATATAAGTGCTATACCATGGTATAGCGCGGTGAGGAAAAACAATTCGCGCTATTTCAAAGACGGTATGTCAGAATTTAACATTTTGAAAATCGTGCTATTATAGAAATAGTAGTACCCAAGATGGGTTTTTAAAAAATAAAAAGAAAGGAGACGAAAGCGTGATCGGTAAGTGCAGTATATGTAGCAATTGGAAGATTGTTCATCAATCACGCAAGACCAAAGAATTGGTTTGTCTAAGTTGCCATCATAAGAAGCTTTACAAGCCGCCTGCGGAACAATGTTCTTTTTGTCAGAAAATTAAGCCGGTTCATTTTCAGTACGCCGGTCTTGTTGGCTGTGAGAATTGTTATTATCAGAATTTTTATAGAAAACACCACACTATTTCCGAATTGCGGCAAATGGATGGCAATAAGTATCTTCTTGGCGAGAGTCTTCATATCAGAAGGCGTCGTAACAGACGCCTTAATATCCCCACCTGAAATCAGTTTCGGGTGGGGATTTCCTTTTGATTATAAGGCGGTTTTGCTCGGTTTTTTCAATACTTTTTGCTTGTTTTTAAGCAAAAAATTTGATACAATAAGAATACCCGCGTTGGGTTTTTTTGTTCAAATTCACCATGAAAAAAGAGGAAAAAAATAATCAAAATTCGTCCTACGAAGCAAAGGATATATATGTCTTGGAAGGATTGGAGCCGGTGCGGAAGCGGCCCGGCATGTATATCGGTTCGACCGGCACCGACGGTCTGCATCATTTGGTTTGGGAATGTGTTGATAATTCTATTGACGAGGCAATGGCCGGGTTTGCCAAAAATATTAAAGTTGAGATTTTCAAAAATAATCGGGTTGCCGTAACCGATGATGGTCGGGGCATTCCGGTTGATATTCATCCGCAGACAAAAAAATCGGCTCGCGAAACAGTAATGACTACGCTTCATGCCGGCGGCAAATTCGGCGGCGAGTCCTATAAAGTTTCAGGCGGCCTGCACGGAGTGGGGGTGAGCGTCGTCTGCGCGTTATCAAAATGGATGAAAGCCGAAGTTTGCCGCGACGGCGAGTTATACGTTCAAGAATACGAAAAAGGAATTCCAAAATACAAGGTAAAAAGGGCCGGTAAATGCAATCAAACCGGCACAAAAGTTATTTTCGACCCCGACCCGCAGATTTTTCAGAAGATTGAATTTGATTTGAAGAAAATCTTGGATCACTTTCGCCAGCAGGCCTATTTAACAAAAGGCGTTCGGTTAGAAATTTTTGACGAGCGCGGCGAAGAACCTTTTTATTACGGCTATTACTTTGACGGCGGTTTAAGCTCTTTTATTTATTATTTAATTGGCGCCCAAACCGCAGTTCAAGAGCGGCCTTTTTACATCCACAAGCAATCGGAGGATATTGATGTGGAAGCAACTTTTTTATATCTGGACGATATTGAAAACGCAGAAATGAGTTTCGCAAATAATATCTATACGCCCGATGGCGGCACGCATTTGACCGGTTTTCGTTCGGCGCTCACAAGAACCTTAAATGATTACGCAAGAAAGGAGAGTTATCTTAAAGATTCGGAAGATAATTTAACCGGTGATGACGTTCGGGAAGGTTTAATCGCTGTGGTTTCAATTAAAATACGGGAGCCGCAGTTTGAGGGACAGACCAAAGCGCGTTTGGGTAATCCAGACGCCCGCACGGCCGTTGAAGCGGTGGTCGCTGATGCCCTTAAAGAATTTTTAGAAAGATATTCGGCGGACGCCCGCAAAATTATTGAGAAAAACTTGTTAGCGGCAAAAGCGAGAAAGGCCGCAAAAGCCGCGAAGGAAACGGTTCTTAGAAAAGGCGCGTTGGAAGGATTAACTTTGCCGGGCAAATTAGCCGATTGCAGTACACGTAAGCCGGAAGAATCAGAACTTTTTATAGTAGAGGGTGATAGCGCCGGCGGTAGCGCGAAATCCGGCCGCGACCGACGGACTCAGGCTATTTTGCCGCTTAAAGGTAAAATCTTAAATGTTGAAAAAGCCCGGATTGATAAAATGCTTTTGAATAAGGAAATCAGGGCTTTGGTTATTGCTTTGGGCGCGGCCATTTCCGAAAATTTCGACATCACGAAATTGCGATATCATAAAATTGTTTTAATGACCGATGCCGATGTTGACGGCGCCCACATTCGCACTTTGCTCTTAACGCTTTTTTACCGCTATTTTCCGAAATTAATTGAGGAGGGCTATCTTTATATCGCACAGCCGCCACTTTATCGGCTTCAAAAAGCCAAGGATATCCGATACGTTTATTCTGATCAAGAAAAAGAAAAAAACCTCAAGGAAATGGGCGGCGGAAGCGGCGTAAACATCCAACGTTATAAAGGTTTGGGTGAGATGAATCCGACACAGCTTTGGGAAACGACAATGGATCCGGCGCAAAGGGTTTTAAAGCAGGTTATGGTTGATGATGCGGTTCAGGCCGACAAACTTTTCGACATTCTCATGGGCGAAGCGGTTGAACCGAGAAAAAATTTCATTCAGGCGCACGCGATGGCGGTTAAAAATTTGGATATATAGGAATTGCTAAACATTTTCAAGCCGTAGGCGCAGAAAATTTTTCTAGCAAACCTAATACCCCGCACATATTTTACTAAAGGAGTCGGTTATTAAATTATGAAGCTATTCTGGACAATTTTTGTTTTCTTTGATAAAGTTCTATTTGTAAAATACGTGCGGGGTGCTCAATTTTATGGTTGCTTACTCCGTTCGTAAATAAAATCAGCATGTTCCAAAAAATAAAGATATTTCTTCAAGAATCGCGTTTAGAGTTTAAAAGAGTTAATTGGCCGAGTCGAAAAGAAACAACCCGCTATACGCTTTTCGTTATCTTTTTGTCGATTGCCTTGGCGTTATTTTTGGGTCTCTTGGATTTTATATTTTTTCAAATTTTGGAGCGGGCAATTTTATAAAATATGAAAGAAGAACTAAAAAATCCGAAAACCGAAAGATGTTGGTATGCGGTTCATACTTATTCCGGCTACGAAGACGCGGTTGCCCGTTATTTAAAGCAACGCGTGGAATCACTCGCCATGACCGATAAAATTTTTAATGTGATTGTTCCTAAAGAGGTAAAAATAAAAATTAAAGACGGTAAACGCCAGACAGTTGAAGAAAAAATTTATCCGGGCTATGTTTTGGTGGAAATGGTTTTGGATCATGATTCCTGGGGGGTGGTCAGGAACACGCCGCGCGTGACCGGTTTTGTGGGCGCGAATGCCGCTACGCCGACGCCGCTTTCAAAAGAAGAAGTTGACGATTTAATGATGCGGATGGGAGAAAAAGAACCGAAATTTAAATTTGAATTAAAAATCAATTCGGTTATCAAGATAATTGACGGCCCTTTTAAAGACCAAGAGGGGAAAGTTGCGGAAATTGACGAAGATCGAGGAAAGATTAAGGTTCTGGTTCCGATTTTCGGGCGCGATACAGTAGTCGAATTAGATCCGCTACAAGTGCAAAGAATTTAAGGTCTTGGTTGAAAAATTCAACAATTATGGCAAAACCAATTAAAACAGTATTAAAACTTCAAATTCCGGCCGGACAGGCGAATCCTGCGCCGCCAATCGGACCGGCTTTGGGTCAGCACGGCGTAAACATCGGCGCTTTTTGTCAGCAATTTAATGAAGCGACCAAAGAGATGACAGGCGATATTGTCCCGGCTGAAATCACGATTTATCAGGACCGGACTTTTGATTTTAAATTAAAAACACCGCCCGCCTCGGCCCTGCTTCGAAAAGCGGCCCGCCCAATAGGCGAGGCTCGCTCCTCTGGAGCGGCAGGCATTGAAAAAGGTTCTGGCGTTCCTAATAAGCAGAAAGTAGGTAAAATCACGAAGAGCGATTTGCGAAAAATCGCCGAGAAAAAGATGATTGATTTAAATACTGAAAGCGTTGACGCGGCGGAAAAAATTATTGCCGGTACTGCCCGCAATATGGGGATTGAGATAACCGATTAATCCTCCCCGACATTGTTTTATTTTGTGCCAAATGCTTAGAAAAGTCGGCAGTTTTTCTTACGCAATTTGGGAAATTTTGCTATCATAAAACTAATGTCATTTAAACCAACAATCGGTTTAGAGGTGCACGTAGAGTTGAAGACTCGGACAAAAATGTTTTGTGCTTGTTTGAATAATCCCGACGAAAAAAAACCGAATGTGAATGTTTGTCCAATTTGTTTGGGTCATCCCGGAACATTGCCGGTCATAAATAAAAAAGCCGTAGACGCCGTTTTAAAACTTGGCATGGCGCTTAAGGGTAAAATTACGCGTGAATCGCATTTTGACAGAAAAAGTTATTTTTATCCCGACTTGCCCAAAGGTTATCAAATTTCGCAATATGAACATCCGCTTGTTGAGGGCGGTACATTGAACAATATAAGAATCCGCCGCATCCATTTAGAAGAAGATACTGGCAGGTTGTTACACTCAATTCCTAATTACCAATTACCAATTACTAATTACAGTTTGGTTGATTTCAATCGCGCCGGTGTGCCTTTAATGGAACTTGTAACAGAACCGGATATTAAAAGCGCCGAAGAAGCCGTTAATTTTGCAAAAGAGCTTCAGTTAATTCTCCGTTATTTGGATATTTCCGGCGGCGATATGGAAAAAGGCCAACTCCGCGTTGAAGCAAACATTTCCATAAGCAAAGAGCAAAGCGCAAAGAGCAAGGAACTTGGAACGAAAGTAGAGGTTAAAAACATTAATTCATTCAAGGCGGTTTTTGGCGCAATTGAATATGAATTGAAGCGGCAAGAAAAGGCGGCAAAAGAAGGCGGTGAAATCATTCAAGAAACGCGGGGCTGGAACGATAAAAAGGGGATAACCGAAAGCCAGCGCACGAAAGAATCTTCACACGATTATCGTTATTTCCCCGAACCGGATTTGCCGCCCATCCATATTAGTGTGGATGGGCGAGCCTCGCCCGTTTCAACGGGCGGGCCGCCTATCGATGAAATAAATATTGAGTCATTAAAGCTTGAAATTCCCGAATTGCCGGAGGCCAAACGGAGCCGTTTCATTAAAGAATTTGGTTTATCCCGCGAGCAAGTTGAGGTTTTAATTGAGGATAAGGTAGTTGCAGATTATTATGAATCCGCTGTTTCGGAATTAAAAACTTATGAAGATTCGGCGCAAAATTTTAAACTTCTCTATAATTATTTAACCAGCGATTTACGGGGGATTATGAATCAAAAGCAAATTAATTTTCAAAATCTCAAAACCACGCCGGAACATTTGGCGCATTTAATTTTTTTGATTAATAAAGGTGAGCTATCAAGCCGAATGGCGAAAGATACTTTAATTAAAATGGTTGAAACCGGGCTTGATCCGGAAGAAATCGTTAAAGAAAGCGGACATAAGCTTATAAGCAATGAAGATGAGCTCATCAAGATCGTAAAAGAAATAATAGAGGAAAATCCGAACGCGGTTTCAGATTATAAAAAAGGCAAGGAGGCAAGTATTCAGTTTTTAATTGGCAAAGCAATGGCGAAACTAAAAGGTAGGGGAGAACCGAATGCGCTGAAAGAATTATTTATAAAAAATTTGCAATAATAAAAATAGATTCACTCAAAACTTAACATATGCTGGTTTTTGAGTGATTTAGTTTTTGAGGAAATTACCGGCCAATTTCATCGCTTCTTTTTGGTTTTTAATCCAACAAATTCGTTCGTCTCGTTTGAACCACGTCATTTGGCGTTTGGCATAGTGCCAAATTTCATTCTCCAAAGTTTTTATCATTTCTTCTTTTGTTATATTCCCGCGAAGATATCGGCTTATGTAACGGTATTCAAGTCCGAAATTATCCAATTTTTGCCATGATAAGCCAGAGGCGTGAAGTTTTTTGACTTCGGTAATCATTCCTCCCCTCAATCTTTTGAGTAACCGTTTTTTAATTCTGTGCCGCAGTTCATCAGTCGGCGGCATAATACCGATTTTAAGAATATCGGGGTTATATCCCTTATTCGCGCCCGCTTCGCCGATGCTCCAGCGAGGCGAGCGAATATGGGGTATAAGAGGGACGGGCTTTCCTGTTTTTAAAATTATTTCCAATGCCCGAACTAAACGGCGTCGATTATGAGCGTCAATGTTTTTCGCGCGTCGGGGGTCTAATTTTTTGAGTTGAAAAAAGAGTTCTGCGGTTGTTTTTTTCTCTAATTCTTTTCGCAATTTTCGGTCGGGTTTTACATCGGGCAGTTTAGAATCATTAATCAGGGCATCAATATAAAATCCGGTCCCGCCGCAGATAATTGGTAGTTTATTGCGTTGCCAGATTTTTTGAATCGCCACTCGCGCCAGTTTTTGGTATTTCGTAACAGTAAAAGTTCTTTTTGGATTGGCTACATTAAGTAGATGATGAGGGATATTTTTGTATAAAAATACTAATTTGTTATTTGCTTTTTGCCCCTTGCCATTTGCCATCCGCCATTTGCCTTCAACTTTTCCCGAGCCAATATCCAATCCTTTATAAATTTGTCTAGAATCAGCCGAAATTATTTCCGCTCCATTTAATCCATATAATCTTTTGACCTGCCCTGAGTTTAGCCGAAGGGCAATTTTGACTGCTAAATCTGATTTCCCGCTCGCAGTTGGACCCAAAATAGCGAGTATTGACTTTTTATAAGACATATGCTATACTTATTGAGTTAAGCTGGGATAACGGCTTAATTGTAGATAGATTCAGCACATTTACAAGTTGGGAAGGAGGTGAACGTGATGTCTCGCATTTTTTTGGGGGCTGCGAAGATTGTCTTTATTGCTGGTGCCATCATGTGGCTTGAAGGGCAGTTTAGGCATGTTTCTCTCGAATCGATCGAGCGCATGTGTGTTGGTCTGGGTTTTATGGCTATCGGGAATTATCTGATGGTGCGCCGATAGAACTAGCATAACGTTTTCATTCATTGTCCCTCCAAGGACGGACAGAAAGGAGTGTCTGTCATGTTGGATCTTATCTCTTCTGTGGTGGTGGTCGCGATCTTCGTCGTTGCTTTCATCCTGAACATCAAGAAGTCGCCGAAGTCCCAGTCGCCGGCGCCGAAGAAGTTCGTGACCTATCATTCCAACAAGCACGGCGAGCGTCTCTGCGAGATTCTCGCCCGCAAGAACGGCCACTTCGTGCTCCACGTCCGGGAGCACCCGCCGGGCGTGACCGTGAACCGCAGGGTTCATCTCTGCGCTTCCGTGAACTAACCTCCCCTTCAGAGTAGTATGGCCCCGCGCTTTTATAGGCGGGGCCTTTTTAAAAATTCAACTGTCTTCACTTTCTAACATATGTTAGAAAGTGAAGATAGCTAAAATAAGGTAGCCAATCATATAATCTTTTGTCCTATTTCTTTTTTAAGTTTTTGAATGAACTTTGTTATTTCAATTTCGCCTTCCTGACCGCGCCCAAAATGCCGGACATTTAATGTTTTGTTTTTTTTCTCCTTTTCGCCGACTACTAAGATATACGGAATTTTTTGAAGTTCGGCTTCGCGAATTCTTTTGCCCAATGTTTCGTTGGCGTCATTCAATTCAACGCGGAATCCTTCTCTTTTTAAAATTTCAAAAATCTTTTTTCCGTAAACCATAAATTTTTCGCTGACCGGCAATATTGTAATTTGAACCGGGGCAAGCCACAGCGGAAAAGCTCCGGCAAAATGTTCAATCAAAACCGACACAAATCTTTCAATTGAACCCATGATTGCCGCGTGGATCATTACCACTCGCTCTGGTTTGCCTTTTTCGTCAACGCAAGCGAGATTAAATCTTTCCGGCATATTCATATCAAGCTGGATGGTTGCCACTTGCCATTCGCGCCCAAGCGAATCTTTTGCCATAAAATCAATTTTCGGTCCATAAAAATTGGCTTCGCCAACTGATTCAAAAGTTTTTACTTTACGGTTTTTCGCGACCTCACGAAGTTGATCTTCCGCGTCATTCCAGATTTTTGGCGAGCCAAGATATTTTTTCGGCTGTTTCGGATCGCGGAGCGAAAGATGGATTTTAAGCTCAAGACCAAACGCGCCGTAGAAATTTTGGACAATATCCCAGATTTTGTTCATTTCGGTTTTGACCTGTGATTTACGGCAAAACACATGAGCGTCGTCTTGGGTAATGGCTCGGACGCGCGCCAAGCCGCCAAGCTCGCCAGTTTGTTCATCGCGGTAAACTTTTGTTGTTGAAGCGTATCTTTGCGGCAATTCTCTATAACTCCATTTCCTCCGATTATAAATTTGAATGTGGTGCGGACAGTTCATTGGTTTTAAAGCAAGCATGTGGCCTTCGCGAGTTTTGATTTGAAAGAGTTCGTCTTTAAATTTTTCCCAATGGCCGCTTTTTTCGTATAAATCTTTTTTGGTAAGATGGGGGATATCAACCCGCGCATAACCGCGTTCTTCACGCAGTTGCCAGACGAAATTATCAAGAAGATCCCGGATTAAAGTGCCTTTCGGCGTCCATAAAGGCAGGCCGGCGCCGACTAACTCCGAAAAAGTAAAAAGATCCAATTCGACGCCCAATTTTCTATGGTCGCGCTTTTTGGCTTCTTCGGTTCGCCTTAAATACTCTTCAAGTTCTTTCTTGTTCTGAAATGCAATACCATAAATTCTCTGAAGTTGCGGGTTTTTTTCATCACCGCGCCAATAAGCCCCGGCAACATGAGTCAGTTTAAAGCTCTCTGGATTTATTATGCCGGTGTTTTTAATATGGCCACCAGCGCATAAATCCAAAAAAACATCGCCGGTT
>CAYIEJ010000016.1:0-9114 GCA_964362455.1 uncultured Candidatus Saccharibacteria bacterium | reverse complement strand
CGGCTTCTTTGGGGGTGGTTTTTGTTCGTTTGAACAAACTCAAGATTCCTTTGGGTTGTGAGGGAAGCGTGAGCGAATCGTAGGGGATGATAACAAAAAAAGTTTTGCTGATAATAGCATTTTGTTCAACAAAAGAACGGATAAACTGTACGTATTCCTCGATTTGAATTTTTAGAAGTTCGTTTTCTTCTTCTTGTTTTCTTGTTTCGATTTTTTCCAAGTAAAGGTCAATGTTTGTTTTGCGGGAGTGAATAAAAAGCTGGATCGGAAAATCAAGCGTATTTAGGAAATTTTGAAAGCCGTTTAGAATAAGCGTTTGTTCGGCCTCCGATTTTAAATCGAAATTCACGCCACTCAAAATCAAAATTTTGCGAAGTCCGCCGCTTTTAAGATGTACGACGCCGTCTTTTATCTCTTTAATTTCAACGAATTGTTGGCTGGGTTTTGTTGGTTCGGGCATGTATTTATTTTATCGAATTATTCGGGAATTAGTAGTCGACTCGTTTGGCCATTTTTTTCTCGCCGGTCACATAGGTGACGACCTGAAAACGTTCGCCTGCTTGGTTTTGTCTCTGTTTTGCCGATAAAATCTTTCCGGTGGCGATGTTTAAGGCAACCGATTTGAGTTTTTCCTGGACGCTGATATTTTTTCGCATCGCTTCTATTTTTTCCACTTCCGAAACGTCCAAGGTTGTTTGAGGCGTTATTCTTTGCCAGGTGAATGTTCTTGGCTGCCAAAAGTAGTTCAGGGCCGATTTTAAAATTTGGGGCAGGTTTTGGCCGTTTATTTTAACAAAGGCGGCGGCGATCGCCAAAACGCCGACAACTAGAGTTATAAAAAACCAAAAAAACGGGCTGAAGATTTGAAAGGCGATAAAACTTATAATGCCGGCTGCGGCAAAATAAAGAAACTGCTTTAGTGTAAGAAAGCCGACGATTTTTGCTTCTTGTTCGATAAATTGCGGAACTTGGAAGTTCACCCCGTTAGAAAAAGGAAACGCTTCAGGCGGTTCCTTAAGTAACGTTTGCCCATGCCGCTTTTGAGGTATTTTTCTCTGACTCTTGCATCATGATCATTTAGACAGGCCTCGTAATAAATTAGAGCAAACGGTCCCCGACCTTTGGTGGACAATATTTTATTTTGGTTATGTAGCCTGAAGCGTTTCCGTAGATCATTGGTAGAACCCGTATACCATTTTCTATCTTTTTTGCTTTGGATAACATAAGTGTAAATCATGGGTGTTTTCTAACGGGGTAAATCGTGATTATTTCTTAAATCAATTATGTTGCCATCCAGGCGCGGTTGGACGAAATCTGGTTTTTCGTTTTTTGTTTCGGCCACAATCTCTTGAATTTTTTCCTGTAAACTTTTTGGATTCTCGGTTTTAATCTCCGGTTTTTTTTCTAGCTCAGGTTCTTTTTTTAATTCCCCGCCCCCTTTTGTTTCGAAAGGCGAAAGCGCTGTCCGGAACTCGCTGTAATGGACAATTTTCTTTTCCGGTTTTTCGTCTTTTTTAGGAGTTCCGCCGAATGTCTCTATGCTTGCCCGGACAGGTTTTTCTTGTTCGCTTGCGGGCTTTGGCCTGAAAATTCTAAAAGGCAATGAAAGTCCCCTAAACGATGATCGCGGTATTTCTTCGGCTAATGATTTTTCTTCGTGAAGGATTAACGGTTCGCCCGGTTTCGCTTCGTGGGATGGGCGCGGTTTTATGGCGAGCGCCGGTTCTATTGGTTCTGTGGAACCCCCTTTTGTTTTTTCTTCGCCGATTTTTTCTAAAATAATAATCTCCTCCTGTGGTTTAAGTTTTTTTGTAACTTCTTCAATCGGGGCTGTTTCTGTTTTTTCAATGTGCGCGTCTAATCTGTACACTTTTTCTAATTCTTCGTGTAGAGGAAATAAAATTTCTCTATTTATTTCACGGATAACATCCACAACAGTTTTATCATCAATTATTAGGTAAACATTAACTTCGCTCAATAAATTTTGGGGTTTTAAAAATCCTAAAATGACGTAACCCGTGAAGATTCTCAGCGTTTCAACGTCTTCACTGTCTAAAGAATAATTCTGGCCAATTTTTTCTATAAGTTCGTAATTCAAAGAGGACTCTAAGGCGTTCTTTAATTTCGGCGGTAGATTTTTGTATTTATCTAATACTTGTTGTTGAGATGTGATTTTAATCATTGTTTATTATTAAAGTTATATCCAAGCTGGAGTAGTTCCGGGCGTGGTATTAGATATACATGTGGCGTTGGGACATTTTCCGGGCGGATTCTTGCTCGGACCGACGTTGGTATTACAATGGAGACATCGCCACATTTTCTTTTTTAAGCCATGGGCTTTTGCTATACCACCTAGAACAGATCCTAAAAGACTTGGCGACGGCTTAGGAGGAGAGGCGGCAATGCTTGCGGCTGTTGTTCCGGCCCGTGTTAGGCCTCTGCCAAAGCGTCTAATGGGGTTGGTAACGGCTCGCGTGAATCTATTCCTTATCCCCAAACCTTGCAATTTATTTCCAGCCTGTTGTAATCCCCTTGCGGTGCTTTGGCCAGCCCTACTTCTAAGCGCTGCCGCGCCGCCTCTTTCGGCTTGGGCTTTTGTATATGCACCAACTCCGCTTCTAATGCCTTTTCCGGTTTTTTCTGCAATTTTCACCGCTCCTTCGGCGGCCTTGACGCCCATGCTTTTAGCCGCAATCAGTCCACCAATCAAAAAACCCAATATTAAAATCATATTGATGCCGTGTGCTAGTATTGCGGCAATTAGACCGTTCATATTTTCCTGTTCAAAAATTTGTTTAACCGGTTCCGTTTGTCTGTTCATCCAAGACGCGCTTTGAAACGCGAGATAAATAAAAAAAGCAGAGGCGGGCGCAAAAAACACCCAATTAAAAAAACTGTGCCACCACTTTTTAAATTGTCCGGAAAACGCGGGAATTACCCAAAAAAGCCAAACAATCGGCGAGATTACTAAAAGAAACGTTAAATAAATAAATCGTATAAGAAACAGAAGCGCCATTGTCATAAAAACGAAGATTGCGGCGATGTTGAATATAGCCATAAAAAGCGGACCGATAGCGAGCGCAATTGTATAACCGCCGATAACACTTAAAATTGTTTGAAGAAGATTTGGGCTTTGTAGTTCGGAAAAAAGCTTAGTTGGATTAAGCGAGCTCATTAAAGAACCGAGAACAGACCCCTGAAAACTCATTCTGCTCCAGAAAAAATTTGTAACAACTTGGGAAAAATTAATAAAAACGCCTGCAATTGTTAAACTGAAGTTTACGAGAATTGCTGCGGCAATTAAGCGGAATAATAGTTTTTGGGTGCCGTATTCTCGAAAACGCAAGATAACCGCAAAAGCGATTATGATGATTACCAAAACAAATCCGAGGTTAGCGACGTCGCGGACAATTTTCCAACCGAACTCAACAAAGTCGTTTTCCAAGATAAAATCCTGAAGTCCGATTGTAAAGTCGGCAATGGCGGCCGCAAATCTTACGAAATAACGGGTAACTTCGGCTATGAGATAAGCTATTAAACCGAGAGCGGGAAGGCCTAACATTTGGTTTGATAGATGGTTTTTGTTTTCATTTTGATTTCGCTAATTAAGGCGGGCAGACATAACCGCCGGCGGGTGCATTCTGACAGGTTGTGAGTTCGTTTCTCACCCGATTCAATTCGTTTTCTATTTGTCGCTGTTGATTTTCAAAATTTGCCTGGGCTTGTCTTAATGATTCGTTTAGTTGATCAAGCAGTGCTTGCTTGGCCCTCCTTTCAAAGTTGGAAAGATTCGGGTTGTTAAGTTCGCTTTGGATTTGCCTTATTGCAGAAAGGAGGCTTTCAAATTGTGTCAGGTCGCTGCTTAATTGGGTGGCGCGGGCGTTGATGTCGGCTAGGGTCGGATTTTGCGTGCAGAAAAGATTTCTTCCTTGTTGGCAGGCAACAAGGGCCTGGGTGATTGTCGCTAATTCATTGTTTTGGCTTATTGCGAGCGTTATAACGTTTCTTAAATTTTCGGCCGTTAGAACCGCGAGCTGGGCTCTTTGTTCGTAAATTTCGTCGCGCGCATTATTCGCAACCTCTTCAGCTTCTTGGCGTTTATTTTTGTATTCGTTGCAAGCATCTCTTGCGGCTTGAGTGGCTAGGTCGTTGCAGCTGCCTGGCGGCGTGCTGCCTGAAGGAAGCATGCTTTGGACGCCTTTTACGCCTTCGCGGATAAGGCGGTTTATGGCGGCGTCTAAAATCGCGCCGACATAAGCCGTAAGGTCTGTTGTGTTAGTAAGATAATCGATGTCCGCATAAAGAGATCTTTCTATGCCTTCGGCAATAGCGGTGCCTGGCGTGGTCACCCTTTCGCTTGTGCACTTCCATTCCGGGTTGTAATAACGGGTTGGATCGTTTGCATACGCCGGAATTTCAGGCGGGGTTGAAGGATCGTATGGTTTTGGATCGGGGAATTCCTCCGTAGCTTTTCTGTCCAATTCTTCTACGTTTGTCGAGTCAGCATTTTGGGCGTAGAGCGTCCATTCCGCGCATTTTTTCACACTAATAAATCCTCTGCCAGCTTGAACTTCTTGACGCGACGCCTCCTCTTTTTTTTCTGTTCTTTTGGCCACCTCTTCGTTTGTCATTAGCCAAAGCCCATATATATTGTTTTGTGGTTGCCAAATTTCGTTGTAACCAATCCACCCACCCTTCCTAAAATCACCGATAAAATCACTAACATTGCCGACAATGTCATCTAATGTACAGCTCACTCTTTGAGAAAATGGCGGTGGTTCTTGGATGCCGACGCGTACCGAAAGTTTAAACGGAGAACACAATTCAGCGAGACCCACTTCCCGCGCGACATCACCAATAGTCGCTTGGGTAGCGTCTTCTAAAACACCTTTAAAATCTTCAACGAATTTTGGTTTCCCGCCGCCTTGAATCCATTGAACAATCTGGTCAGTTATTTGATCGAGCAAGCGTTTTTTTAAAGCTTCTAAAGCGGCTTTAAGCGCGAGGTCAAGCGATTTGAACGAGATATCGGTTAGCCAACCAACAACGCCTTCGGGGTTTATAGTAATGTCGGCAACGCCGAAAAGTGCTTGTGCTTTTTGAAGAGGAAAAAACAATCCGGATGTAAAAACGGTGATTGTAATAATAAGTGCAAAAAATTTTTTCATCCGTTTTAGTTTGCTAATTTTTTATAACGCTCCATTAAAACAGATTGAAGATTTATATCTTCTTGAATGATTTCCGGAATTTTTTGAAGCGCGAGGTAGGCCTTAAGGGGGTCGTCGTTCTTGTTTTTTAAGGATTGATAAATGAGCAATTTTTTCTGCCACAAGTTAAGAAGTTCGATGTGGGTGGCCGATACCGAATCCGGAACCGGAAGCCCTAAGAGGTCATTTATAAAATTTGGTATCGTATCAATCAGGCGGTTTAGGTCTTGGTCTGCGCCGAGTTCCATAAAGTTTTTAATTATCTGGAGTATGTCTTTTTTAAGCCAGCTAAAATTTTTTCTTAAGGCGTTGTCTAAAGATTCTATATAAAATTTTTGAGATTTTTGGTTGTCAGCCGTAAGTTTTAAATCCTTTCTTTCAAAACTGGGGAAATCCAACGCCGGATTGGTAAGAACATCGTTTAAAGAAGATCCCAGTGTGTTGACCGACGGAATTTTAAGGCGAGTTTGACCATCAATGGCTTGGATTCCTTCAGGATTTTGGTTGAAAATTTGATCAACATAAGAGCGAGCCAATATTTCGGTTAAATTGCCGTTTTCAAGATCAAGAAATTCTTCGGGTTGAGAAGCGGCCGCGACCACTGTTGGCTGGTTTAGATTTTTAAAATTGAGATTCGGACTGTTTTGTTTCTCTTTTGGCAGAATGCTCACAAAACTCGCCGAATTTTTTTGCTGTTTTTCACCTAAAACTGTCGTAAGAGCGAACGCAAAACCGGTCAACAATATAAAAATTGCCGCAATTCGTTGTTTGCTTATCATTTTCATATTTATTATAGCATTATTGTTGTGTTTTTTCGCGTCAAAAGCCGACTTTTTTGCCAGTCAGAGAGGTAATTTCAAGGT
This sequence comes from uncultured Candidatus Saccharibacteria bacterium, assembly GCA_964362455.1. GTDB lineage: Bacteria > Patescibacteriota > Minisyncoccia > UBA6257 > GWB1-50-10 > CAYIEJ01. The sequence goes on along the minus strand of CAYIEJ010000016.1, from coordinate 3,044 downwards.
CAAAAAAGAAAAGTGCTAAAATGTTGATGTGGTTAGAAATTTTTTTAATTCTGTTAGGGGCGTCATTATTTTTACGTTTGTTTTCTCGTTTTTGGGCTCGCTGCGGTTTGAATCAATAAAAGAGAACTTTGGGGCGTGGGCCGGTTTGTTTTTCTCAATTGAAGCGCTTGTTTTTATGGGTTTTGCGCCGGCTTTGTTGTTAATTTTCCGTTTTAAAGAGCCGCTAACCAGTTTTGGCTTTCAATTGCCGACTAATAAGAAAGAAGCTGCCGTTTTAATTTTTCTGACGCTCGTTGTTTTAATGCCGGTGATAATTTTCTTTAGCGGACAGGAGGTTTTTCAGGATTATTACGCATTTAAAAAAGGAACGCCCGTTGGCGTTTTGGTTTTAATTGTTTTACCCTCGCTAATTTATTATTTTGCCGAGGAATTTTTGTTTCGGGGGTTTTTGTTTTGGGGCTTGTGGCACAAGATTAAGTATCATAGTTTTTGGCTAACCAGTTTAATTTTTTCACTTCTTCATGCGTCCAAACCTGTTCCCGAGATTTTTTTCGCCTTTTTTGCAAGCCTCATTTTTTGTTATTTGTCGTTCCGGACAAAATCTTTCGCGCCGGCCGCAATCGTGCATTTTTTGATAGCGATTACGCTCAATTTACTAATTGTGTTTATCGTCGGGGGGGCAAATTCTAGCGGAGGTGATTTTTTCAATTTCTAATTAAATTTAAAAAGCCGCTGCAGTTTTTTAATATCCGCAATTTCTAAATTTTGTGGACGCGCATTAGGATTAAGACCAACCGAAATTATTTTCTCCTGGGTTGTTGCTTTCGCTAATTTTGAATCGGCGGTGATATTATTCAAAATGGTTTTTCTTGGCTGTTTGAAAAGAGCCCTGATTAATTTGTAATAATTTTTCGTTTCGGTTTTGTGCCCTTCTTTCGGATTATCGGTTGCAAGCTTAATGACAGCGGAATCTACTTCGGGTGCCGGTTCAAAGTCGTTTTTTGAGATAAAATCAATAATTTCCGGTTTTGCCCAAAATTGGACGCTCGCTGCCAAAAGGTTCATTTGCGGTGGTTTCGCCGTAATTCTTTCGGCCACTTCTTTTTGGACCGTTAGAACAATAGTTTTTGGCTTTTTCTTTAAATCGCCGAGAATGCGTAAAAGGCGGCCGGTGATGTAATAAGGAATATTGCCGACAATTTTGTAATTTGTCATTCGATAATTAGGCAATTTAACAATCAGCGGCGGGAGCTTTTGGAGCGCGTCGCCGTTAATTATTTGAATGTTAGTTAATCCTAAGTCATTAATCTTAAGCCTTAAGTCGTCGGCGAGTTTTTTGTCTTTCTCAATCGCTATAATTTGTACTTTTTTTAAATCCTTAATACCCAACCTCAATTCCTTCGTCAATTCTCCATGGCCCGGTCCGATTTCAAAAACCGTATCGTTCGGGCTAAGCTCCAAACTTTTCACAATTTTTTTTATTTTGGAAATGTTTTTCAAAAAATGTTGCCCCAATCTTTTTTTCATGTTTTAAATTGCGTTTCTGGTCGCTTTTGCTATAATAAGATTATTAGTACGCCAATTAAGGTTTTTTTCAATATTCGGGTTGTTTTGCGCGGTTACCCTCTAGCGACTAGTATTTGGTCGTTGTTTTTGGTAGCGAGCCTTATTTTTTTTAATCAATTCGTTTTCGCGAGTCAAGACGCGGCTGCGGATTATGAACAAAGCATTAAGTGGAATTCCGGAGGGCCGATACAGAATTTGGAAGACGGCGCTTATGTTTCACCCGCATCTTTACTTGCCACAAATGGCATTTCTTTTAACGAAACCAGGGCGCTCGTAGCTGACGACGCTTCTCTGGTCAGCAATTCTCCGGTTCTTAGTAATTTAATACCCGACCGCAACGGCCTTAAAAAATATAAAGTGCGAAAAGGCGATACGCTTTCGGGTATTGCCGCGGAGTTCGGTCTTGACCTCGATACGTTGCGTTTGGCCAACCCCGAATTTAAAGGCGGAGCTCTTCGGGTTGGTCAAGAGCTGACTGTTTTGCCGGTCCCCGGCCTGCTTTATGAGATAAAAGACGGCGACTCTCTTCAATCGGTTGCAAATCGTTATCAAACAGACCCTGATCTTATTAAACATTACAATCCAGATTATCAAAAATTATTTGAATCGGCCGGTCGGGTTGCAATTTTACCTTACGCTAAGCCGAAGACCCAAGCGGATTATGTCAATCGATACGTAAAAGGATTGTTGGACCTTAAAAATTATTTTGTCTTGCCGACTCGGGGTTGGAATTGGGGCGAACTTCATGAATATAACGCCGTTGACATTGCCAATCAGTGCGGTCGGCCGATTTACGCTTCGGCCGAAGGATTGGTTATCCCGGATGAAAAATTGGGCGACGGTGCAAGCGGTTGGAATAACGGGTACGGCTTATTTATTCTTTTAGAACATCCGAACGGCACGCGAACCCGCTATGCCCACAATTTAAAAAATTTGGCGAAGCCGGGCGATTATGTAAAACAAGGGGACGAAATTGCTTTAATCGGAAATACGGGGAACACCCACGGTCCAAGCGGTTGTCATTTGCATTTTGAAGTTTTTGGCGCTCGAAATCCGTTTGCGATACGTTAATCACCAATCACTAATATCAAAATTAGTATATTCGTATTTGATGGTAATTAGTTGATGCATTTATTCGTTAGTCTTTAATCTATACTGGAACGCTTCTGCAAGGTGTTCTGTTTTTACAATTGGCGATTCCCGCCCAGAATGGGCGAGGCTCGCCTCTTTTGAGGTGGCTTCCAAATCGGCAATGGTTTGAGCCACCTTTAAAATGCGGTAGTAGCCGCGAGCCGACAAAAAAGCTTTTTCAAGCGTGCGTTTGAGAAAACTTTCGGCTTGAGTGTCAAGTTTTATCAGATTATCGACGTGCTTGGAGCTCATTTCGGCATTGCACCAAATTTTTGGTGCAATCGCAGTTAAACGTTTCTCTTGAATCTTACGCGTTTTGATAACTTGATGCCGGAAAGATTCTTCTG
>CAYIEJ010000015.1:0-9456 GCA_964362455.1 uncultured Candidatus Saccharibacteria bacterium | reverse complement strand
TGCTTGAGAAAGTGATTGATCGGGCAATTAAACACGAAAAGCTTTTTGATGAACTATTGCAGAAATCTGAAGCGGTGTCAGCTGAGGCCTTCGGGATTATTGAGCCAAGTCGGGGAAGGTTTTTAGATCTTATAAGTGTTGTGCCGGAAAAGTTTGAAGATTCGGCGCGATTTGGCGAGAGGCTTCAAGGGATTATTGAAAATCAGGGGGGCGGCGCGCTTGAGCCAATCAGGCATTTGGAAATAATTGATCGTTTGGAAACAAGATTATCGAAGGAAGCGAAAACGCAAATAGCGTCTATTCGTGAAAATTTATTGAATCAAGCAAAAGTGGCAATAGGCGAAACTTCTGTTGCGCCAGCCACTTTCGGCGAAATTTTGAACGCTCTTCCCGGTGATAAAATTAACCGAAAAAAAATTATAGACGAAATTAAAGAATGGGCCATTGAATCCGATGTTAATATCAATAGCCAATTAGAAGCCATTGCCGAAGAGTTTGAGAGACCCATTAAAGAAAACATTACTAAAGAGAGGGCCTTTGAAGCGATTAAGCAGGCGAAATCATTGGTTGATGAATTGCGGGCGAAATTATTTACCACCACTCCGGTTACGCCCGGTCAGTCAAACAATAATAAAGAAAAACCGGTTGGTGTTGGCCAAAGCAATTTGTCGTTAACGCCGGGCTCTCCGATTCCGGGAACGGGTTTGGTTGGGCCAGGCGTACAATTAATTGCGCCGCCACTCTATGGCAATCGGGAAAAAGCGATTAAGCGTTTAGAGATAGCGGAAAAACATTTAACAAAAGCGCAGGAAGCGTTTAGCGAAGGTAAATACGGCGAGGCGTTTGGTCAGGCAACGGCCGCGGAAGCTAATGCTCGGGCGGGGTTAAGAATCTTGGCGGGCGTTGGCGATGATGATGATGCGCGGGAAATTTTGAAAAAATTGAGATCGCAGTTTGACAAGCTTGTTAAAATTGTAAAAGAGCGCGGCTGGACAGAAGCTGACCACCGAGACGTTTTTGATTTAATCGGGCAAATTTACGCGTTATTCGATCGGGCAAATGATTTGTTTTCTGATAAGCGGCCCGAACTTTCCGATATTGTCCGGCAGATTAAAGAGCTCCTCTATAAACTTGAGTTATTGATAAAGAATGTATCAACGCCTCGGCCGTTTAAAGTTTTGTCTCCTAATGGCGGCGAAAAATTGCTTGCCGGTCGTTTATACACCATTAAATGGGAAAGTTCAGGAAGCTCAATGCCGCCTACATTAATGTTAAAAAAAACCAGTATTTCAGATGATAAACGTCCAAGCGAAGTTACTGTTCTTATTTCACTCGTGGATTCAAAGGGTTCTCTTCGAGACATTGCTAAATTGGATTATAATCCCGGGTATTATGTTTGGACGCCGGGCAAAGATTTAGTTGGCGATGGTTATCGTGTTGCAATTAAAATTGTTTCGCCGAACATACCCCAAACTGGTTCTTTGAGCGATGAGAGCGACGGCACGTTTTCTATTGTTTTGACAAACGTTGTTTTGGATTGCGCAGAAACTCAAACAATTACACGAGGACCTCTTAGAACAAACGAATTTGGTGATTTGAGAATGGATACTTCGAAACATCAGGAAATTTTGAAGTACAGAATTAAATGGTTTGCCGGCAATTGGTCACCTTGGTATACGCCCGGCGACAATGACGTTGATTGGAAAACAAATGCCGATGGTTCAAAACGGCGAGTTTGGGCGTATTTTGCCGACCACACACATGAGATTATTGTATGCGGCGGAGGTGTTAACGTTCCAAGCGCCTTTAGCGGCCTACTCAAAGCTTCGGGGCCAAGCATTCAGCAATGGGGAACGCACATTTTAACTGTCTCTGATAAAACTTATCGTGTTCAAGCGGTAAATGATTCGGTGTTATCTGATTTGAAGAAATACGAAAATCAGCGTGTCCAGATTTACGGCAAGGCGCAATATTATGATATTGAAGGCGGTTTTTGGGGCATTGTCGCGGAAAAAGTTATTGCGCAATTAGAACCTCAGCCGATCGGACTCTTGAGAATCCTTTATCCGAAAGAAGGCGAGAAATGGGAAGTTGGAAAAAATTATGAAATTAAGTGGACGCAAGACGGAATTCCGTTGTCAGTTGAGAAAATAAATATTTATTTAGGTTTTGATGTTGTTTGCGTGAAAGCGCCTTGCCCTCCTCGAAAAATTCTAATCGCGGAAAATGTTTTCGCTCGTGGCGGTTCGTATTCTTGGAATATTCCCGCGGATTTCGGAATTTATTCCAAAGTGCGAATAGTTATTGGCGACGCAAAAAGTGATTATTTCTCAATTGTTTCCTCGGGGCAAATATTTGGCGAGAGTTCGATTAAGGTGCTTTCGCCAAATGGCGGAGAGGTTTGGAAAATTGGAAAAACTTACGAAATAAAATGGTATCAGGGGAAAAACCCGGATGACAACGTCAAAATCTTTTTGTTAGATACAAGGTATGATCTTTTTTCCGAGTCGCCTTTGGGACTAGCACCAATCATTCTCGCTGCAAAAAATAGCGGAGTTTATTCATGGACAGTACCTGAGAAATTAACTAATGGTTTAGGGAGAACAATGACATTGGGAAATGGAAATATCTACAAGATAGTAGTTTTCATTGATATGATAGGCGGTGAATGTAAAAGAGAAAGATGTGATGATAGTGATGCGCCGTTTACAATCGTGGCGCAGTAATTTTATGAAAAAGATTGCAGTATTTGCGCTTAGCTTTTTATTAATCGGCATTTTCTTGGCGCCAAGTTTGAGTTTTGCTGAAGAAACCGATTGGGCAGTTTCAAAATCAATGCTTCTTCCTACTAGTCCGCTTTATTTCATCAAAGAGGCAGGAAGAGCAATTCAGGTATTTTTTACTTTTAACGCCGAGAAAAAGGCGGAGCTAAAAGCAAAAATCGCCGAAGATAAGTTAATTGAGGCAAAAATTATTTCAGAAAAACAACCGGAAAATAAAACTGCTTTAGAAAAAGCACTTCAGAATTATGAGAATCAAAGAAACGAACTAAAAATCCGCCTACAAAATTTAACAGAGACGAGCAAGAATCCAAATATCTCAACCTTAATTCAAAAAATAGACGAAAAAATTGCGATTCATACAGAGCTTTTTAATCGGTTAATAAATAAAGCAGGGAATAATGAAACCGCAGGTTGGGAAACATATTCTAATAATGAATATGGATTTGAATTTAGATATCCCGATAGTCTGGTGCTAAATGTATCCAATACTAAGGGATGGTATGGCAAAAAAATCGTAGAATTTATAGGGACATCTGGCGGTATGTATGTGTCATTTGATGCAACCAGAAATGACCCAAAAGAATTACAATTTCCTGAGGAAATTTTCGGTAAGGTGGTGCCAAAAAGCATTTCGTTTGGGCCCGCGCAAAGTTATTTGTACTCTTTTGCAGAAGGCACAACCGGACAAAGAGTTGTGGCTATGGAATATAAAGACGGTCTTCTATTAATAACTTTTGTTCAAGGCAGTTATGAATTTCCGGGACCTTCGTTAAACCTTTTTAAAGATAATGCCCGTTTAATGAATGAAATTCTTGCGACTTTTAAATTTATTGATCAAACTTCCAAAATTAAAATAATTTCTCCGGTTGCAGGCGAGAAATGGGAAATCGGAAAAACTTATCAAATTAAATGGACTGGCGGCGAGGATAAGGTTGATATTTTTTTGATTAATGGCGGGAGACAGACTCAAGGAGGTTCGGTGGCAAAAGATTGGACGATCTATGGCATCCCCAACACAGGTTTTTATGATTTTAAAGTTCCGGATAATTTTTTTACTGGGATTAATTTTAAGTTCTATATTTCCGATAGCAACAGCAATGCTTATAGTGATTCTTTCTCAATTGTTTCTTCGGTAGTTAAGCTGATTACGCCTAATGGCGGAGAAATAATCAAAGCCGGTTCAACTTTTGATATTAAGTGGCAAACATCGTCTGACTTGATTAAGGAAATTCAAATTTATCTGATTAAATCTAAAAAAGGACAAAAAGAAACGAGTGAGTGGAGCATATCACAATTGCCTAACTGGCCTAGTCCGATTAAAAATACCGGCTTTTATTCTTGGGCTATACCAACTCAACCAATTTTGCAAAGCGAAGCTTGGCTTGATTTATCCGATTTCACTGCTGAATATAAAATTGGAGTTCGGGCTTATGGAAGCGTGCCCAAGCAGGGTTTGTATGACGAAAGCGACGCGCCGTTTAGTATTGTTTCTTCTACCGGTTTTAGTGGTTATTCTGTCGGTGAAATAAGATTTAACCCGCTAGCTAGAGAGGGAGAATATGCCACTACTATTTTTAAAGTTCCAAATGAAATTTCTGTGTCAGCTAACAGTGCAAACAAGGTTGAGTTTTATAGTGTGCCGACGGGAAGCAGCATGACTCCTGATTATTGGACATTACTATCTACAGATAGCAACCCCTTAGATGGATTTAGTTTCAAGATTTTTAGCTGTCCTCTAGAATCACAAGCGCCACTAGCACGTATTGGAGTTATAGCTTATTGGTCAGACGGAACTCAAAAAGATAGGACAACCTCAGCGTTGCTTATTTGTGAATAAATTGGATGTAGTTTTAGAAAAAACAGCAGCCAAAACGGTTGCCGTTTTTCGTTTGACGAGCTATACTTAAAAGATGGAGAAGGAGAAAATTTTGGAAGAAGTCGTAAAAATAATCAGGCGTTATTTGTCAGATGATTACAAAATTTATCTTTTCGGTTCTTGGGCGAAAGGTGATGCGATAGATACATCGGATTTGGATATCGGAATTTCAGGCAAAGAAAAAATTTCGCTGGAGTTAATGTCGCGAATTTTAAATGATATGCAGGGAATTCCAACCCTGAGAAAAATTGACGTGGTGGATTTTCTTACGGTCGGCGAGGAATTCAGAAATAACGCGTTGAAACACGCTAAAATTTTGAGTTAAAATATGGAAATGGAAGAAATTTTTAAAGCGCTTGAAAAATCCCTTCAAAGGCTGGAGGAAGTTTTAAAGGCAGAGAAGACCGTAATCAATCGGGATGCGGCGATTCAACGGTTTGAATTCACGGTTGAATTAGCTTGGAAGTGTGCGCAGAAATTTTTGCGGAGCAAAGAAATAATTTGCCGTTCGCCAAAAGATTGTCTTCAAGAAGCATTTAAAATCGGCCTTATAAAAGACAGCGAACTTTGGCTAAAAATGTTTCAAGACAGAAATTTAACTGTTCATACCTATAATGAAAAAACAGCAGAGGAAATTTACGGACGCTTGGCAGGATATTTGGGTATTTTGAACGATTTGAACAAAAACATAAAAAGTTCTCAAATTTAAAAAACGGCAAAAAAATTGCCGTTTTTTGTACAATCGCGTTAAAAAATGATTGCTATACCATGGTATAGCGATTATGTTATACTATTTTTGGTATACCCATAAAAGCTGTGAAATCTATGAAATTGTTATCCGCCCCATCCACATTTAAATCGCGAAAGGAATGGAAGCAATATGTCTGGAAAATAATCATTGATGGGTTTGTTCGATCCGTTTCGGCCCAGGAGATTGAACGAACGCTTGATATGTTGCTGACTACGCACGAAAAAGAGTATGTAATAAAACGCGCCGCCGCGATTTCTTTTTTTGAGCAAGGCAAAAGCTACCGCGACATCGGAGAGATGCTTTGGTTGTCACCGACCACAATCAGCGCAATAAGAAAGAGTATGGTTCAGAAAAATGGATATGTCAGCCGCTACACGCGGAGAAAAAATGAGGGCGATAAAAAAGAGACGGTTGCTAAGAAAAAAGAGGCGCGACCTTCGCTTAAATTATGCTTTGAAGAGTTGTTTACAATTCCGCCACCACCGGATTCTCGCTCTCTACGCCGCAATCAAAGAATTATATTGCCGCATGGCCGACTTGTTTATCCGCAACGACGCTATCGGTAGTGCTATACCATGGTATAGCGGTAAAATTTTTGTTGATATTCCGTCTGATATTTTTTATCATTATTTTTATCATTGAACAATAAAGAATTTTTATCATTTAGGGGCAGACATTTAACTATAAAATGGATTTCCAAAGAATAAAATTAGATAACGGCTTGCGAGTGATTTTAGTGCCCGAGGAGCACAGCTTAGCCACAACCGTAATGGTTTTGGTTGAAGCTGGTTCAAAATACGAGACAAAAGATATAAACGGTCTTTCGCATTTTCTAGAGCATATGTGTTTTAAGGGCACGGTAAAGCGGCCCCGGCCGATTGATATCGCGGGCGAGCTGGATAGTTTGGGCGCGGAATACAATGCTTTTACAAGTCAGGAATTTACAAGCTATTACGCCAAAGCGAAAAATGAGTCCTTTGAGAAAATTTTGGAGATTGTCGCTGATATGTATTTGAATCCGGTTTTTGACAGCCAAGAAATTGAAAAAGAAAAAGGCGTGATTATTGAAGAAATCAATATGTATGAAGATTTGCCGATGCGTCGGGTTCAGGAATATTTTATGGAGTTGGTATATGGCGATCAACCGGCTGGTTGGGGTATTGCCGGCAGGAAAGAAGTTATACGAGGTATAAAACGCGATGACTTTTTGAGTTATCGAGGCAAGCATTATTTACCGCAATCAACAATTGTTGTGGTATCGGGCGGGTTTTCCCAAAAAGAAGTTATAGAAAAAATTAAAAATAATTTTTCAACGATTCAAAACGGTGAAAAGCACAAAAAGCCAAAAGTTTTGGAAAAACAGGAAAAGCCGGCCGAGTTTATTAAATTCAAAGAATCCGATCAAACGCATCTGGTTTTGGGTTTTCGTGCTTTTGATATTTTTGATAAACGAAAGTACGCTCTTCAGGTTTTAGCCGATATTTTAGGCGGCGGGATGAGTTCGCGATTGTTTCAGAAAGTTCGTGAAGAGCTTGGCGCGGCTTATTATGTAAACGCTTCGGCCGACCTTTATTCGGACCACGGTTTAATCGCGATGTCTGCCGGTATTGACCATAAAAAAATAGAAACAGTGCTTAAGGCCTCGCTTGAGGAATTTATGGCTTTAAGGGTTAAAGAAGTTGGAGGGGAGGAGCTGCAAAGAGCAAAAGATCATCTGACCGGACATTTGTTTTTATCACTCGAAACCTCCGATGAAATCGGCTATTTTTACGGCGGTCAGGAAGTAATGGGACTTTCGCTTCAGTTGCCGGAAGGGGTGGCTAAAAAAATACACGCCATTACTTCGGAAGACGTTCGGCGGGTAGCCAACGACCTTTTCCAAACCGGTCAGCTCAACTTAGCCGTTATCGGCCCCTTTAAGGACAAAAGTTTTGGTGATATATTGAAGATATAATCGTATAATACTGGGTATGCCCACGAAAGAAGTTTTTGAAATCAGTTGGTACTCATTGTGGCGGATTTTTATTTTTGCGAGCATTGCCACACTTTTTTATTTTGCGCGGGAGTCTTTTGGCGTTTTGGCGGTGGCGATCGTTGTTTCTTTGGGTCTTGAACCGATTGTGAGTTTTTTGGAGAAACGGAGAATTCCGCGCCTTCTTAGCGTTTTGATTATTTTTTTCTTGGGTCTTTTGATTTTTTCAACCGTAATTTATTTTCTTGTGCCGATTGTCATTGTTGAGGTGGGCGGTTTTTTGGAACATTTCAATGATTCTTTTTACAGTATTTTCGGCATCGGCTTGCCTCAAACGCTTATCCAGAATTTTAGCTTGAGTTTAAACAAAATTTTCGGATTGCTGACCGCTTCAAGTATTTCTATTACCGGCGCAATCGGCGCGGTTTTCAACAACACCGTTTTAATTTTTGCGACGATTATCATCTCTTTTTATCTGATGGTTGAAAAAAATGGTACCGAGAGATTTTTAAGGATTCTTTTGCCCGATGCTTATGAACGGCCGGTGATGCGGGTTTTTCAGAATTTCAAAATTAAAATTCGGCGTTGGTTTGTTGCTCAGCTTGGATTGAGCTTGATGATTGGCGTTGTTGTCGCAATCGGTCTTTGGCTTTTGGGAGTGAAATACTTTTTGATTTTGGGTTTGCTTGCCGCAGTACTTGAGGTGGTACCGATAATCGGACCGGTTGTGGCTGGCGTTGTCGCGTTTTTGGTCGCGGTTTCCGATTCCTTGACGCTCGGCGTTTATACCATTTTATTTTTCGTTATTGTTCAGCAATTGGAAAATCACATCTTAATTCCTATTATTATCGGTAAAACGATGCGTGTTCACCCGGTGATTGTGCTGGTAGCTTTGCTTGCCGGCGGTAGGGTTGCCGGTTTTGTGGGGATTGTTCTTGCGGTGCCGATTGCGGTGATGCTCCAGGAGATTTTTGGATATTTAGCCGAAAGAAAGGATCGGCGTTCGCCGCTCGGGATTTGACGCGCAATGAGTTTAAACCCCGTTAGAAATAGCCCGCCTCAAGGCTCTTTGAGCGCACAAGGCGTGGGCGAGATTTCTAACGGGGTAAAATTTTTTGACGCCCATACTCACGTTCAGTTTGTGGCCTTTAATTCGGATTATAAAGAAGTAATTGCTCGTGCTTTTGAAGCGGGCGTTGGAATGGTTAATGTTGGTACCGAGAAAAACACTTCTTTAAAAGCAATAAAATTTACAGAAGAATATCCGGAAAATGTTTATGCAGCTGTCGGTTTACATCCAAGCCACACTTTCAAGCCTTATTTTGATAGTCAAGAATTAAGCAGTAAAAAAGAAGAAGGAGAATACCTTGATTACAATTTTTATAGGAATCTAGCTCTGAATAAAAAAGTAGTTGCTATCGGCGAATGCGGGTTGGACTACTTTAGAATAAAGAATAATGAATTAGGAATTAAGAATAAACAGCAGGAAGCTTTTATTAAGCAGATTGAATTGGCTCATGAGGTTAAAAAACCTTTAATGATACATTGTCGTGATGCTTACGCCGATTTGATTGAAATTCTAAAAATTAATTCCTCTAAGCTAAATCCTATTCCGGGCATTGTTCATTTCTTTTCTGGTACTAAAGATAATGCGCGAGAGCTTTTAAATTTAGGATTTTATTTTACTTTCGGCGGAGTGATTACTTTCCCGCCACGACTCTGCTCGGCGCGTCGAGGCGAGGCGGGTACTCGCGATTATGACGAAGTTATTAAGTTTGTTCCGATGGATAGGATTTTGTCTGAAACCGATGCGCCGTATGTTGCGCCAGTGCCATATAGGGGAAAGCGCAATGAACCCGTTTATGTAATTGAAGTGGTTAAAAAATTAGCCGAAATAAAAAGAATTGAACTTGAAAAAATGTGCGAGCAGATTTTAAAAAATACAAAGACAATTTTCCAATTGGAGTAGTTTGGGTTAAAATTCAAACTAGTTATGAAGTATAACTTTCAGCAAATAGAGAAAAAATGGCAGAAAAGGTGGAAAGAAGAGGGAATTTACGAACCAGATTTTAAA
>CAYIEJ010000014.1:0-9571 GCA_964362455.1 uncultured Candidatus Saccharibacteria bacterium | reverse complement strand
GAAACGGTTGAGCTGATTGATAATGCGCCGGAAGAAAAGGCTCGCTGTATTACAATTGCGCTTCATCATTCAGAATATCAGTCAGAGAAACGTCACTACGCGCACATTGATGCGCCTGGCCACGCCGACTATATCAAAAATATGATTACCGGCGCGGCCCAAATGGATGGGGCGATTTTAGTCGTTTCGGCTGCTGACGGTCCAATGCCTCAAACTCGTGAGCACATTCTTTTAGCAAGACAAGTTGGCGTGCCGGCGATGATCGTGTTTTTGAACAAGGTGGATATGGTTGATGATAAGGAATTGATTGATTTGGTTGAGTCGGAGGTAAGAGAGCTTTTAAAGAAATATAATTTCCCGGGCGACGAAACTCCGATTATCCGGGGATCAGCGCTTAAAGCTCTAGAGTCAAAATCAGCCGATGACGAATCAACAAAGCCGATTTTAGAACTGGTTAAGGCGTTGGATGATTACATTCCTGAGCCGCTTCGTGAGATTGATAAACCGTTCTTAATGCCGATTGAAGACATTTTTTCAATCGAAGGCAGGGGTACGGTTGTAACCGGGAGAGTGGAGAGAGGCGTTATCAAAATTAACGAAGAAATAGAAATAGTCGGTCTGCGTCCGACTCAAAAGACAGTCATTACGGGTATTGAAATGTTCCAAAAGCTTTTGGATGAAGGACGGGCTGGTGATAACGTTGGTATTCTTCTTCGCGGTTTGAAAAAAGAGGATGTTGAACGCGGTCAGGTGGTTTCAAAACCAGCAAGTGTTACGCCGCATACCGATTTTGAAGCAGAAGTTTATGTTTTGAGTAAAGAAGAGGGTGGCAGGCATACGCCGTTTTTCCCGGGCTATAAGCCGCTGTTTTATATTCGGACTACTGACGTAACCGGTGAGGTAATTTTGCCGCAGGGCATTGAAATGGTAATGCCCGGCGATACAGTTAATCTTACGATTAAATTGATATCGCCAGTGGCCCTGGAAGAGAAACAACGTTTTGCTATTCGTGAAGGCGGCAGAACTGTTGGCGCGGGCGTTGTCACAAAAATTCTTAAGTAATTTCACAAATGGTAAAAAAGGAAGAGGTCTCAAAAGAACGAATTCGCCTGCGTATCAAATCATACGATACAAAATTGATTGATAGTTCTGTGCGTCAAATTATTGAAGCAATCAGGCGTTATGGCGGTGAGGTCGTGGGGCCGATTCCTTTGCCGACAGAGATAAGGCGTTATACAGTCAATCGCTCTACTTTTGTCCATAAAAAATCGGGAGAGCAGTTTGAAATGCGAGTTCATAAAAGGCTGGTTGATATTATAAATCCTGGGTCAAAAATTATTGAATCTTTGACCGATTTGAATCTGCCAGCCGGAGTGGATGTTGAAATAAAAACCGGCTAAAGGGTTGACCCCACACTAAATGAAGATTACAAAGCTAGCTTGTTCGAAATCAATGGGAGTGGAGTTGGATAGCCCAGGCCCAGCAAAGCTCGACGGATAAAATTTATTCATTCGGTTTGGCGCTTTGACCGGAACAACCATCTTTATTTAGTGTTGGGGTTGACGCGAGAGATTGAATAAGTTAAGATAGCAAAGGGTGAATTAGCCAGAAAAAATAACAAAAAACACCGGGCTAACCCCGGCTGTTTTTTTAAGGGCTTTCTACAAATTTTGGAGCTGAAAGCGAACAAAATTTGTTAAGAAAACCTTACCCCGTTAGATAGCCCCACAAGATAAAAAGCCATGAAAATCATCTATCAAATCCAGCATCGTGAAAGAGAAGCAATGCCTTATTGTTTATCTAATGGGGCATCTAACGGGGTGCGCAATTTTATAGTTGCTCGCTCCGCTCGCAAATAAAATTGGCATGAAAATAAAGGGTAAAAAATTGAAAATGAGTCAGATTTGGAAAGGTGAAAAAATCGTGCCGGTTACGGTTATTCAAATTAATAAAGAAACAGATTTGCCTTTTCTTCAGGAATTAAAGGAAGGAGAAATGGTGAGCGTGAGCGGTGTCAGTAAGGGTAAGGGTTTTCAGGGAGTAGTTAAGCGTCACGGTTTTCACGGTGGTCCTAAAACGCATGGTCAAAAAAATAGATTGAGAGCGCCTGGTTCGATCGGTCCAACCGCGCCCCAGCGGGTAATAAAAGGAAGAAAAATGGCTGGTCATATGGGTATGCAAAGAGTAACAGTTAAAAATCTCAAGGTTGCCTCAATTAATCCCGATGAGAAAATTTTAATGCTTAAAGGCGCTGTTCCCGGCATGCGCGGTACGATAGTTGAAATCAAGAAATAATCCCTCACCCTTTACAGACGATTAGTCCCAAAAAGATAAACATAAGTACCATGAAACAAATCAGAAAAAACAAAGGTCAGTTTAAAACAATATCACGCGATTGCTTTTTAGCAGTTCGTAAAGGGTGAGGGATGACAGTAGACGTTTATAATCAAGAAAATCATAAGGTCGAAAAAATCGAACTTACTGATTCACTTTTTAAGGTTAAGTGGAATCCTAGTTTGGTTCATCAGGCGTTGTTGGCGCAGCTCGGAAAGGGGAGGCGGCCCCTGGCACACACTAAAACGCGTGGTGAAGTTAGGGGTGGTGGTCGGAAGCCTTGGCGGCAGAAGCACACTGGTCGGGCTCGGCACGGCTCAATTCGTTCTCCTTTGTGGGTCGGTGGTGGCGTTACGTTTGGACCAAGAAAAGAAAAGGACTTTGGGAAAAAAATCAGCAAAAAAATGAAACAAACAGCTTTGTTTTCTGTTTTATCAAAAAAAATAGCTGATGACCAAATGCGTATCATCGATCAGTTAATTTTAAAAGACCACAAAACAAAAAATTTAAGCGGTATCATCAAGAAATTTTTCAAAAAAAGCACCAGTGTTCTTTTTGTTCCCGCCAAAGAAAACAAAAACCTCTTTTTATCAGGCCGCAATATAAAAAAAGTAAAAATTTTGAGCGCCGATTCTTTAAATTTATATGATTGTCTGAAATATGAATATGTTTTTTTGGAAAAAAGCGCCGTGTCTCAAATTGTAGACCACTTTAAAAAAATATGAGCCGCTTAAATATTTTTAATAAAAAGAAAAAAGCGACCGAGAAAAAAAGCGTCTCTAAAGTAGATGCATCAAAAGAGCGTGAAAGCGTAAAAAACGTATCGCCAATCCGGATGAATTCTCCCTTGGGGAGAACCGTTCTCAAACGGCCGATTGCGAGCGAGAAAGCGCACGATTTAATGGGTCAGACAAAATATGTTTTTTTGGTTGAGGTCTCGGCTAATAAACCTATGGTTAAAGAATCGGTAGAGAAGAGATATGGTGTGGCGGTGGAATCGGTTAATATTGTAAACCTTAAAGGTAAACCAAAAAGATTTGCCGGCATCCGGGGATACAAATCGAGTTTTAAAAAAGCAATTGTAACTTTGAATCAGGGTCAAAAGATTGAAATTACCTAAATATGAATCCCGTTAGAAAATTAAAAGGGTCCATAAATTTAGTAAAAGATTTTTATCATAATAAAAAAGCTGGTTTCGTCGATTCGGCTAGGTTAAATTTTCTAACGGGATGAAACAATATAAACCTCATACGCCATCAAGGAGGCATATGTCTGGAGTCGATTATAGCGAGCTTTCTTCTCTGCGGCCTTTAAAGTCACTCACAAAAAGATTGAAGCGAAACGCCGGTCGCAATAATCAAGGCAGAATTACTGTTCGACATCAGGGTGGCGGGAATAAAACCCTTTATAGATTGATTGATGTTGGACAGGAGAAAATTGGTGTTCCTGGCGTCATTGAAGCTGTTGAGTATGATCCTTACCGCACCGCATTTATAGCTCGCGTTCTTTATAAAGATGGTGAGCGGCGTTATATTTTAGCGCCCCATGGCTTAAGGGTTGGTTTTAAAATTATTGCTTCGCCTGATGCGACTTTTGAGGTTGGCAATAGAACAATGTTAAGGCGAATTCCTGTTGGCACCTTTGTTCATAATGTAGAAATTTATCCGGGAAGCGGCGGTAAGTTGGCGAGAGCTGCCGGTTCGTCACTTCAGGTTTTAGCCAACGAAGACGGGTATGCCCAACTTAAGATGCCGTCTGGTGAAATCAGAAAAGTGTCTTGGGATGGTTATGCTTCGATTGGTCAGGTTTCAAATCCGGAACATAATTTAGTGACGATTGGAAAGGCGGGCCGCTCGCGCTGGTTGGGTGTTCGTCCAACGGTTCGCGGTTCAGTTATGAACCCGCGCGACCATCCTTACGGCGGCGGCGAGGGTAGAGCAAAAAGAGGGACTCGACGTCCGAAAACAAAGTGGGGTAAGATAACTGGTGGTCGTAAGACGCGTAAGAAAAATAAATGGTCAAATAAAATGATAGTAAAGCGCAGAAAATAAGGGCTTTGTCTAAAATCTAGAGCGCGAAGCGCGAACTGATTTTAGCGACAAAATCTTATCCCGCCCCAGTTTTACGCTCAAGCTTAAATTACAACAAACATATGAATCATCAGAAAACCAAAATAAAATCAATCAAAGGTCTCTTCAGTAAAACTGGGGCGGGATGCTCAATATTGCGGCTAAATTTTGTTCGCCGCGATATTGGCTTCAAAATTTAGGCAATACTGGCATATGAGCAGGTCGATTAAAAAGGGTCCCCATATTGATCCGAAATTATTGAAAAAGATTTTGAAGACAAAACCCGATTCCAAAACGGTTATTAAAACGTGGGCCCGCGATTCTGAAATTTCTCCCGAAATGGTTGGTTTTGCTTTTGCCGTTCATAACGGAAAGGATTTTATCGAAGTAAAAGTTACCGAAGATATGGTTGGACATCGTTTGGGTGAATTTTCACCGACAAGGAAATTTATAAGGCATGGCGGTAAGATGCAGCGTGAATTGGAACAGAAAACCGGGGAGGCGCCGGCCGCTCCTAAAAAATAATAAAAATGACCGAATCAGCTAAAACAATTACATCGCGTTTGAAGTATTTGCGTGTGGCGCCGAGAAAGACAAGATTCGTTGCCGAGTTGATAAAAGGTTTGCCTGTTGAAGAAGCGAAGGCCGAATTAATGTTTTTAAGTAGAAGGCCGAGCATTCATATTTTGAAACTTTTGGATTCAGCCGTGGCCGACGCAAAACACAATCATAAAATTGTGGAATCCCAGCTTTACGTTAAAGAGATAAAAGTTGATCAGGGTTCGAAATTCAAACGCTGGACGCCGCGCGCTCGCGGCGGCGCAAGTCCGCTCGAGAAAAAAACAAGTCACGTTACGCTGGTTCTGGGCGTCTCGGATAAGTTAGTCGCCCCCAGGTTTGTTTTTAAGGAAAAACCCAAAAAAACACAACGTCTTAAAAGCAGAGAAGAAAAGGAGAAAGCTAAGGATCCTTTCCAAGAAGAAGTAAAAAACGCGAAACCGGTTAAGGGTCCGGGGTTTTTCAAGAAAGTTTTTAGGAGAAAATCTATTTAATCATGGCTCAAAAAATAAAACCAAATTCATTACGATTGGGATTGAATATTCCTTGGTCAAACCGCTGGTTTTTCAAGAAAAGCTTGCGTTTCTTTTTGGAAGAAGACTGTTTGATTCGTAAAATAATAAAAGAAAGGATACTTGCGGCTGGCATCGCGGCTGTTGATATAGAAAGAACCGGTGAGGTTATCAGGATTTTAATTCGAGCCGGTCGGCCAGGGTTGATCATCGGCCGCGGCGGGAAGGGCATTGAAGAATTGCGAAACGCTTTAATCAAAGCGATTAAAAAATTAAGAGCGAAACAGGGGTTAAAAAAGGAAGTGGTATTGAATTTGAATGTAGAGGAATTGAGGCGATCCGAGGCATCGGCAGCGGTAATTGCGCAGCAGATTGCGTTTGATATGGAAAAACGCCTGCCTTATCGAATGCTTCTTAAAAGAAATTTAGACGCCCTAAAACAGAATCGTTCGGTTTTGGGGGCGAAGATTAAAGTGTCGGGACGTTTAAACGGCGCCGAAATCGCAAGACAGGATTGGTTGGCGTTCGGTAAAATGCCACTTCAGACCCTGCGGGCAAATGTTGATTATAGTGAAGCAACCTCGTTTAATACCTACGGTACGGTTGGTGTTAAGGTTTGGATATACAAAGGCGATATATTTCCCGAAAATGTTCACGAACGGAAGTGAGTGATGACATTTTCGAGGACCCCGCACATAAATTTATGAACAAGTTAAAATATCAAAAAGTGAATAATTCAAAAAACAACCGCCGATATAATGATAATCGCTGTTTTAAATTTATGTGCGGGGTGCTCAATGTTGTAGTTAAATTTTCATCGCTCAACATTGAGTTTCGCTCGAAAATCTAAACAACATTAGCATATGCTTCAACCAAAAAAACAAAAATATAGAAAGCAACAAAAAGGAAGATCGCGGCGCAGACTGAAAGAAACGCGCGGCACGACTCTAAGTTTTGGCAATTTTGGATTGCAAGCCCATTCGGCCGCCTGGCTTACAGCTAACCAGCTTGAAGCGGCGCGTAAAGCCATTACCCATTCTTTAAAAAGAGAGGGCAAACTTTGGATTCGCGTTTTTCCCGATAAACCTGTTACCAAATTGCCGCCCGAAGTGACTTTGGGTGGCGGTAAGGGCGATGTCGATCACTACGTGGTGCCGGTTAAACCAGGCCGGATTCTTTTTGAGATAGATGGTGTTTCGAGCGAAGCAGCCGAAGAGGCCCTGAGGTTAGCTGGCCATAAGTTGCCCGTAAAAACCAAAATTGTCAACAAAAAGGTTTAAGGGCTTGGTTGAAAAATTCAAGGCCATTGGCAAGAATTTTTCAGCACCAAACCTTACCCCGCCCCAGTTTTACACCTCAAGCAAAGAGTTAAAACAAAAACATGAAACATCAAACCAAAATAAAATCTATGAAAGGTCTCGTCAGTAAAACTGGAGCGGGGTGCTCAATGTTATGGCTAAATTTCCTTCGCCATGACATTGGCTCGAAAATTTAGATAACATTGGCATGAAACGCAAGGAATTCCAGGAATATAAGAACAAACCGTTTTTAGAAATTAATAACGATCTTCGTAATTTGCGGGAGAGATTGGCAAAATTGAAATTTGATCTTGCGGCTGGGAAAGTTAAAAACATTCGGGAAATCAGGCAAATAAAAAAAGATATTGCCAGGGCGCTTACGGTCGTAAATCAGAAACAAAATTCCAATAAATAAAATGAGAAAACTTCAAGGAGTCGTTGTCTCCGCAAAAATGAATAAAACCCGTGTTGTCGAAATTACTCGGCTAAAAAAACATAAGCGGTATCTTAAATATTACAAAGCGACCAACCGTTTTAAAGCCCACGATGAAGACAATCAATACAAAGTTGGCGACAAGGTCATTATTCAGGAAATCAGGCCATTAAGTAGAGAAAAGCGATGGATGATAATCGGAAAAATTCAAAATTCAGAAGTTAAAAGTCAAAATAATAATTAAAAATTCAAAAATTTTAAAATTTGATTTTTAATTTAATACCATGATTCAAGAAAGAAGTATTTTAAAAGTTGCCGATAACAGCGGGGCTAAAACCGTAAGGTGTTTTAGGGTTTTAGGCGGTAGTCGAAAGAGATACGCTCGTCTCGGTGACGTTGTTATCGCTTCGGTTCAAATCGCCGAACCGCGAAAGCAGGTTAAAAAGAAAGACGTTGTCCGCGTTCTTGTTGTGCGTACCAGACAATCACATCGCCGTCCGGACGGTTCCTATATTCGCTTTGACGACAACGCTGTCGTTTTGATTGATAAAAAAGAACCGCGTGCGACCCGTATTTTCGGGCCGATCCCTCGCGAGATAAAAGAATTGGGTTATGATACCATTGCGTCGTTAGCCGAAGAATTGGTTTAAAATATGAAAATCAAGAAAGGTGATACTGTAAAAATTTTAGCAGGGAAGGACCGGGGCAAAACCGGTAAGATTATTAAGATTTATCCCAAAAACGAAAAGGCCACGATTGAAGGTTTAAATATTTATAAAAAGCACGTCCGGCCGAAACGGCAGGGAGAAAAAGGTGAAATTGTGCAGGTGGTTCGGCCTATTCACGTTTCTAATGTCGGTCTTTTTTGCGGTAATTGCGGGAAGGCTGTGAGGGTGGGTTATCGGTTGGAAGAAAAGCAAAAGGTCAGGTATTGCAAAAATTGCAAAGGCATTATTTAAAATGACCAAAAAAGATTTAAAACAAATTAATTCGGGAAGTCTGGAAAAGATCGTCGTCGGCATCGGCGTCGGCAAATTGCGAAATCAAGCACAGTTTGAAGAAAAGATTTTACCGGAAATTACCAAAGAATTGGCTTTAATAACCGGTCAAAAACCGGCTCCACGTCAAGCTAAAAAATCGATTGCGGGTTTCAAAATCCGAGAAGGCGACATTGTTGGTTTGCAGATTACTCTTCGCGGCCGGCGGATGAATGATTTTTTAAGCCGGCTTATTCATGTTGTTTTCCCTCGTGTTAAAGATTTTAAAGGGATAAATTTGAAA
Organism: uncultured Candidatus Saccharibacteria bacterium; assembly: GCA_964362455.1. GTDB lineage: Bacteria > Patescibacteriota > Minisyncoccia > UBA6257 > GWB1-50-10 > CAYIEJ01. The sequence continues at coordinate 1,086 of CAYIEJ010000014.1, read as the reverse complement.
AACATCGACAGGGTTGGCAATTTGAATGTTGGTTTTAGGGAACAGTTTGTGTTTCCGGAGGTAAGCGCTGAAACCTCAAGGGTGAGTTTTGGGCTGCAGGCGACTTTTGTGCCGTATATTAAAAAACGCGACCAGGCGATTGAATTATATCGTCGTCTCGGGTTACCATTAAAAAAATCATAAAATAATTATTATGGCAAAAACATCAGTTATCGCCCGCGCGAAAAAGAAGCCTAAATTCACAACACGAATTGTGCGAAGGTGTTTTCGTTGTGGCCGGAAACGGGGCTACATGAGAGATTTCAATCTTTGCCGGATTTGTTTTCGTGAATTAGCCAGCCGTGGCGAAATACCCGGTGTTAAAAAAGCAAGTTGGTAAGGGCCTGGTTGAAAAATTCAAGGCCATTGGCAAGAATTTTTCAGCACCAAACCTTGACCCCGCACATAAATTCAACAAAGATGTTTATCAACAAAGAATTAAAAACAGCAGAAAAGATTCACGATCTTTCAATGGTCGCTTTGTTAAATTTATGTGCTCGGTGTCGAATATTTCATCTGTTCGCTCCGCTCACAGGAAATATTCGCAAATTTAGATAACATTGGCATGTACACTGACCTTTTAACAAAAATTAAAAATGCAAAGAAAGCCAAAAAATCCTCTCTTAAGGTCTTTTTTTCTCAAGCCGATAAAGCCGTCGCTGATGTCTTAGAGCGGACCGGGTTTTTAAAAAACATTGAAGTTTAGGGGCGGTCATTTAAAAAAGTTATGGAAATTGAGTTGAGTCCTGAGAGAGATATCCGCGGATTAAAATTTTTGAGTAAGCCTTCGCGGCGTCTCTATGTCGGTTATAAGGAAATTAAAAAAGTAAAAAGCGGTCACGGCTTGCTTGTTCTTTCAACTTCAAAAGGGATATTAAGCGGTGAAGAAGCGAAAAAGATGAAAATCGGCGGTCAACTACTTTTTGAAATTTGGTAAGGGCTTGGTTGAAAAATTCAAGCCAAAGGCGTAGAATTTTTCAGCACCAAACCTTACCCCGCACATAAATTCAACAAAGATGTTTATCAACAAAGAATTAAAAACAGCAG
>CAYIEJ010000013.1:0-9972 GCA_964362455.1 uncultured Candidatus Saccharibacteria bacterium | reverse complement strand
ATCAAGTGAGAAAAGTTTTGGGCGGTTTGGGCGAGGAGCCCAAGAAATTGGAAGAGAGATTGCGGCAAGCATTAAAACTTCTTAGCCGGACCGGTTAAATCGCAATGAAAAAGATTTTAATTTTTTTAAAGAAATACGTTATCCCGCCGTTTTTGTTCAAGTTGGGACAAATTCCATATCATTTTCTTTTGGCCTTTTTGGGTAATTTTATTTATGGGGCGCCCTCAAAAAAGCTTTTTGTGATTGGCGTAACTGGTACGAAAGGCAAGACGACAACCGCAAATTTAATCGCTCATATTTTAAACAACGCTGGTTTGAAAGCCGGTAAAAGCACTTCGCTTTTCTTCGGTATTGGTGATGAGGAATGGCAAAACAAGACAAAACACGCGATGCCGGGAAGGTTCGGGCTTCAAGGATTGCTTTCAAAGATGGTAAAGAACGGTTGTAAATATGCGGTAATTGAAACTTCATCCGAGGGCGTTCTTCAATTTCGCCACCGCTTTCTTGATTATCGGGCCGCGGTTTTCACGAATCTTTCGCCAGAGCATATTGAGCGGCACGGCGGTTTTGAAAAATATCGCGAAGCAAAACTCAAATTATTTGAAAAAGTTGCAACAAAAAATGGCGGAGTCGGTGTCTATAATTTAGATGACCCGAACGTGAATTATTTTCTTAAGCCAAACATCACAAAAAAAATAGGATACACACTGAACCCAAAGTTAGAAAGTGGAGATTTCCAAAAAATAATAGCCGTTAAAAATTTGAAACTTTCGTTGAAGGGTTCGGCGTTTGAAATTGACGGCGCGAAGTTTGTTTTGCCGCTCATTGGAGAATTCAATGTTTATAATGCCGTTGCGGCGATTGCTTTCGTTTTTTCGCAAGGGATTTCGCTTGTAAAAATTAAAGAGGCTTTGACGACAGCAAAATCTTTACCGGGCCGATTGGAAATTGTAGATAAGGGGCAGAATTTTACTGTGATAATTGATTATGCGCATGAACCGGCAAGCTTAGAAGCGATTTATAAAACCGCTAATCTGTTCAAACCTAAAAAAATTATCGGGCTCCTGGGTTCGCAGGGTGGCGGCAGGGATAAGTGGAAACGCGCGGCAATGGCAAAAATCGCTGAAAAGTATTGCGATGAAATAATTTTTACAAATGAAGACCCTTACGATGAAGAGCCGATCGAGATTATTAATGATATGGCCGAAGTAGTAGGGTCTAAACGGGTTTATAAAATTCTTGATAGAAAAGAAGCGATTAAAAAAGCAATAAGTATAGCGCGAAAAGGCGATATTGTAATTTTAACCGGCAAGGGCGGCGAGGTTTGGATGTGTGTTCAAGATAATAAAAAAATTCCCTGGGATGAGCGTATGGTTGTTGAGGGGGTTTTAGAAACCAATCCAATGGCTCACAAAAAATAAATTTGATATTGTGTTGTGCTATTTGCTGGTTTTTTCGCTTTTGCGGTAAAATTGGATTATGCGATTAACTTTTTACGGTGGCGCGAAAATGGTAACCGGCGCTAACTATCTTTTAGAATCGGGCAAGACAAAGATTTTGGTTGATTGTGGTTTGCACCAAGGTTCTAATTTTTGCGAAGCGCATAATTTCGAACCATTTCCTTATAGCCCGGCTGAAATTAATGCGGTTTTTGTGACTCATGCGCACATTGATCATATCGGCCGCTTGCCCCAACTTTATAAGGCCGGTTTTAGGGGAAAAATATATTCAACGCCACCCACAAAAGATTTTGCGGAATTGCTTCTTTTGGATTCTGAACATATTTTGCGGGAAGAGGCCGAACAAAAAGGGAAGGCGCCGATTTACGAAATCGCTGACGTCGTTAATCTGATGAAGTTTTGGGAAGGAGTTCCATATCATCAAAAAATTAAGACCGGCGATTTGGAAATTGAGTTTTATGACGCCGGACATATTTTGGGTTCGGCTTCGGTTTTTATCTCCGGTGAAGGAAAAAGTATTGTTTTCTCGGGTGATTTGGGTAATACGCCGGCGCCGCTTATAAAACCGACAGAATATTTAACTAAAGCCGATTGGGCTTTGACCGAATCGGTTTACGGCGCGAGAGTCCATGAAGATATTGGTTTGAGGAAAGGCGCGCTTGAAGATTTTATTGAAGAAATAGTAAAAAGCGGGGGTGTGCTTTTGATTCCCGCTTTTGCTCTGGAGCGAACCCAGGAACTGCTTTTTGAATTAAACGAACTTGTGGAGGGTGGTCGCATTCCGAAAGTGCCGGTTTTTATTGACAGTCCTCTGGCAATTAAGCTTACCGCTGTTTATCAAAAGTACTCGCACGACCCGGCTTATTTCAACGAAAAATCAATTAATTTAATTAAGGGCGGCGATGCGATTTTTAATTTTCCGGGGCTTCACATGACGCTTACAACAGAAGAATCTAAAGAGATTAATAACGCGCCGGCGCCAAAAGTGATTGTGGCGGGTTCGGGTATGTCTCACGGCGGCCGGATAATCCATCACGAGAGGCGTTATTTGTCGGACCCCAAAAATGCGATAGTCTTTATCGGCTATCAAGCGCACGGCTCTTTGGGTAGAAGAATTTTAGAGGGCGCTAGAGCCGTAAAAATTTTGGGCGAGGAGGTGCCGGTGAAATGCAAGGTTAAAGCAATTGGCGGTTATTCGGCTCACGCCGACCAGCCGCAACTTTTAAAATGGGTTGAATCAATGCGTGGTAGCTTAAAAAAAGTTTTTGTCGTTCAGGGCGAAGAAGATCAAGCCCTGCCTTTAGCTCAAAAAATAAAAGACGAATTGGCCGTTTCAACCGAAGTTCCGGAATTGGGCGCAAGTGTGGTATTATAAAATTAAATCGTATGCCCAAAAAAATCGTTCTGGCCAATAATCATAATTACAGTCATAAATTAAAATATAAAATTTGTGTTTCGGGGGCAGCTTTAACAGGCCACTGTCCGCCCGATATTTTAGAAAAAGCAGAAACGCTCGGGCGGGAAATTGCGCGCCGGGGTTTGGTTTTGGTCACCGGCGCCACAACTGGTATCCCTTATTGGTCAGCCAAAGGCGCGAAAGCCGAAGGAGGTATTGTGATTGGCTTGTCGCCCGCCTCATCAAAAATTCAACACATCAAAACCTATCACCTGCCAACCGATTATCACGATTTGATTATTTATACCGGTTTTGATTATGCCGGCCGAAATCTTCTTCTTACTCGTTCTTCAGATGCGGTGATTACCCTTTGCGGGAGAATGGGCACTTTAAATGAGTTTACGATTGCTTTTGAGGAGCATAAACCGATCGGCGTTTTGGAGGGTAGCGGTGGTACCGCCGATATGTTGAAAGAGTTGATTGAAAAAGCTCATCGCGGACCGGGACAGGTTGTTTTTTCAAACAGTACCTCCGATTTATTGGACAAACTTCTTGATCTTATCGAAGCCGAAGAGGCGAAAATTGGCGTTAAAGGTCGGATATTATAAAAACAATCATGGGATTATTTGGAAAATTAAAACCTTCAAAACCGAATTCTCGCGAAGAAAAACTTATTGGTGAAGTGACCCATTATTACAGCGGTTTGGGCGTGGCTATTGTGAAGTTTAAGTCGAGTGTGAAATCCGGCACGCGCGTCCGCTTTAAGGGAGCAACAACCGATTTTGAAGAAACGATTAAATCAATGCAGTATGACCATAAGGAAATTTCCGAAGCGAAAAAGAATCAGGAAATCGGCATAAAAGTAAGCGATAAGGTGAGAGACGGTGATGAAGTTTTTTTGGTGGAGTAATTAATGAGCAAAGATTTTTTGCTTACAACCGGCTTGCTCGCTGGCACAATTATTGGCGCAGGGATTTTTTCTCTGCCTTATGTCTTTAATCGGCTTGGTCTCGGTACGGGCTTTTTTTATTTAATCGTTTTCACTTTAGTTTATTTCGCAATTCATTTAATGTATGCCCAAATCGTTCAAACGAGCGACGGCGCCCACCAGTTTTTTTATTTCGCCGAAAAGTACTTGCCGAAAAATTTCGCCGGCGTCGCTTCTTTCATGGTTCTTTTTGAATTGATTCTGGTTTTAACGGTTTATCTGGTTTTGGCGCCGATTTTTGCCGGTCTTGTTTTTGGCAATGGCGGATTTATCGCTTTGTTTGTTTTTTGGTTTTTCGGTTCGCTTTTTATGTTTGTAAAATTGGAATGGCTTGGCTGGGCGGAATTTTTGGGAACGCTTTGTATTTTGGCAATAGTTTTAAGCGTTCTTTTCTTAGGAAAGACCTCGGCGCCGGAAGTGCCAATCTTTAGAAAAGTTGATTGGTCTTTGCTTTTTCTGCCTTTCGGCCCGCTTTTGTTTTCTTTGTCCGGCCGACCGGCTATTTCAAAAATTGTTGAGGAGTATCGGAAAATTAAAAAAAACGGTCGCGCCATTTCTTTAAACAAGGTTATTCTTTGGGGGACGGCAATTCCTGCGGTTGTTTATTCTTTGTTCGTTATCGGAATTTTGCGCCTGAACCCCAACGTTTCACCGGAGGCGCTGAATAGCTTAGGTTTTCTACCGCCTTTGACGCTCGGTTTTTTGGGTATTTTGGGATTGCTTACGCTTTGGACGTCTTATTTTATTATCGGCATCAACGTGAAGGACATCTTAAAAATTGATTTAAAGCGCCCTATTTGGTTTTGTGTTTTTGTCGTTTTAGGCGCGCCGCTCGTCTTGTATTTTGCCGGTTTTAGAAATTTTTTATCGGTTGTGAGTTTGACTGGTGGTATTTTTTTGGCGCTTGAGGGAATTTTCGTAATTGCGATGTGGCGACGGGCGTTTCCGGTAAATTTCTGGCGCTGGATTGCTTGGCCGCTTTATCTTATATTTTTGGTAGCGCTGGGTTATGAGGTTGTAAGCTTTATTCTGCCCTCGTAGTTTAATGGATAAAATGCCTCCCTCCGAAGGAGGTGATAGAGGTTCGATTCCCCTCGAGGGCGTTATGCGTTTAGAAAAAACCGTTTGTTTGGCTCCTTTCAGCACTTTTAAAATTGGTGGTAAGGCTGAATATTTTTTATCCGTTCAAAAGCCGGATGATTTAATAGCGGCGATTGAGTTCGCAAAAAAAAGAAAAATTTCTTATAAGATTTTTGCCGGCGGCAGCAATGTACTTTTTCCGGATGATAAAATTAAAGGTTTGGTAATCAGATTTCTTGGCGGCCGATTTAGATGGGCTGGGAAAAACAAACTTTTGATTGACGGCGGCGTGCCGCTTGAAGACATTGTTAAAGAATCAATTAATTTGGGATGGCGGGGTTTAGAAACGCTTTCGGGCATTCCCGGCACAATCGGCGGCGCAATTATTGGTAATGCCGGCGCGTATGGTCATTCAATTTCGGAAATCGTCGATAAGGTTGAGGTTTGGGACCCCTTGGGTGTGGCTCAAGGTAAAGGCAAGCTTCGCACCCTTCGGAAGAGTGACTGCAAATTCCGCTACCGGGAGAGTATTTTCAAGCGGAAGCCATATTTTCTTCTCCGGGCAGTTTTAAAATTTAAAAAAGGCAACAAGAAAGAGCTTAAAAAAATTTCGCAGGAAGTTATTAAATTAAGGGCAAAAAAATATAATTCTAAAATTCATTGTCCGGGCAGCTTTTTCAAAAACGTCTTAATTAAAGACATCTCCAAGAAATTTTTAAAAAATATTGACCGAGACAAAATAAAAGGCGGAAAAATTCCGTCGGGCTATTTATTGGAAGAAGTTGGCGCCAAGGGAATGCGAATCGGCAGAATCCAGGTTGCGGATCATCACGGCAATTTAATCATGAATAAGGGTGGCGGTAAGGCCAGTGATGTAAAAAAACTCGCCGCAATCCTTAAAAAGCGGGTTAAAAACAGGCTTGGCATTGAGTTGGAAGAAGAGGTGCGTTATTTTTAAGGCTTTCTACAAATTTTTGAGCTCAACGATGCTGAAAATTTGTCTAGAAAACTTAACCCCTCCCCACTTTTACGTTTTGAAACAAAATGCCACCCAGTTATATTTTCAGATAAATTACTAAATATATCTAAAAAGCTTACATGTAAAAGTGGGGAGAGGTACTCGTAATTCTGGATAAATTTCTTGTTAAAGCGTTAAGAAATTTATAGAATTACGGCATGGCAAGATTTATCGCCGATATTGAAATTCATTCAAAATACGCTCGAGCGGTGAGTCCGCAGATGGTTTTGGAAAATTTGGCGCTTTGGGCTGTAAAAAAAGGGATTAAGGTTTTAGGCACCGGCGATTTTACTCATCCGCTCTGGTTTAAAGATATCAAAGAAAAACTCGAACCGGCCGAACCGGGACTTTTTCAATTAAAAGAAAAACATTGCTTAAAAAGTGAAGACGGATTTGATTCCCGAAAAACACGATTCATTTTAAGCGGCGAAATAAGTTGTATTTACAGCAAAAATGGAAAAGTGAGGCGGGTGCACCACTTAATTTACGCCCCCGATTTGGAAACGGCTTCAAAAATTAATACCCAACTCGCTTGGATAGGCAATTTGAAAGCCGATGGCCGACCAATGTTGGGTTTGGATTCAAAAGAACTGTTTAAAATTATTCTTAACGCTTCGGCGGATTGCGTTTTGATTCCGGCTCACGTTTGGACCCCCTGGTTCGGCGTTTTTGGTTCAAAGTCGGGATTTAATTCTTTGGAGGAGTGTTTTGAGGAATTTACGCCGCAAATTTTTGCTATTGAAACCGGACTTTCTTCTGATCCGCCGATGAATTGGCGCATTCCCTTTTTGGATAACCGCGCCATTGTTTCAAGTTCGGATTCTCATTCTCTTCCCCGGATTGGTCGGGAAGCGACAATTTTTGAAGCGGATATTTCATACGGAGGAATAATGAATGGTTTGAAAACACGAGGTAAGGAGTTTGTCGGGACGGTTGAGTTCTTTCCAGAAGAAGGCAAATATCATTACGATGGTCATGCGGCATGCAAGATTCGTTTTTCGCCGGAAGAGACGAAAAAGAACAAAGGATTATGTTCTAATTGCGGGAAACCCGTTACCGTCGGCGTAATGGCGCGGATTCAGGAATTGGCCGCCGTCGAGAGGCCAGAGGGTTTTAAGCCGGCTTGGGCGAAACCTTATTATAGTTTCGTGCCATTTGACGAGGTTGTTGCCGAGAGTTTGGGTGTTGGCGTCGGCGCGAAATCGGTTTGGCGGGAATACGATGCGGCGGTTAAAAGTTTCGGTTCCGAATTTGCGATTTTGCTTGACGCAACCGAAAGCGATTTAAAAAAGGGGTTGCCCCCGTCAATCGCCGAAGGAGTAATCAGAATGCGCAACGGCAAAGTTCATATTGAACCTGGTTATGACGGCGAATACGGCAAAATAAAAATTTTTGAGGAATCGGAAAGAGAAAAACTGATTGCGCAAAAAAGCTTATTCTGATTTTGGGCGTGTCATTTTGAGTTTTTCAAAATCGTTGAGAATAAAAAATAAAGCAACGATTAAAAATAAGCTCGGGTATAAAAGATTCGTGTTTTGGAATTCTAAGATGAGGTAATTGAAAACGGCGTGGAGGGCGGTTGCAAGAACGATACCTATGGTGAGAGAAGCGCCGACTGCTTTTTTGATTCTGCCGCGCGCCCAATAATAACCGAGGAGGCCTGAGGCGAGAGTGTGGAGAAAGGTGGCGCCCACAAAACGAAGCAGGATAGTGCTTAAAGTCGAGCCCAATATCTCCTTATTTAACAAGTCAAAGGTATTGCCGATGATAAAAATGTTTTCAATGGTGGCAAATCCGAGCGCCGCCGTAATCATATAAATCATTGCGTCAACCGGTTCGTCAAAGGCCGATTTGTCGTTGATCGCCCAATAGGCGGCGAGGAATTTAAAAATCTCTTCAATAAAAGCGAGGCCAAGAACAAGGACAAGGGTGGTTTTAAGGAGCGGCGGAAAAAAGTTATGAGCGCCCTGAAATATTATTTGGGTTGCGAGGACCGGCAAGCTTATTATTGCTCCGATTGCAAAAGCGTAAAGAAGCAGTTTCCGCGGTTCGGGGTGCACGTCTTCTTTTAGGAAAAAAAACAGCCAGATTAAGGTTGGAAGAAGAGCGGCTGTAAGCGTTATTAAAAAATTTAAAATTACCATTTTTCAGCCATTAATAATTTTTTCTCTTTTGTAATTTTGCCGTAAATTTCTTCGGTAATAAAGGGCATAAAAGGGTGAAGCATTTTTAATGATTCGAGTAAAACATGAAGCAAGATTTTTTCGGTGCTAGTTTTGCATTTTTCGTCGGCGAGTTGTTTTTTTGATTTTTCAATATAGACGTCGCAATAATTATGCCAGAAAAATTTATAAATTTCATGGAGGGCTTGGCCGAATTCGAAGTTCTCAATGTCCTTGGCGACTTTTTCTTTGGTTGCCTTGAGCTGCGTGAGAACCTTTTTATCCTCAGCGGTTTCCGGTTTAGGAATTTGGGTTTTTTGGAAATTTATTGGCCGGGTTTCTGAATCCGCAATTTTTTGCAAAACAAAGCGGCTGGCATTCCAAATTTTGTTTGCGAATTTTTTGCCGGCAATGACGTTGGCCTCGTCCCAACGGATGTCCTGCCCGAAGCTTTGCCAGATAATTCCGAAACGGGTGGCATCCGCCCCATGTTCTTCAATGTATTTTAATGGGTCAATGCCGGTACCCAGGCTTTTGGACATTCTTTTGCCTTCTTTTGTAAGAATCGTAGCGTGAATAAATACATTTTTGAAAGGCGGTTTGCCCATGAATTCAAGGCCGGAAAAAATCATTCTGATGTCCCAAAGGTTTAAAATTTCCCGCGCGTTTGAAACTAAATTCCCGGGATAAAATTCTTTTTTGTCTTTTGGGGAAAGCCCGGCAAATGGCCAGAGCGCGGATGAAAACCAGGTGTCTAAAACATCTGGCGATTGTTCCATTTCGCAATTTTTGCAAAATGGACAGTTTTTTGGTTTATTCTCGTTTACAATAAATTCTTCGCTGTTTTTTTCACAAAACCAAACAGGCAGTTGGTGTCCCCACCAAATTTGCCGCGAAATCGTCCAATCTTTTATATTCTTCAGCCAATTTAGAGAAACTTTTTCAAAATTTTTCGGGAGTATTTGAACTTTTTTATCTGTTATGGTTTTCAGGGAAGCGGCGGCTAATTTTTCCATTTTTAGAAACCACTGTTTTGAAGGAAGCGGTTCAATGGTGTTTCCGCAACGATAACACTTTGCAACGCGGTGGTCGTATGGTTCTTCTTTTTGAAGCAACCCTTCTTTTTTTAAATCTTCAATTATTTTTTCCCGCGCTTCTTTTATTTTCGTTCCGGCGTAATTTCTCGCCTTTTCGTTCATTCTTCCTCTTTCGTCAATTACCTGAATTGAAGGCAGGTTATGTCTTTGCCCGATTTCAAAGTCGGTGATGTCGTGCGCGGGCGTTACTTTCACGGCGCCAGTGCCAAACTCAATATCAATTTCTTTATCAGCAATAATTGGAATTTTGCGATTAGCAATTGGTAAAGTTATTTCTTTGCCGATCCAATTGGAATAGCGCTTGTCATTGGGATTTATCGCGACAGCGGTGTCGCCGAGCATTGTTTCTGGTCTTGTTGTCGCAACAACTAAATTCTCCGCATACTTTATATAGTAGAGGGTTGTTTTTTCGTTTTCGTATTCAAGTTCTAATTCTGAAAGGCCTGTGCCGCACCTTATGCACCAGTTAATTGTCCGAAGTCCGCGGTAGATCAAGCCCTTTTTATAGTAATGAATAAAAGCGTTTATCACCTCTTTGGAGTATTCCGGGTCCATTGTAAATCTTGTTCTAGACCAGTCAGCAGAAATTCCTAGTTTTTTAAGCTGATCTAAAATTATTCCGCCGTATTTATCTTTCCACTCCCAAATCTTTTCAATAAATTTCTCTCGGCCAAGTTCAAAACGGCTGATATTTTGTTTTTTGAGTTCTTTTTCTACTACATATTGAGTGGCAATGCCAGCGTGGTCTATTCCGGGCAGCCATAAAGTTTT
>CAYIEJ010000012.1:0-11080 GCA_964362455.1 uncultured Candidatus Saccharibacteria bacterium | reverse complement strand
GAGGATTCGAACCTCCAAGCCCTTGCGGGCGCTACCACCTCAAGGTAGTGCGGTTGCCAATTTCGCCACCCGCGCATTTAAAGTTTCGCTCCAATTATAGCTAATGCTTTTCTGATTTTCAAACGCTTTCTCTTTAAACAAATCACATCATCAGAATAGTATATCTTTCTCAACAATTTTAAAGAATCATTTTTAGCGTATTTCAATTGATAAGTTGTCTTTCCCGAATCCTTAGTGATGTGACCTTTTACCATTAAGATCTTAAAGAGCTTATACCTAATCCATTCTATATGCTCTTTGCTGGCGGAAATAAAAACTGTGTAAAACATAAAACTAGATTTCCAACGCGGGTCCCAATATGAATAAAAGGTTCCATCACCATCTAAATGACCTCGTAAAAAATCAAAAAAATATTTTTCTGGTATATTTAAAACTCCGATTGTTTTAGATTTCTTAGCCATAAACCCAATACCCAGCAAAAACCTATAGAGATTAACATCTCCAAATTGAATTCTAGTCGTTCTCTCTCCGCTATATCCGGAACTTTTATAACCGATTTTTACTTTAATTCCGAAACATTTCATAAAATTCTTTAATTGCTCCTCGTCACTGGAAGTAAAATCAAAATGCCTCCCGTCAGATGAAAGATTACCGTCGGTCGCTAAAAGCCCTAACGCATAAGCGAATTTCGACGACCATGCAATTTTCACCTTATTTTTTGGTTTTGCTCCTCTCTTCTCCATTTTATTATCATAACACACCTCAAGTTTATAGCGTATACCAAATAATGGAATAAAAAATAAGTTGAATAAATAAAAAACGTATTAATAGGTTACGGCTTAAATTTTTAGCTTTTCTCGAACTCGCTTTTTTGAAAGATCGCGTAAATAGTAAAGTTTTGAACGATGAACTTTCTTTGGCGAACTTAAAACCTCTATTTTGGCAATTAGTGGCGAGTTTATCGGATAAACTTTTTCAACGCCGACCTCGGAAAGCGTAGCGCGCACCGTAAAACTGGCGCCTGATTCATTACCGTGTTTTCGGGCAAGAACAATGCCCTGAAAAGCGCTTTGTCTTTCCTTATCGCCTTCTTTTATTCTTTCCCAGACTTTCACTTTTGCGCCGGGTTTAATTTTTGCCAAAATTTCTTTATTCATGAGAATTTAGTATAACCCCCTTAAGGTCGTCTGGCAAATCGGCTTCTATTTTTATGCGCTCACCCGTTTTCAAACTAAACTCAACTGATTCGGCATGCAAAAACTGCCTTTCAAGTTGCCATGGATTATTTTTTTTGCCGTAAAGCTTATCGCCAACAATCGGATAACCAATGCTTGCCAAATGAATCCGAATCTGATGGGTCCGGCCGGTTTTGGGCATCACGCGAATTAATGAAAAAACCTCACCACTTTTTTTGATTATCTTCAAAACTTTGTATTCGGTAATCGCTTCTTTAGAAAGCTTACCCTTATAAACAGTGCGGCGAACTGTTCCTGACTTTATGCTTATCGGTTTGTTAATTATGCCGTGCTTTTTTTCAATTTTCCCGCAAACCAACGCCAAGTATGTTTTCTTAACTTCGTGTTTCTGAAAAAGATTTTTTAGGTATTCAAAAAATTTCTGATTGCGGGTGATAAGCAAAACGCCGGAAGTATCCTTATCCAAACGATGAACAATGCCTGGCCTTTCTGGGTTATCGCCGACATTTTTGATTTCCGGGTATTTTTTAAGAAGTTCCGCCGACAAACTCGATTCCTCGCCGCGCCCAACCACAGGATGCACCAAAATACCAGCTTCTTTATTAACTGCAACTAGATTTTTATCCTCATAAATGACCTTGACCATAAAACTTGCCTTTTTTAAACCATATGCTATTATGCCTATAAGCTAAATATAGTCGAAAACAATACCCCGAAAAAGGGGTTTTTATATGATAAAACACATATTTACGCTAATCGGGCTACTTTCAACGACTGTAAGCCCTGTAACCGTTGCTATCGTAAACGCCCCTCAAAACCAAATCGGGGTTATGGATAATATCGCAACCGCCACTTCAACTGTTGCCGAAGCGGTAAAAGATATAAATCGGACACTAATCGTTTGGGTTACGGCCTATTCAAGCACGCCCGAGGAAACCGATGAAACGCCATTTATCACCGCTTCCGGCATCAAAGTTAAAGACGGCATCGTTGCCACAAACCTCCTTCCATTCGGAACCAGATTAAAGATCCCGGAATTCTTCGGCGAAAAAATCTTTATTGTTGAAGACCGGATGCATCGAAGGAAGAATAACTTTATTGATATCTGGATGCCGTCAAAAACAGCGGCGGCAGAATTCGGCATCAATTATACGCAAGTAGTCGTGTTGGATTAAAAACCAACGGCGAGGATGGCGCTTTACTTCGCCTCGCCACACTCGAAAATCAAACAAAACAGGAATCTAGATTAAGATTCCTGTTTTGTTACATCTTGAACCAATTATGATGTGCGCGTGCTTGGAATCGAACCAAGGACCTCTGTCTTATCAGGACAGCGTTCTACCACTGAACTACACGCGCCGAAATTATCTTCTTATCAAATTTAGCTTTTCAAACTCCCCAATGTCAAATCCGCGTTGAGGGTTTACTTTTCCATCACTACCAAAAACTTTATCAAAGCTTGAAATCAAAAAAATAAAATTATAAACAATTAAAACGGCCATGGCGATAAACAAAAAAACCGCAAGCACCAAAAACAAAAATTGCCGAGAAACTTTAGCTTTTAATTTAGAAAATTTTGACACTTAAGTCCTAAAAAATACCTGCCCCTTTATTACCATCTGAATCTGATTGCCCTGACGATTAATTGTAAAACCATCCAATGTAATAAGGTAACGAAAACTCTGCAAGTTTTTTACAAAACGGAAAAGCTTATCCATACTACCTTGAAGGTTAAGTGTGAATTGCACGGCGCCGAGACGAGCCGAGCTTGCCGATTCTTCGCCGGTAAAAGAAAAACTATAAGAGAGCCCTTCTTTGCCGGCCAAAAACTGAAATTCCTGCCTCAAATCAATCAACTGATCTTTAAGAGGCACCACATTGTGCATCACATTCAGATACGACTGGCCGTTTTGAGAAAACTGACTTTTTAATAAAGAAAACAGCTGCGTTGCGGCCGACCGTTCATTTAATTCCTGATTCACACCGAAAATTTGATCGGTCGCCGCCGCTATTCGCGTCCTAAAGAATAATAAACCGCCGATCAGAGTACCGACGACAATCACAAAAATCAAACTTTCAACAAGCAGATTTTTATAAAAGTGGTTCATGGCAAAAAGCTTTTTATTATTTTATCATAAAATCGTCTTTGCCGCCATGAACAAAATAACATTGGAGGATAAAAATTATCCGCTTTTACTGAAAGAAATTCCTGGGTCACCGAAAGAAATCTATTATTTAGGACGTTTGCCCAAAGCGGAAGAAACGCTAATCGCGATAGTCGGAACAAGAAAAGCAACGTCCGATGGCCGAATCTTAGCGAAACAAATCGCCAAAGATTTGGCCGAGGCGGGCATTACTATTGTAAGCGGTTTGGCTTTTGGCATTGACGCGGCCGCTCACGAAGGCGCTTTGGCGGGTGGCGGCAAAACCATTGCCGTTCTCGCAACCGGCCTTGATACAATCTACCCGCGAAGCCACGAACGTTTGGGCCAAGAAATTTTAAAAAACGACGGCGCTCTTATCTCAGAATATCCGCCCGGCACGCCGGCTTACCCAAACCAATTTTTAGAGCGCAACAGAATCATAAGCGGATTGTGTATTGCAACTGTAATTATTGAAGCGCCAATCCATTCCGGCGCTTTGGTCACTGCCCGCCATGCCTTAGAACAAGGCCGCGAAATTTTTGTCACCCCCGGCCCAGCTAGACATCAAAATTATAAAGGCTCACATCTGCTCATCCGGAACGGCGCCCGTCTTATTACGTCTGTCGAAGACATTCTTGAAGATTTAAACTTAACGCACTTGCAAAAAAAATCCGTAAACGAGGAAGATTTTCAAGACCCTCAAAGCAAAGCGATTATCGCGGCGCTGAAAAACTCCAAAAATCCCCTGACGCTTGACAATATAATTGGAGAGACTAAACTTGAGCCGCATATAGTCTATCAGCGCTTAACTTTCCTAACTCTTGAAAAAATTATTGAGGAGCGCAACGGAAAATTTAAATTCATTTCATGAATCCCGTTAGAAGCAACCACTTCTTGAATTACAATAAAAATTGCAACCCGAAGATTAAACCCAGTGTAAAGGTCTTGTTACACATACACGGAAGTGTAAACACTTCCTACTTCTAACGGGATGAACCTAGTCATTGTTGAGAGCCCAACTAAGGCCAGAACGATTTCCGGTTTTCTTGATAATGATTACAAGATCGAATCTTCTTACGGCCACATACGCGATCTGCCAAAAAGCAAACTTGGCATTGACGTTGAAAAAGAATTTGAACCCCATTACATAATTCCGCTTAAAGCCAGGAAAAACGTAACCGCCTTAAAAAAATTGGCGGCAAAAGCCAAGAAAATAATATTGGCCACCGACGAAGACCGTGAAGGCGAAGCCATTGCCTGGCATCTCATTCAAGCCCTTGGACTTGACGGCAAATCACAAAACACAAATAACAAACCGTCGAAAAGTAAACGCCCCGTAATTAACAGCTTACCCGCGGTGGAACGAATTGTTTTTCACGAAATAACAAAAAACGCGATTGAAGAGGCGCTCAAAAATCCGAGAGGCATTGATGAAAAACTAGTTGATGCCCAACAAGCGCGTCGCGTCCTCGACCGGCTCGTCGGCTACCTTCTTTCGCCGTTTTTATGGAAAAAAATAATTCGGGGCCTGTCGGCCGGCCGCGTTCAATCTATCGCCCTTCGGCTGATTGCTGAAAGAGAACAAGAAATAAGAAATTTCAAAGCTGATGAATATTGGTCAATTACCGCCTTGCTTCAAAAACCCAAAGGCGGGAAATTTGAGGCCTCTTTAAGCAAAATCAACAATGAAACAATCCCCAAGCTCGGCATTAAAACCAAAGACGAAGCGGATAAAATAGAAAATGATTTAAAAAAATGCGAATACCAAATTTTGAAAATCGATAAAAAAGAAACCAAAAGAAATCCCTTGCCGCCGTTTACAACAAGCGTTCTCCAGCAAACGGCGTCCCAACGCTTCAGATTTTCAGCCAAACAAACAATGCGTTTGGCGCAGAATCTCTATGAAAACGGTTTAATCACCTACCATCGCACCGACTCGCTTAACTTGTCGCAAGAATCTTTAAAAACCGCCAAAAACTGGATAGAAAAAAATTTAGGCGAGAGCTACGCAATTTCCGCGCCGCGCATTTTTAAAACTAAATCACGGTTGGCCCAAGAAGCCCACGAAGCAATCAGGCCAACCAATATCAATCTTGAGCCGGAAAAAATAAAAAGCGAAAACGCCCAAGAAAAAAAATTATATGAATTAATCTGGCGGAGATTTGTCGCCTCTCAATTACCGCAGGCGATTTTTGACGCCACAAAGATAGAAATAGAAGCGAAGAATTCTTTAATCACCAATTACTACTTGCTAATTACTAACGGCAGCATCCTCCGCTTTGACGGTTTTTTGAAAATCTGGCCGCAAAAATTCGAAGAAAAAGAATTGCCGGAACTTAAAGAGAACGAAAAAGTCGATTTGATTGAAATCAAACCCGAACAGCATTTTACCGAACCGCCGCCGCGATACAACGAAGCGAGCCTAATCAAAACTTTGGAAGAATACGGCATCGGCCGGCCATCAACCTACGCTCCTACAATTTCGGTTATTCAAACGCGAAATTACGTCCAAAAAAACCCCGACCGTCGATTTGAACCAACCGAAATCGGCGAACTGGTTAACAAAGTTTTAACAGAACATTTCCCGGAAATTGTTGACATCAAATTCACGGCGCACATGGAAGAAGATTTGGACGCAATCGCTGAAGGCAAAAGAGAATGGCGTGAAGTAATCAAGGAATTCTATGAACCGTTTTCAAAACATTTGGAACAAAAATACGAAGAGGTTTCAAAAAATGATTTTGTCCGCGAGGAAAAAACCGACGAAATTTGCGAAAAGTGCGGCAAACCGATGGTTATTAAAACCGGACGCTTCGGAAAATTTTTAGCTTGCAGTGGATTTCCAGAATGTAAAAACACAAAATCGCTTGGCTCTAATCAAAACAATAACCGAAAATCCTTCGGTCAATGCTCAAAATGTAGCCAAGGAGAAATCGTGATGAAAAAAACGAAAAAGGGAAGATTTTTCTACGGCTGCAATAAATATCCAGAATGCGATTTTGCCACCTGGAAAAGGCCAAAAAAAGAAGAATCAGGAACTACGGCTTAGTTGCGTTATAAAGCGCTTGAATTTCAGAGGCACTTAAAGCGCGATTATAAATTCGAACATCGTCTATTAAACCATTCATTTCATTACTTGAGACATTTAATCCACCCATATCAACATCTTGGCTATTATCAAGGTTTTCACCAGGAAACGCTCTTGGAACTCCAGGATTACCATTAAGATATACATTAACATTAGAACCATCATAAGTTCCCACAACATGGTACCATGTATTAATAACCATCCCCTGCCCACTATTACCAGCTTCGTATTGACTACAGGAGGGAGTACAATTCCTGACGCCAAATTTAACAGAACCGTTCCAATCTCCATATAATAACCAAGTCCCGTCGCTAGTCCATGCCCTATGATTAACAAACCTATTCCACTGACCGGACGATTTAAGATTTGCAATATTTACCCAAGCACTAACCGTAATCTTTGAAGTTGGCAGCCACGAAGCCACGTTATTAACTTGAATATAATCATCATTACCGTCAAAACTGCCTGCATTACCAAGCCGTCCAGGAACGGTTAATATGGGTCCACTTGCAGACGGACAAGATTTACCATGATTATTAATAAAAACACCGGACGAATCAATAACTGACAAAGTATTACAGTCGGGGGACCAAGCAACTTCGTCCATCTTCCAGTAAGCAATTAAACCCCTTATACCGTTTACAAGATTTAAATTTGTCCCAACTTCATAAATTCCAACATCCGGACCGCCATCGCTAGCCATCACTTTCGCTTTTTTTTGCGATTCAAATAAAGCGGTTAATTTCCAACTGCCACCCCTAACATAAGTAAAATATAAACCATTAGCTACAGTGTTCACTGGATCAACTGGCAAAATTGAAAGCGGTGGTCCGGCAGCCAATGTTTCAAAATTAATAGGTATCCAACCGTTGCCATTGATTTTTCTATAATCATCTATTTTTTTACAGACGTATGAAAAGGTGGCAGGAGGCAATGGCAGTAAACCACCGGTAGTGTACTCATCGCATTCAGCCGGATCTTGATTATCAGTATCCGGCAAAGAAACATAAATTTTATCACTATCGCCGATAGAGCCCGCGGGATCTTGGACTGAAAATAAAGCAATCGCTTTATTCAAATTGTCCAAATCGGAAAGACGCGTAGAATCCCGCGCCTGTTTTAAAAGTTCGGCCGGATTTAAAATTATAACAATAGCAATAGCTAAAACTGCCACAATCGCTATTACAATAAGCAGTTCGATTAGAGTGAATCCTCTTTTCATACAAATAATTATAACAGATTTTGCTTAGAATTTTGTTAAAATCAGTGGGCCGTTTTTGGTTATAGCCACCGTGTGCTCAAAATGAGCGTTTAAGCTTCCGTCTTTTGTGGCAAAACTGTCGTCCTTTTGCTGTTTTATTTCACCCGAACCAATGTTTATCATCGGCTCAATTGCCAGAACCAAACCCGCTTTCAATTCAATTCCCTCGCCGCGCTTTCCAAAATTGTAAACAGTCGGGTCTTCGTGCAACTCAAATCCAGTACCATGGCCAGTCAAACCCCGAACAACCGAAAAACCCGCTCCCTCTGTTATTTTTTCAATAATCCAGCCGATATCGCCAAGACGCTTGCCCGGCGAACATTCAGCAATCGCTTTATGCAAGGCAAGTTCCGTAACAGAAATCAATTTGCTTGCCTCTTTGGAAATTTGACCGATGCCAACCGTAACCGCCGCATCGGTAAAATAACCATTGTAGTTTACGCCTAAATCAATTTTCAAAATATCGCCGCTCTGCAGGGAATAATTAATCGGCAAACCGTGAACAATCTGCTGATTTAAAGAAGTACAAATCGAGGCCGGATATGGCCTGCCCGCGCCTTCGGATTTATACCCCAAAAAGGCGGGCGTTGCGCCGGCTTCCTTCAACGATTTATGGGCAAGTTCATCCAAAAATTTCAAAGTGACACCCTCCTTCGCCGTTTCTTTTAAAAAGAAAAGAGTTGATGCAAGAATTCGACCCGACACTTTCAAAAATTCAAGGTCGCTTTCGCTTTTTAATTTAATCATTTGCCAATCGAGAGTTTCTTTAAAATTTGAGCGAAAACTTTATACGGCAACGGCTCGCCATTGATTTCTTTTATTTTGAATCCATTTTTTTTCAATTCCTGTAAAATAGGATAAGTCCGCTCGCGGTATTCTTTAAGGCGAACTTCTATCACCTTCGGATCGTCAAGCGTCCTTTTTCTCATTGGCCCGGCACAAAAAGAACAATGTTTGTTTTTGGCGTTTGCCAAAATAGGCAAACCGCAGATCGCACACACTAAACGCTGACTATTTCTTGAAATCGTCGTCTTTTCCCGAATGTTAAGTTTTATAACTGCAATATTTTTCCTGCCGTATAGTTTTTCTAAAAAATGAATCAATCCGTTATTTTTTGTGCCAAACGCTTCAAATATTGTCCGAGGTGAACCGCTATAAACAATGCTAAAGCCGGCCGCAGCGATTTTTTTTGTCGCGTCGGAAACGGTTTTTAAAACCCAAGAAGGGGTAAGAAGAATGCCCGAGTCAAAAAGTTTTTTTTCGCGGCGAAGAATTGAGTTTTTTTTCGCTTCGGGCGAACGGAGCAGATTTTCAAAATAGCGGCCCGTATCAAAATGAACAAAATGATATTTTTTAGCCAAAAGCTCCGCCTGCGTTCCTTTCCCACTTCCCGGCGGTCCATAAATCATCACAGCTTTTTTCTCCATAAATAAAATAATAAACTTTTTGCTTGAATCTAACACTATTGACTTTTTATTTGGGGTGTGCTATCATTAAATAATACTGAAATAATCGGTATTTCCTACCACGAGGGCGTCGTGGAAACAGCTCTTTGGGAGAATTGGTTATGAAAACTGATGCGTTCGAGATACTGATGAGAAAGGCCGAGTCTACACTGAACGACCACAGTACCGGCGACTCTCTTACGACAGAACGGGCCAAAGCCGAAATGCTACGCGGCATCGGCTACGCCTTGATGGCACTCGCTCTCGCCATCAAAGAGAAGAACGAAAAAGAGGGCGATACTTAACTCGAGCCGACACGCGTCTTCTGCTCGGAACCTGCCCCGTCCGATTCGTCAGTTGACGAATTTAGGACGGGGCTCTTTTTTTTAACTCCCACCAAACTTGTTTCTTTATGGAAGAAATTAAATAGCTGCCCTAAGCCATAACTTTCAAAAATAAATCACTCAGTTTTCAGCATATGCTTAAAACTGAGTGAACAATATTCTCTTTCCCGCTAAATAAATTTCCTTTTTTGAGGAAGCTTGCCGCAGCGAAGTAATAAATTGCGGAGCGAGGAGGAAGGAAGCCGGAAAAATTGAGCTGTTTGAATCCCGCTTCGGCGGGACGAGTTCTCAATTTTTCGTTGGCTTCCAACGACGAGCGACAACAATTTATCTGAGCGGAGGACGGCTGACGAAGAAAAGAAAATTTAAAGTATCCCCTCGTATTCCCTCATCGTTAATTGTGACTCTACCTGTTTCATCACTTCCAGAGCGACCGAGACCACAATCAAAAGGGCGGTGCCGCCAATTGTAAGAGCCCGAACACCAGTTGCAATCTGGGTTAAATTCGGCAGAATCGCTATCAAACCCAAAAACAAAGCGCCGAAAAAAGTTGTCCGGTGTACCACCCGGGCAATCACCTGGGCCGTGGCTGGACCCGGCCGAATCCCCGGAATAAAACCGCCGCTTCTTTGCAAATTTTTAGAAATCTCTCCCGGATCAAAAGTGATAGCCGTGTAAAAATAGGTAAAAACCACAACCAAAATAAAATAAAAAATACTGTAAAAAATAACGTTATTGAAAAATCGAGAGACGATTGCATTTAATTGGAGCGATAACGCCGGCGAAATCACGGAAGCCGCCTGCGCCAAAAATTGAGGAAATAAAAGAAGCGAAATCGCAAAAATAATCGGAATAACGCCGGCCTGGTTAACCTTAAGCGGCAAATAAGTGGAGGCGCCGCCGTACATCTTCATTCCCCTTACTTGTTTGGCGTAAGAAACCGGAATTTTCCGCTCGCCTTCGTTGATAAAAACAACTCCAGCAATAACAACAATGCTTAAGATAATAAATGCGAGATAAGTCGGCAAAACCGCCGGTGTATAAGTTAAGAAGCTTGAGCTCACGGTTTGGGGCAGGCCGCTCACAATACCGGCAAAAATAATCAGAGAAATACCGTTGCCGATTTTATACTCTGAAATCAACTCGCCTATCCACATTAAAAGAACGCTGCCGGCGGTAATAACCACAACGTTGCTCAATAGGCTCGGCAAACTCAAAGGCGCCAGCACTTTCTGAGAAACCAAAAGATTCAAAAAACCGTAAGCGTTAATTGCGGCCAAAGGCACCGTGAGATATCGGGAAATCCGATTGAATTTCGCCCGGCCTTCGGCGCCTTCTTCATAATAGATTTTCTTCAAATTTGGAAATATGATTGTGAGCAACTGCATGATAATTGTGGCCGTAATGTAAGGACCGACACCCAACATCATCACCGACAAATTGGAAAGGCCGCCGCCTGAGAAAATGTTCAAAAAACCAAAAAGCTGATTGGAGGAAAAAAATTCCTGGAGCTTCAAAGGATCGATACCGGGAATCGGAATTGCCGCAAAAGCCCGAAAAACCAAAAGCCAAAACAAAATCATTAAAACCTTCCTGCGCAAA
>CAYIEJ010000011.1:0-11252 GCA_964362455.1 uncultured Candidatus Saccharibacteria bacterium | reverse complement strand
AAATGCTGATGCTGTGTACCGAGGGTTTGTTGTTTTCTGAGTATGCAAAACCTACATTTTTAAATTCAATGGATTGAATGTGGTCTATTTTTATTGGATTTGTGAGTCGTTCCTCGGGCTTGATATCTAAAATTTGCTGAAGTTTTTCCATGCTCGCTCGTGTTTCCTGATAGTCATTTACAACTCTTCCCAATTCGCCCAGAGGCCCGAAAACAAAAAATAAATAAATATACAAGCTGAAAAATTCGCCGAAAGTAATGGTTTTTTGGAATATCAGCCACATCATTAAAAGAAGCAGAGCCGAGCGGATTGTGTTTACCATCGTTCCCTGAACAAAACTCAAAACACGGATCTGCTTTATTTTTTTAAGTTCCAACGCAAGGATTTTTTCATTGGTGAGATTCAATCTTTTTGTTTCCTGATTTTCAAGGCCCAAACTTTTTACAAGCTCAACGTTCCGCAGAGTTTCGGTGGTAGAACCAGCTAAGGCTGCCGATTCGGTGACAATTTCTTTTTGAGCCAATTTAATTCTTCTTGTTAGAAAAAAAGTGGCGCCGCCGACAGAAGGAATGATAAATAGATAAACTAAACCGATCAGCCAGTGAACTATAAACGCATAAACAACTACAAAACCAATTCCGATGAGCGACATAAAAATTATGCCGATAAAACTATTGATAAGATTTTGGGAATCAGAACGGGCTTTTTGGAGTTTTTGGAGCAGTTCGCCCGAGCGTTGGTCTTCAAACGCGCTGTACGGAAGAGAGAAAGAATGCTCAATGCTTTTCGCGTAAAGACTGGCGCCAACGCGCTGGGTAACAATGCTTACGTTGTAATCTTGAAAATTTTTCGCCACCCGGGAGATAAAAGCAACGAGCATTGAAGCGAGAAGCAAAATCAGGGTTCCTGAAATAAAATCTTTTCAGGATAATTCCGGGGCCTTGCTTGCGTAATTGTCCACGATTAACCTGAAGATTTGCGGATCTAAAAGTGAAAAAAACTGGTTGATGGTCGCCAAAATTAAAGCTAATAGCAAAAGTTTTTTTTGCCTTTTCAAAAATTTAAGTAATAGAGTCATAAATTGATAGTAAAAGTCGTAAGCTATAAAAACAAGTTTACTTTGAATAAAAAAATTGTGAGGTATGTAAAAGCTGTGTTAGAGTATTTTATATAGATATTGCCGGGTCGTCTAATGGTAGGACATTGGCCTTTGAAGCCAAGTATCTTGGTTCGAATCCAAGCCCGGCAGCCAGGTCGGAAGGTTTGAAGTTCGAGTAATAAGTTATGAAAAAATTCGTAATTTTTGCCCCGCTTTTATTAGCGGGGCTTTTTTAAATCATCCGGCTTCACTTATATTATCTTAACAATAGCTGTTGAAGTTTTTGCAGCAAAGAAGTAAGCGCTTCTAATAAAGAAGCGAGATTTTTTTGATAGGAAAGTGATTGCGATGAAGTACTGACTGTGACCGTGAATGGACTACTCCAGTTCGATTCCATTCCTCTTGAATCTAATGCTTTTACTTTTATGCTATATGTGCCTGGATTGGACCAGGAGTGATAAAAGGACATCACAGTGCCGCTTGGGGCCGGAGTGAAAAACTGTGCTTCTTCGTTCAGTGTTCCGTCTCCCCAATCCCACACATTTTTTATCGGGTCATTGTCTGGATCGGGATAAAGACTGACGTAATAACTGTGAGAGTTTCCCACTGAGGGGTTTGTGGTGCCATAAAGATTGGTTGGCGTTGACGGTGGAACATTATTGGAAGTACTCGCTATGACAGCGCTTACAGCTAAAGAGGCTGGTCCAATATTTCCATTTATATCTTGTGCCGCAACCTTATAGTAATATGTCCCCGGCGAAAGATTGGAATCTATATATGAAAGTATGTTTCCTTGAGCGATATAATTAGCGGTGGGATAACTTAAACTTGGAGTGAAATCTGTTGAGGAACCGCGGTGTATATTATACACTCCAATGCCGGCGCTTGCTGTCGATGCTTGCCAAGAAAGGGACACAGAATTGCCAGAGACAGTTGCATTAAGCTCTTGCACTTGGGAAATAGAATAAGAAGGAGATGTTGTAAATGTATAATCAGCGCTTGATGCTATATTCCCGGCAGCGTCTTTTGCCACCACCCTATAGTGGTGGGGGGCACCCGCGTTTAATCCAACCGTGATTGTTGCTGAATGATTAGTAATTAATGACGAATCTAAGTAAAAATATGAGTAAGCGGCCGATTGCCCATATTGAATTCGTGAATCCGACGGTTCGTTTGTAGTCCATGTAATCGTTGCGGTGCTTGTGGTTACATTAGCCAACACGATATTTGAGATCGTGGGTGGAGTTGTGTCCGCGGATGATGTAGAGGTTTGCGCCGCGTAAATTGCTATATTCTGTTGTGAATTGTCATTATACCAAGCAAAACCGCCGTAGCGGCGATTGGGTTGCGCAGCAAACACTGTCGGAGAGCCAGGATTGCTTAGGTTTGTGGCTATCACAGTAAGACCTTCCAAATCCCAAGCCTCTATAATCGAGCCAACGGGACCAGTTACAGAAATACTAATAGAACTGGTTTGTGTTAAGTAGTGCGATGAGGCACTTTGTATTGAGTATGAGGTTACGTATTTCCCGCCATACTGCTGTGACCAACCGATCCCAACTTGGGTAGAATAATTTAATCCGCCTCCGAGAATTATGCCGTTGCTCCCTGGCCCCCATATTTTTTCAAACAAACCACTCACGTTGCTCAGGTTTAATGCAGAACCATACGCTGAGGTAGAAGTCGCCGTGGTAGAGGTGGTTGTAGTAGTCGAAGTCGTTGTGGTTGTTGATGGGGGCGGAGTATAAGTTGTAGGAGGGGTGGTTGTTGTAGTTGAAGTTGATGTGGTAGTCGTGCTTGTCGAAACAGGAACTGTGGTGGTTGAAACTGCGGGTGGGGTTGTTGTTGCTATGCCATCGGTTGTTGTCGCAATTTTATTCTGAATGCCGGGAGCCGTAAGAAGACCGGGTGGGATAACACCTGACGCACCCGCACCTTGAGTAATAAGCTCATTGATCCTTAAAAGGGTTTTTGGACCGACAGTACCCACCGTTTCGATTTTTTGTTTCTCCTGAAATTTCTTTACAGCCGTTTCAGTCAAGGGGCCATAATAACCAGTTACCAAACCTTCGGGGTAAATATCGGGGAATTGTTTTAAGAATTCTTGGAGAGTTTTTACTTCATTGCCAGATGAACCGCGAGCGAGAGAACGAACGAGTTTCAATTCCGCCTTCACCTCCACTACCTCTTTTTTTGTAACTTGAAGCTGAGTTTGGAGAGATAAAACTTGTTGCTGTAGCGCCTTAATTTGTTCTTGAAGTTGTTTAACAAGAGATTGTAATTCAATAGTAGGAGGTGTTGCTTGAGCAAAAACAAAAACAGGCAGAAAAATGAAAATAAAAAATGAGGCGAATAATCTAAAAAGACGCGTTTTCGCCATATCGTGATTATACCATATTTAAACGCAAAAAAGCTGTCTTTTCTTGGGTTTGGTTTTGTTTTACACTGGAGATATCGGAAATTCACTTGAAACATGCAAAATCAAGCCAACATTAAAAGAAGTCCGATTGTTACTATCCGTTCCTTTTTATTCATTGAAATTGCGGGGCTTTTGCTTTTTCTGCTTGCTACTCAGTTTGACGCTTTAAAATATCAGTTATATTCTTTCTTTTTCTTTTCAAAGTTT
Organism: uncultured Candidatus Saccharibacteria bacterium; assembly: GCA_964362455.1. GTDB lineage: Bacteria > Patescibacteriota > Minisyncoccia > UBA6257 > GWB1-50-10 > CAYIEJ01. The sequence continues at coordinate 7,527 of CAYIEJ010000011.1, read as the reverse complement.
TTTTCCTACGAAACAACAAAATTTTTATTTCTTTCAATTGCTCAATTTGTAATCACGGTTTACGCTTTTATGCGCTGGTATTATGAATCTTATTCTGTTCGTCCGGGGCTTCTGTCGCATCAGTGGGGTGTGCTTTTCCGGAAAAACAAAAATATTCCTTTGGATAAATCAATGGCCGTGACTGTTTCTGCTGGACCTTTGGCCAAATTATTTCACTACGGTTCGATTTATGTTGAGGACAGAAAAAACAAAAACAACGCTGCTATTATTGCCGATATTTCGCGGCCAAGAGATTTTTTAAAAGTGCTTGAACGTTGTCTTAATTCGGACGGCAGTCATTTTCATACCGAACCAAATTTAAAGGAGTTGCTCCAAATGGAAGAACACGAGCGGCTTGAATTTAAAACTTCGTTTCGCTTTGACCACAAAATTGATCAGCTTAATCGCGAGCTCGAAAAAGCGGCACTGAAAACAATTGCCGCCTTTTTAAATACCAAAGGCGGTCATTTGGTTATCGGCGTAAACGACGAGAAAGAGCCAATCGGTTTAGCAAGGGATTATGCGACCCTAAAAAGGCAGGATAATGACGGCTTTGAAAACCATTTTACGCAGATTTTTAATGTAATGATTGGACCCGAATTCAGGCATTTTGTGAAGGTTTGGTTTAATTCGTTAAGCGACATTGAAATTTGCGTTGTTCAGGTTGTGCCGAGCACCAGGCCAGTTTATTTGAAAACAGACGGCAACGAATACTTTTTTGTTCGGACCGGCAACGTAACGACTCCGCTTAAACTAAGCGAAGTAGAAGTTTATCGCCGCTCCCGTTGGCCGAACAGAGTCAGTAGCGGTATTTAATTATTCTTCCGCATCTTATAAAATTTAGAAAGTTGCTTTAAAAAGCTGATAGGCACGCTAACCCGGGAGGTGGAAGGTGCGTTTCACAAAATGGGTTGCGGTTATTTCCGGCGGCTTGATTGGTTTGGATCCTCATCTTGGGCTTCGTTTATCTCTTGAGTGTCCGGTCTGCCACGGAACAGTTGAAGTGGAGACAGACCATCATTCTGTTGCCTCGGGCGTTCGGAATTTGGTTAGTTGGAAAATTCAAGAAGCGAAAGAATTGCGGATTTGCCCCCATTGCGGCGTCCCTTCATACATGACGGAAGAAGATGTAAAACGACTCTCGGTAGAAATTACTGATTTGATAACTGACGATTGGTTGAAGACGGCTGTAAAGGAGACAGCGCTATTGAAGAAAGATTAAGAGTTTGGCCTGGTAAAAAAATTCCAGACCTTTTATCCCCCACACGAATTGTATGTGGGGGATTTATTTTATTAAACCGCCGACAATTATTCCCGCCGCGATTGCAAAACCGCCGATGACTACCATTCGTATTCCCCGCTTTAAAACATTGACGCGTTTTGCCTTGCCGCCAAGCAAGCCAAGAATAAAAAGTGAAACAAGCGAAACCGAAACAGAGATTTTAAAGGGAGAAGTTATTGATTGGGTAAGATAGGGAAAAAGCGGGATAAAGCCGGCGATAAAATAAGAAAAAAACATAACGCCGCCGCCAAACAGAGATTTTTTAAATGGCATGACCGGTTTTCGGTTTGTTTCTTCTTCAACAGAATACTCGGAAAGGAAACTGCCGGCCGCCATGGAAATTGCTTCAACAAAGATAAGAATTATGCCGGTCAAAATAATTGTCGGCCGCGGAACGCCTGCCACGGCTATGCCGGAGAGCAAACCAATTGTTGAAACCAAACTATCCTCCACGCCAAAAATAAAGTTTCTTAAATAAATTGTTTTAATTTCCCGGAAATTGTCAGCCACTGTTTAATTATAGAAAAAAGCGCCGGATAAAAATAGAGAGCCCCCATCACCTTAGGTGATGGGGGCGTCGTCCGGGGTCTTTGGCGGGATACCATTCCTGGAAAGAATGACGGCTTTTGGCCCGCAGTGCGTGAACTTCTTTCTGCCGGCCGGGCCATAGCTGACTTCAAGCAGCACTCCTCCTCGCCACCGTGACGCTCTTTCGATGGTACAGGAGGTCACACTCATCTCGATCATCCGCCGTCCGAACCTGTGCTTGCTGTTAAAGAGCACCGTCCTCCCCAAGAACTGTCGGTATCCCGCCATCTCCAACTGCTTCGGTTTCGTCAACTTCCGCCTCCTTCTCTCCTTGGGCGATTCTGACCGACAACACTGGGGGATTCAAGAGGAAGGTTAGTGCAAGCCCTTTTAAAAGTCAACCCCCCTACATAAACTTATGTGGCATTGAGTCGGGCTTGCTATGAATTTTAGCGTGTAATAAAATAGAGTTTTCCGCAGCTCTTTAAAAACTAGTGAAAGGAGGTGAAGAGAATGAAGAGTTGCCTAAGATTGAAATTGAGGCCGAGCGATCAGCTAAGCGCAGGAATTTCTGTGGCAATTTTGGCTGGCAGTCGGTTTGAGCCAAAAGAAAAACAAGGCATTTCTCATTTGCTCGAACACTTAATAACAGAAGAAAATACTCGTTACGCAACGCGTCTGGAATTGGCTCGCGCCCTTGATAAACTCACGACTGATTTTTCTTTTCAAACCCATCGCGAATTGATGACTTTTTCTTTTGAAACAAGACGCTCTTCAGTTATCCCCTGTCTTGATTTGGTCGCTAATATCATTCTTAAGCCGCGTTTTCGGCGTGATGTTCTGCATCGTGAATTAAGAAGAGTGGAAGAAGAAGATAGGTTAGATGAAGATCAAGCTGATGAGTGGGCAAGACTTTTAATTGAAGAGGTCGTCTTCAAGGGTAATGGCCTTGGCAATCCAATCAGCAATTCTAACAGTTCTTTGGCTGAAATCACGGTTAAGGATTTAAGAAGTTGGTACCGGAAAATTGTTTGCGCTAAAAGAATGGCAGTTGTTGTTACTGGTAATTTTGATAGAGGAAAGGTTTCGGAAAAAATTGAGAAACTTTTTTCGCATCTGCCGGTTGGCAGCAAACCAACAGTTTCGGGGTTTCAAGATAAACAACGTAGATTGCGTTTAATTTTAGTTAATAGGCCGACAAAAGTTGTTCAGATTGCGGTTGCTTTTCCGACTTTTGGTTTCAGCCATCCTCACAGAATTACCCTTTCTGTTTTGAATAGTTACCTTGGTGCATATGGCAAAGAAAGCACGCGGCTTAACATGCGGTTAAGCGCAGATTACGGGGTTTATTCAGCCTGGAGCAACGTTTGGCATTTTTCTGATTGCGGTCGGATTGTGGTCTTGACGAGTGTAAAGTCGACAGGCGTGCTTGATGTTTTGAAGATTATTACTTACGAAATTGAGCTTCTTAGGCAGCGGAAGCTTACAAGTGAAGAGCTTTGGTTTGCCAAGAAGTTTTTGAAAGACGGGGCACGCGATCTCCGGTATAATCCAATGGATGAAGCCGAACTTTTTGCCGAGCAGCTACTTACAACCGGTGACATTATTCCGGGCGAGCAATATATTCAAGCAGTGAATAGTGTTCGTTCGGCAGATATTCGACGTCTCGCAAGGAAAATCTTTCGGCCCGGCAAAATGAATGTTGTCTTGATTGGTCCGATTCAATCCCTTGACCGGAAACAAATTGCGTCGGCTTTGCGTTTTAGCAAATGAAAGGAGTGAAAGCGCAATGAGGCGAAAAAGACCGGAACCGCCACAAACTGCGTATCAGCGGTACAGCGCAACTAAGATAAACGCTCTTGTTGATTGTCCTTTCAGGTGTTTTTTGGATTCGATTCTTCGAATTCCCGCACCGCTTAATCCAATGGCCGCTTTTGGCCAAGCGATCCACGAAATGGCGAGGAAGCGCTTAACGCCCGATCGACGGACAAAGCGTTGTCCTTACGAAGAGATTGGTGCTTTTTTGGGAGCTTGGAAAGGGCATTGGTGGGGCGCGGTTAATGGTCGCCACGGCTTTGATGGGCGCAGGAAACCGCCGCAAGTTGTTGTTTGGGAAAGCGAAGAACAGCCCGGTGATTTATTTGGTTGGGGTAATAAAGTTTTGAAAATTTTTCATGAAAAATACGTTGATCTTTCCCATGATGGCAAAAAACATTTCACCGAGAAAGATTTTACGATTCCGAACTGGCACGGCTTTACCATAAGCGGCAGAATTGATCGTTTGGACATTGAAGAAGACGGAGTAGTGATTGTTGATTATAAAAACGGTAAATATCCGACCCATCTTCTCGAAACCGGCTTTCAGATGACAATTTATCAGTTGGCATATGAAGAATGCTTGCGTCGAAGGATTCCTGGGCATCCGCCGCTTAAAGAAATTCAGATTTATGATTATGCGCATGGTAAAATTCAGACGGCACCGCTTCGCGGGGGGCATGAATTCGGAATACTCTTGACTTTTTTGGTTGAAGCAAGTGAATATCTTCGTGCTATTTTGACCGGAAGCGAACCACGGAAAGAGTTGGTTAGTGAATTTAAATTTTTCAAAGAAAAAGATATTATCTGCGGTGACATTAGTCCGCGATTGCCGCGCGGTAATCATTGCGTTTATTGTTCGCATTTTAAAGAGTGTCGTGAATGGGAGTTCGGTCGGTGGCCAAAACCGCGCGAGCTTTTCCTCGCCAAACACGAACTCGAACTTGCGGCGTTTCAACCAACCCAAATTCGGATGCCTTTATCAGAGGATATATTTGTTGTTCAAGGAGCTCAATCTTTTCAGAATCTGCAAAACAGAACCTTTCCTTTACAGCTACATTTACGAGACGTCCCGCCATAGCGGGACGTTTTTCTATTCCGGTGCGGGTAAGGAGAATTGAACTTCTGGCCCTTGCTTGGGAGGTCCCTCATCCTTTCAGTTAAGCAGGATACCGGAATCGAACCGGTGCCCTATCCTTGGGAAGGATATGTACTGCCACTATACTAATCCTGCATTAAAGGGTGAGGGATATTACCACTATACTATGCCCGCTTATTGTGTACTTGTAGCACCCGGCACAACAATTATCAACTTTTCGCCGGTTTCTTTATAATTGAACTGCGATTTTAATTCCTTGAGGAGATTTTCCGGGTTTTTAAAATATTCAATGATTGAAACAAGCGATTGATTTTCGTCTTTTAGAGTTTTAAGGGAAATATTTAGTTCATCGACTTCCTTCTCCAAATTTTTCTTTTCGACGACTAAATTATAAATTCCCCACCCCAATAGAATCGCCACAATTACGAAAACCGAGAATTTCCAAAATTTCATCCCGTTAGAAATAAGAAACGCTTTAATCTGTTTTTAAGGTAGCGTTTCCCCATGCCAGATTTAAGATATTTCTCTCTTGACTTTGCATCTTCTTCGTTGAGACAGGCTTCATAGTAGATTAGGATATACGGACCTCGATATTTAGTGTATTTTGATTTCCCGGAATTGTGTTGATTAAAGCGTTTCCGTAAATTATCAGTATATCCCGTGTACCAGCGTTTGTTGATGTTTTGTATAACGTAAGTGTAATACATACACGGATCATTTCTAACGGGATTCATTGATTTTATTTTATAACATTTGTCCGACGTTCCACCAGTTAATGCGTGTGATGCGTGAGGTTATTGGCGTTTAAGAAGTTCCCGAAAAACCTGCGGCGAGATTTTAACATCCGCCCTTTCCTTGAGGCGTTTTTTACCGGCCTTTTGTTTTTTCCAGAGTTTCATTTTTCGTGTTCTGTCGCCGCCGTAGAGATAGCCCGTCACATCTTTTCTTAAGGCGGGGATGTCTTCGCGGGCGATTACCCGGCCTTGAACGACGGCTTGAATCGCTTGAGCAAATTGTGCTCGCGGCAAAAACTCTTTTAATCTTTCGACCATATGTCGCGCTTCTCCCTCGGCCGTATTTTTAGGTAGAAAACGGCTCAATCCCGCCACGGAATTTTGAGCGACAAGTATTTCGACTCTGACCAAATCGGCCTTTGCGTAGTCGGCAATTTCATAGCTAAATGAGCCATAACCTTCGGTTACAGATTTTAATTGGTCGTCAAAGTCGCTGATTAGTTCTGCAAGCGGCATTGACGCTTTCATTTTAACTCGGTCTTGGATAGTCTCATTTGTGATATCACTTAATCGGAAGCGATTTTGAAGCGGGAAAAGATTATTTAGATATTTCGCCGGAACAATTACTTCTAAATTAACCATTGGTTCCCAAATTTCTTTGAAATCGGCCGGCAGTTCTTCTGGTTTGATTATTGTTTTCCAGTCGTTCCCAATTTTTATTTTATACATGACCGAAGGGAATGTGTTTGCGGTTTTGATGTTGAATTCTCTTCTTAATCTTTCTTCGGTTATTTCAAAATGGAGGCGTCCCAGAAAGCCGACTTTAAATCCTCTCCCCAGAACTTCGTTTTGATCGGGTTCGATTGTAAGCGCGGAATCGTTAAGCCGCAATTTTTGGAGGGCACGTTTTAAAAGTTCGTATTCGTCGCTTTCTTCTGGATAAAAAGAAACAAAAACAACCGGTTTCGGTTCTTTATAGCCGGTCAGGGCAAAATTTTCGGAATTTGCGAGAGAAATTTTCGATTTAGAAACTAAAATTGTATCACCTATTTTAATTTGTTCTGGATCTTTGAGGCCGGTGGCAATATAACCGATTTGACCATTTTCAAGCTTGGGCATTTTTTTTAGTTCTGGCGCAAAAAATCCAATTTCCTTGATTTTTGATTTTGTTCGGGCGGCAATCAAATTTATTTCATCGCCGTCTTTAATTGTGCCGTCAAAAACTCGAACAGAGGCGATGACACCCTTGTGGTTATTGTAAAAAGAATCAAAAATAAGAGCCCGGTTAAGATCGGAGATTGAGCTTTTCGGCGGCGGAATTTTTTCAATAACGGCTTTAAGAAGGGTTTCTATCCCCTCGCCGGTTTTTCCCGAAACGAGAAATATTTCAGAAGGTTGATGATTGAAAAGTTCCGCCAATTCGGCGACCGCGCTTTCTGGCCGCGAATCTTTTTTCTCTTTAAATAGGTCAATTTTATTAACCGCACCTATGATTTTAAGGCCGGCTGCTTGAGCCACCCGGAAATTAGCCAGAGTTTGCGCTTGAATGCCTTGGGTGGCATCAACTAGTAAAATAGCCCCCTCTACTGCGGCAAGCGCTCGCGAAACTTCATAAGAAAAATCGCTGTGACCAGGAGTGTCAATTAAATTTAGAACGTATTCTGAATTTGATAACTCAAAATTCATAACTGATAACCCCGCGTCATTAGTTATAAGTTTTTCGTTATCAGTTGATGGTCTATAGACCATTTTGACTGGCGCCATTTTAATGGTGATGCCGCGTTCTCTTTCCAGTTCCAATTGGTCAAGATATTGGGCGCGCATCCGCCTTTTGTCAATTGTTCCAGTAAATTCTAAAAATCGGTCGGCAAGGGTGCTTTTGCCGTGGTCAATGTGGGCAATAATTACAAAGTTTCTGATATGATCCATTTTTATTTCTCAAGCGTGAGATTTAAGATAATTCTTGATTCAAGTTGGCTATTTTCGTAAGTAAAAACCGGGCCTTGGGATTCTTTCCATTTATAACCGAA
>CAYIEJ010000010.1:0-12169 GCA_964362455.1 uncultured Candidatus Saccharibacteria bacterium | reverse complement strand
CCCGAGAAAGTCAACCCGTGGATGAGACGCATTGGCAAAACGCTAAACTTCGGCGTTATTTATGGCATGGGCGCCCGCGCCTTCAGCAAAACAAGCGGCCTCCCCCTCAATAAAGCAGAGGGCTTTGTGAAAGAATATTTTAGCGACTTTCCTAAAATTCGAGAATGGCAGGAAAAAACAAAGAGCGAAGCAAAAACCCTTGGCTTTGTCACAAATCTTAACGGCCGACGGCGCTGGTTTCTAAACGCCTATGCGAGCGAGGGAGCAACAACCCACGAAATAGAACGAGCCGCCATTAACATGCCGATTCAAAGCCTGGGCGCCGACATTATTAAACTGGCAATGATCAAGAGTTTTGAGATTATAAAAAAAGAGGGGTGGCTTCACTCAAAAGCCAAACTTCTACTTACAATTCACGATGAATTGCTCTTCGAAATAAGCGATGATATTCTAAAAAAGGCCAAAGACAAATTAAAAGAGATGATGGAAGGTATCTATTCACTAAATGTTCCGCTCAAGGTAGAAGTTAAAAACGGTAAAAATTGGGGAGAAATGAAAAAATATGAATAAAGAAAAAAAGGTTTTTTGGTTGTTTTATATTTTACTTACGCTTGCTTTCGCGATTTCAGTTGCGAATTTTTTCTTTTTGACGCCGTCGCTCGCTGGTTTAAATTTAATCATTTTCGCTGGCTTTGTTTTTATATTCCTAAAAGCCGCGAAAAACCTTTCGCGTTTAAAAACCGAAGCGTCTTTGAAAGCCACCGAACTTAAAACGGTTATAGAAAATATAAAAGACGGCGCGTTGATTTATGACCAAAACTTTATTATCTCAGCTATGAACAAAGCGAGCGAAGAAATTTTTGCTCTTCCTAGCGAAGAGGTTATTAGCAAAAAGATCGAACCGGCCCTAATGAAAAATCCGCGTCTTAAAATCCTTACCCAGGTTGTTTTTCCCTCTCTTGCGCCAACGGCAAGCCAGATTTCCCAAGACGGTTGGCCACAAATCGTGGATATCTCAACCGACGATCCGCCGCGTCAATTCCGAACCACCCTCAACCGCCTTTTAGACGAGGACGGAAAAACCCTAGGCTTCCTCAAGCTAATCCAAGACCTGACCCGCGAAAAAGGAATCGCTCAATCAAAAGAAGAGTTTATCACCATCGCCTCTCACCAATTAAGAACGCCGCTTACAGCCATTAATTGGTCGTTCGAACACCTGCTTAAAAACCTAGACGACAAAAAACCAGAATTGAAAGAAATTGTCAGTGAAGGCCTTCGCCTTTCCGATCGAGCGCTTAAAATCATAAACGACCTCCTCGACGCAACTAAAATCGAACACGGGCAATTTGGATATAACTTCGGAGAAACAGAACTGAACGGATTTATAAAAGAAATTGTTGCTCAACTCCAACCGATTACCAAAGAAAACCAAATAAAATTGCTTTTCGAACCGGTCGCGGAAAAATTGGTTGCTAACATCGATGCCGAACGCCTCGGTATGGCACTATACAACCTGATTGATAATGCCGTGAGATACAACGTCAAAAACGGCGAGGTTAGAATTTTAATAGAACGCCAACCAAACCAACCCCTTGTTAAAATAAGCATTCGCGACACCGGTATCGGTATTCCCAAAGAAGAATTAAACCGGTTGTTTACGAAGTTTTACAGGGGTTCCGGCGTCAATGTTGCGCCGAACGGAAGCGGCTTGGGTTTATACATTACAAAAAACATCATTCAGGCTCATGGTGGAAGCGTAACCGTTGATTCGGCGCCAGGTCGAGGTAGTGTTTTTTCTTTCACTCTGCCCCTTAAACAGCAAAAGGTCGCCCCTCACATTTAACATGGCCGGCCACAGCCACTGGAAACAAATCAAAACAAAAAAAGCGGCGAGCGACCAAAAAAAGGGGGCGCTTTTTTCCAAATTATTAAACTTCGTTGCGGTCGCCGCACGCAACGAACCCAATCCCCAATTCAACCCGCGCTTAAGAACGGCGATTGAGAAGGCGAAGGAATTCGGCGTTCCGCAAGAAAACATCGAAAGAGCTGTTAAGCGCGCCCAAGCTAATCCCGACGAACTTCAAGAGCTGATTCTTGAGGCCTATGGCCCGGGCGGCGCCGCAATAATAATTCAGGCTGTCACAGACAGCAAAAACCGAACAATACAGGAAATAAAAACTATTTTAAAAGAGCGTGGTTCGAGATTAACTGAGCCGGGCACTGCGGCTTGGGCATTTGAAAAACAAACCGACTCGTTCGACTGGAAAGCAAAGTTTCTCCAAGTCCTGCCACCAGCCGAGAAAGAAAACCTGAATCGCTTAATTAAAATTCTCGAAGAGCACGATGACGTACAGAAAATTGTAAGCAATATCGGATAACATTTGCAATGAAAATTTTAGGCATTGACCCCGGGAGCGCCAGAATCGGCTTTGGTCTTATTCAAAAAGAGGGTGGGAACTTAAAATACATCAAAAGCGGTTTAATTCAAATCGATCCCGAGCGCAAAAAAAGAAATTACCACTTATTACTAATTGAAAGGGCCATTTCAAGTCTTATTCGCAAAACAAAACCTGAAAAAATCGGATTGGAAAAACTTTTTTTTTCTAAAAATCGAAAAACCGCGATTGAGGTTGCCCAGGCCCGCGGCGTTATAATCCAGACGATCGTTAAAATGGCGATCCCCCTCTACGAACTTTCACCTTCAGAAATAAAGCTTGCGGTTGCGGGCGACGGTCGCGCCTCTAAAAACGGCGTGGCAAAAATGGCGAAAATCATCCTAAAACTGCCGCCGGACAAAAAACCCGACGACGAAACCGACGCCCTTGCCATCGCCATCGCCGCAAGCAACCAACGAATCCACAACCCCCCCCAATAAAGAATTGACAACAAAACGGACTTGGTTATACTAACTCCAAACAAATAAACAGCCACCGAATTCAAAATCGGATGCTTAAAAGGTCGCTAATAAATGATTAGAAAAATGGGTTTTGAAATAAAACTCTCGCGCGCTCAAATCGAAGACAATTTCGACGACGAAACAGAACCAAACGAAGAAGAAGCGGAAGAGGAAATAATGACCCCGGAAGAAGAAGAAGAATTCGACGAATCAGAACCGGAATAACAAAATTTTTTAAGAAAAACCCCACCACAAATCGCCGCGGGGTTTTTTCTTTTTGATTTTATATTAATATAGAAAAGGATGCCAAAAACAAAAAAGCGGAAAAAAACCAAAAAACACCTTTTCCAGATATTATCCCTTTTTCTCGTTTTTTTTGTTGGGCTGATGACGACCGCCGCGGTTATTTATGCGGCTGCTGTTTTGAAAAAACTACCCTCGCCAGAACAGTTCGGCAACCGCCAGATCAACCAATCAACAAAAATCTATGACCGTTCGGGCGAAGTTTTACTCTACGAAATTCACGGCGAGGAAAAAAGGACGGTTATATCATTTGATGAAATTCCTGAAATTTTAAAAAAAGCGACGCTTGCGGCAGAAGACGACAATTTTTATCACCGCCCGGCCTTTGATTGGAAAGCGATTATTCGGGCGCTGCTGGCAAATCTCCGCGAGGGCCGCATCGTCCAAGGCGGCTCAACAATTACCCAACAACTCGCACGAAACGTTTTTCTTTCGCCAAAAAAAACGCTTGATCGAAAACTTAAAGAACTTATCCTTGCAATCGAATTAGAATCCAAATACAGCAAAGATCAAATTTTTTCTTTTTACCTGAACCAGATTCCCTACGGTTCAAACGCTTACGGGATTGAGGCGGCGAGTTTAACCCATTTCAATAAATCTGCCAAAGAATTAACTCTTGCCGAAGCAGCAATTTTAGCCGCCCTCCCCAAAGCGCCTAGCTATTACTCCCCTTGGGGATCGCACGAAAAAGAGTTATTTGAAAGACAGATTTATATTTTAAACCGGATGGAGGAGTTGAGTTACATCACCGAAAAAGAAAAAACAGAAGCTCAAAAAACCAAAATAAAATTTGCGCCCCCCTCTCAAGGAACTATTAAGGCGCCTCACTTTTCTTTAGCGGTTAAAGATTATTTAATTGGCCGCTATGGTGAAAACGCGGTGATGAACGGCGGACTTAGGGTTATAACCTCCATTGATTGGGAAATGCAGCAGGTTGCCGAAAGGGTGGTCGGCGAAGGCGCGAAACGAAACGAAGAGCTTTACAAGGGCAAAAACGCCAGCTTGGTGGCCCAAGACCCAAAAACCGGCCAGGTGTTGGCTTTGGTTGGCTCAAGAGATTATTTTGATATTGAAAACGAGGGTAATTTCAATGTTGCTATGCAGGGATTAAGACAGCCTGGTTCAGCATTAAAACCCTTTGCTTATTTAACGGCTTTCCAAAAAGGTTATGGCCCCGACACGATTGTTTTTGACGCTCCGACCGAATTTGACACCACCGGCAATCCCGACAAGAGCTATCGGCCCAACAACTTTGACGAATACTTTCGCGGACCGACCAAATTGGAAACGGGCCTGGCCCAATCCATCAACATCCCATCAGTAAAAATGCTTTATCTGGCCGGCTTAGACGAGGTTTTAAAAACGGTTCAAAAATTCGGTATAAACACCCTTAAAGAAAGGTGGCGTTACGGCTTATCGCTTATTTTGGGCGGCGGCGAAGTAAAACTCATAGAACTTGCAAATGCCTATGCCACGCTTGCAGAGGAGGGCGTCAAACACGAACAGGTTCTTGTGTTAAAGGTGACAGACGGCCAAGGCAACACCCTTGAAACATATCACGACCAATCGTCGCGGATAATCGAAGAACAATACCCTCGCCTTATTAATCAAATCCTCTCAGACAAAGAACTGCGAGCGCCGCTTTTTCAAAGCAGTTTATCGCTAACCGTTTTTCCAGAAAAAGACGTTGCCTTAAAAACCGGCACCACCAACGACTACCGCGACGCATGGGCAATGGGTTATACCCCCTCGCTTGTTGTTGGTGTTTGGGCCGGCAACAACGACAACACACCAATGCAACGTCGAGGCGGCAGTATTTTAGCGGCCGTTCCGATTTGGAGCGCTTTCTTGCAAGAGGTTTTAAAAAAATACCCAAACGAAGCCTTTGCTAAACCCAACCCCATTCCCCCGACGAGCAAACCCATGTTAAACGGCCAATCGGTCAACACGCCCACGCTCAACAACGTAAACTACCCACAGGTTCATTCAATTTTATATTACGTCGATAAGCGTGACCCCCTGGGTCCGATCCCAGAAAACCCAACAAACGATCCCCAATTCGAAAACTGGGAAACAAGCGTAACCGATTGGGCTAAAATTAACATTCCCAACTTCTTTCTCTACAACCTACCCATACCCGAAGGAGCAAAAACATTAAACCCAACAACGACCCCGCAAGACATAAGTATAGAAAACGTGTCCCCAAAAAACGGGGCGTTTGTTTCCTCGCCAGTTCTCATTAAAGCCGACATCCGTTCTTTAAAAGGCTTAAACAAAATAGAGCTTTTTTTAAACCGTCAATTAATAAACAGCACAAAAACAAACTCAACTTTTTTTAATTACCAAACCCCAATCACCGAAAACATTCTTTCTCAAAATTTAATAGAAATAAAAGTTGAGGATTCGGCTAAAAATCAAACCTCTTTTTCGTTTATTGTTTTTCATTAAGCTCTAACTTTTTATCGGCATTAAAACGTAAGTCGTGCCGCTTTCGCTCTGGCCTTTTATCAAGACCGGGCGGTCTGCCGCATTAACCCCCAAAACAATCTCTTCTGTTTTATAAATTCGAAGTCCGTCTAATAAGTAGCGCCAGTTAAAAACTATTGAAATGCGCTCTCCTTTAAATTTAATTGGGATTTTATAGCGGTTTTCACCCAAAGCGCTATCCGCCGAATAAAGCTCTAAGAATTTTTTGTTTTCCCCGACGCGCAAAGTTATATCACTCGCCCGGCCAGAAAAAGAACTGGTTAACTTAACGGCGCGCATTAACTCGTCCCGTTGTAACGTCAATTCCGCGGTTGTTTGACGCGGTATAATCGCGCGATAATCAGGAAAACCGCCGTCAATTAAACGTGAAACAATTTCTTGTTCTTTTGTTTTAAAAAGTATTTGGTTTGAATCTATGTAAATTTCTAAATCTTCCTCGCTGTCTTTTAAAACTCTTAATAATTCGTGGGCGGTTTTTAGGGGAATCGTGACCGCGAATTTTTCAAAATTTGTTTTAACTTTTGCGGAGCTTATTTTTTTTTCTGCCAATCTAAAACTGTCTGTTGCAACAAAAACAACTTCGTTTTCTTGAAAAGCGAGAAAAACACCGCTTATCTCTGGGCGAATTTCGGAGTATTGTGTTGCCACCACAACTTGAGCTAAAGACTCTTTAAATTCGCTTTCGTTTATTTGAAACGTTTGTTTTGTGTTTTGAATGGCCGGTATTAATGGGTATTCTTTTGGGTTTTGCGTCTGTAAAATCGCTTCATAATTATCGGTACTGATCGTCAGTTGTTTTTCTTTTTGCTCTAAAGTGATTCGTTCAGAATTTATATTACTGATAATGTTTTTAAAAATATTTAATGGGGCCGTAAAGACGCCTGATTCGATTATTTTTGCTGAAATAAAATGAGTTATTGCTAATTCTAGATTTGTTGAAACTAAGGATATTTTTCCGTCATCGGCTTTCAATAAAAAATTTTTAAGTATTGGTAAATTAATGTTTTCCCCGATCGCTCTTTCCACAGAAGTTAAGGCACCTAATAAGTTATTTTTAAGTAATATTAATTTCATTGTAGTTGTAGTAATACTGTTAATATGTGGATAATTTAAAAAAGTGTTTTTTATTCAGCGTTTTTTAAAAGAAAAAAATAGTATTTGTTGGGGAAAAAAAGGAACGGTTTCCCTATTTTAAATTAAAAAATAAATTAATCCAGTTCTTTTCAACATCTTATCACGCATTGTTTTTATAAATTTGCTCTTTGATCAGTAAAATTTTTTGATTTAAATTTGGGTTTTGATTTATTTCACGGGAAATCTTTTCGCAAGCGTGAATCGCTGTGGTGTGATCTCTTTTTCCTAACTTTTCGCCAATGTGCGGATAGGAAAGCTTTAGGAGGTCGCGAAGGAGATACATTGCTATTTGTCTCGGTTCGACGATTTCTTGTTTTCGGCAGCGGTTTGTCAGGTCATTGATCGGGATTTCAAAAAAGTCGGCAACATTTTTAATAACCTCGCCTGCCGTGATATTTTTTGCGGAGATTTGAATTGTTTCCGCGATGACCTCCTCAAGTTTTTTTAAATCTATTTTTTCGTTTTTGTATTGTTGGTAAAAAATAACTTTATTAAGGACGCCCTCTAACTCCCGGATGTTTTTTTGAACCTTAGAAGCGATGTATTCGATGATTTTGTCGGCGATGTCGATTTCTCGTTCTTGTATTTTGGTTTTTAAAATAGCCAAACGGGTTTCGTAGTCGGGATAACTAATATCAGCAATCATCCCGCCTTCAAATCTGGACCGAAGCCGCTCTTCTAGGGTTGGAATTGCCGCCGGCGGGCGGTCAGACGAGATAATGATTTGTTTGTTGTTTTCATAGAGAACATTAAACGTATAAAAAAATTCTTGCTCGGTTGCTGTTTTTCCGCCAATGAATTGAATGTCGTCGATTATCAAAACGTCGGTGTCTCTGTATTTTTTCTTTACGTCCTCCATTCTTTTGTTTCTAATCGCCGAAACAACGTCTTCAATAAATCTTTCCGAGGAAACATAAAGAACGCGGGCGCGGCCTTGGTACAACCCGACTATTTCGTTGCCGGTGGCTTGCAGGAGGTGGGTTTTGCCCAAACCAACACCGCCGTAGATAAAAAGAGGGTTATATTTTTTGCCTATATCTTTTATAACCGCTTGCGTGGCGGCGTAGGCAAGCTCATTTGACGAACCGACAATAAAAGATTTGAGATTATAACGAGGGTTAAGGTTGGTTCTCGGGTCAATTTCAAAATCTATCAACGGTGGTTGAGGTTTGTTGGTGGGCGTCGGTATCTCGGTTTTTGTTTTTTTCTGAGACAGCAAAAGATTAGTTTCGTCTTGGCGGTTAACAACGTAGGTGACGTTTTTTATTGAAGCGTCAAGATTTCGAAGGGAGCCAAGGATTATTTTGTGATACCGGTTTTTAACCCACTCTTTTGCGAAATTATTTGGCAGGCTAACAAGAGCGCTTCCGTCTTTCTCGTTTTTCCCGACCAACTGACTTTGTTTTAACCAGGTTAAAAAATTTGGACGCGAAATTTGAAGTTCAATTTCACCCAAAACCGTTTGCCAAACATCTTTTGTTTTTTGATCGGAAATCATAAAATACAAATCTTATCCTAAACTTATTTTAGAACGTTGCAACGTTGAAGCAAAAAGACATTTGTGTTCTAATTGTGGATTAGTTGTGGATAACGAATTTTTCCTTGAGAGGCGTTAGCGAAAAAAACGATTGTGTGATAAGATGCAGAAATGAGCGTTACTTGGCAACCCAAAAAAAGAAAAAGAAAAAAAGTGCACGGGTTTTTCCGACGGCAGAAAACAACTTCGGGTAAGGCGGTTCTTCGCCGCCGCCGCCACAAGGGCAGAAAGCAACTCACAGCTTGAAGGCGTTAATCATAAAAAAAGTACGAAAAAACGAGCGATCTAATAAGCTAATGGTTGTTGTTGGACGGGTTGTTTCTAAAAAAGCAACCACCCGTAATCTTATTAAGAGGCGGATTCGCGCAGCTTTCCGCGAAACGCTAAAACAGGCAAAAGGCCATTATTTGGCTATCGCTCAACCGGAAATTACAAAACTCTCATTTGTCGAATTAAAAAATGAGTTAGAAAAACAAATCAATGAGTGAGTTATTTAACGCCGTTTTTTATCAGCCCATTCTGGCGGCCTTAGTTTTCATCTACGACCGGCTTGCTTTTGGGGATTTGGGGTTAGCGATTGTTCTTCTAACCGTCGGCGTAAGAATTGTTTTATTTCCGATATTTTATAAAGGCGCGAAAGACCAAACCATTGTTCAGCGTCTTCAACCAGAGATAAAAAAGATTCAAAAAGAACACAAAGACAACAAAGAAAAACAAGTTCAAGCGATTCTCGCTCTTTACCGCGAACATCGTTTCAACCCCCTTTCCAGTTTTTTTCTAATCGTGGTTCAGCTACCGGTTTTTATCGCCCTTTTCCAAATCTTTAGTAAAGAAATTGTTGCGGAAACTTTTGCCAACCGAAGTTTTTTGGGTTTGATAAATCTGGGCGAGAAAAGTTTTGTGGTTGTTGCTGTGGCAGCGCTCCTTCAATACTGGCAGGGGAAGCTTTCTTTGTCTTTGGGTCGGGAAACGGCCGGGGGCTTGAATCGTTTTGCCTCAACCAGTAAAATGATGGTGCTTCTGGGGCCGCTTTTTACCTTTATGATTTTTGCGAATTTGCCTTCGGCTCTGGGCCTCTATTTCGCGGTTTCCAACGTTTTTTCAATTATTCAACAAGTTTTTATTAATAAAAAACTTAATTCTCAAAATCATGGAAAAAATAACAGCAAAACTGAAAACAATTATTGAATTAATGGGCTTTGCTGAGGCAAAAGTTTCAATCGACGAAGAACACAGAAAAATTTCGATATTTATTGATGATGAAATTATCCAAGGGCAGACTGCGAACCTTCTAAACGCCTTTGAGCACATTTTCAATTTAATAACAAAGAAAGAGAACGGCCCAAGCCTTGTTGTCGATTTAAATTATTATCGACGCGAAAGAGAACGTTTAATTGCGGAATTGGCGCGCGCCGCCGCTCACAAAGCGATGGTGACCAAAAGCGAGGTGGAATTGCCGCCTATGAACGCCTATGAACGCCGGTTGGTTCACCTTGAAATCACGAGCCACCCGGAATTAAAAACCGAAAGTATTGGCCTCGGTAAAGAAAGGCACATTATTATTCGGCGATTTTCTATTTAACTTCTAGTTGATAAAGATGGCCGTCGCGGCGGTTTACGAAGAAAAGAGTTTTATTGAAATAACGAGGAGAAAAACCGTCTATCGCGTTTAGTTCGTTGCTTTTCAATAATTCCTTTATTAAGTTGGTTTGGCCCAACGTTGGGTCGATGTTGATTTGGAGCAAGTCGTCAATTGTATAAATCTTTTTTTGAAAATAATCGTCAGGCAAAATGGTTGATTGCGTTACATTTTGAGGAGAAAAACAGTAGAGGTTTAAACTTGATGAAGAAAACGAATCAGCCGTACATTTTTGCGGTAAGGTTACAATTGGCGTGGGCGCCAACCTCCCCAAGGTTAAACCGTTAAGAACGGAGAACTTGCGGGGCGATGAAAATTTAAAAGCGGCGGCCAAATCTTTTGACCAGCTTATCGTTAATCCCTTTTCCGGCGCCAAAATTAAATTGAGGTTTGCGGTTTTTAAATCAAACAACCAAATCCCCCCCGCATATGAGGCAGATGGCGATTCGGCTATAAAAAGCGATTGCGGCGGCTTGAAAGTTAGTCGCACGTCTTTAAGACGAAAGTCCTTTAAAATTGTTTTATAAGTGGGCGGATTTTTTGTAATATCGGTCGTAGATAGGTTTATGGCGCCTTGATTTTTAGCTAAAACAATAAGTTCGTCGGTGGTTGCAGCCCAAGTCGCGTTTATTATTTCCTCCGGCAGCGGTCGCCAAACTTTATCAATTAAGTCAAAAATTCCCCATTGCGGCGCGCGCGGATCATCGAAAGCGGCAAGAATTTTTTGATGATTGGGGGACGATTGTATAAAATTTAAAGCTTCAATTGTTTGAGTTGATATTTCCAGGTCAACCCCCTCTTTCGCTCCGAAGACCCCCCCATTGGAATCAAGATAATAAATTTCTCCCGTGTCTGGAACGAGCCAAAAATCAAAAATTGGCCGGTCGGAAAGTTTTTTGAGGTTCGCAACGGGCGGGGTGGAGGTGCTATTTCCGTCTGGTGGGGGCACCCTCTCGTTGTTATTTGGTCCAGCGATTTTTTGCCAAACAAAGTAAATAATCAACGCGGATACGATCGTTAGACCAATAGCTATTATAATTTTGCGGAAAGGTTTCATTTCGTTATGGGCAGGCTTCGGTTCTTAAATGAAGGTGGCCGCCAGTTGATTGTTCCGACGGCGTACCGTTGCAACCGCCATATTCATTATAAGGCGTAAAACCAGACTCTTCGGCGGCGCGTGAAGCTGTTTCGACAGCGGCGCAGAGTTCATCCAATTCCTCTGGGTTGCTCGTGTTGTACCTGTCGCCGTTTGGTTTTCTTATTGCGATATCAACGCTGCAGCCGTTATAGTGGCCGCCATTAGGCGAGTGGCTGCTTGTTGGCGGATAGGCCTCGGTTATTTCATAGCGAAAGTTGTTTTGTGCTCGGTTGTTAAAAAGCATTAAAGCGCCGAAAGTCTGTTGTCGTACAACGCAAGGGCTTGGAATTGTCTGGCCGGCCCATTTGCAGATGCCGCCTTTTAGCGGAAATTGAGACCCAGGCAATTCGACGTAGCCATTGCAACCGAGCCGGTAGCCTAAGGTGATATGACAATCGCCTCTTAAACAGGCAGAGTTTCCTGGCGCATACTTTTCGCAAAATTCAGCAACGTCGGGGTTTGTTGATAGCGGTGGAGGTCCCGTCTCTCCGGCTAGGGTTTCAAACTGATATGGCTTGGGAATGCAGGGTTCATTGGTGGCGCGTCCGTTTTCGTCATATACGCAGGGTTCGAGTTGAGGAACCGAAGGTTCTTTGAGTTTTGTGAGTTCGGGATTGACCGTGTTCAAAATTAAATAAGAGCCAAGAAGAAGCACAACGCCCCAGATAGCGTTTTTTATCATATCCTTCCCTTCTTTTTGTTTATCAATTGCTCCCGAAAGCGAAATCGTAATTGCGCCGACAACGATCATGCCGACGGCCAAAATACCGGCAATACCAACGCCAAACTGGTAGAATCGTAAAATATAATTCGGAATGCTTGTTCTCGATTCAACGCAGCCGCCCAGGCCCATTCCTGAAGGCGGACAAGGAAAGGAAAAATTAATTGCGGCAGTTAAGCGTCATAAATATGAGGGAAGAACTGTAGCAGTCCACACTATCTCAGTATCGGCTCAGCCGAAGGAATATCGGGTGAAAATTTATAAAGAAATAGGAGCAATTCTTAAAGATAATTTACTTGAAAAAGCCAGTATTC
>CAYIEJ010000009.1:0-12723 GCA_964362455.1 uncultured Candidatus Saccharibacteria bacterium | reverse complement strand
CATTATTCGGATTGAATAAAAGAAAGGCATTATTTTCGTAAGCCAAATCATAGGATTGCGGCCATAAAAAATCCGGCAAAACAGAACCAGTATAACCGTTTGTATGCGCTAAAAGAAAATAACCCTGCGCAGGCATAACCTTACCATCCAATCTTCCGGCGACAACAAGGTTTCCCTCACTACCAGTAGAACTTCTCTTTTTTAGATACCAACCAGTCAAATCAAAAGAGGTTGTATTCGGATTATAAAGTTCAACAAAATCGTAATCTACGCCTCCTTCCATACCAACCATAATTTCGCTAATCAAAATATTTGAAACGGACAGCGGCGTTAAATTAAAAACAGCGGTAACCGATAAATCGCCATTCATTGTAATAACGCAACTTTGAGCGCCGCTACAAGCGCTTTCCCAATGGTCAAAAACAGAACCACTGTCCGGAAACGCCTGCAAAGTTACGCTATCACCCGCAAAATAATCTTCCTCACAATCAGTTCCGCAATTTATATTACCGACGCTTGAAATTACAACGCCAGAGCCGTTTCCTGATTTTGTAACAGTAAGAGTTTGAAAAACCGGATCAGGAACACACGCTTGCGATTCCGGGGGTTTATTTGTATTTACGCCGCAACTATTCTGGTCCGAACAACTACGGGTTTGCGTTCCGTTTGAACACGCCGACCAACTTCCGCAAGACCAATTTGGCGTGCATTGCGGCGGATTGTTATTACCGCTATTTCCGCCACCGCTTGAATTTTCTGAATTTTGGGATTTCGGCGTTCCGAAAATTTGAGAACTGCCATTTCCATAATAAGAATGCCACGTAAGATCATTTCCTCTTTCAGCGCTTCGATAATCAGGCGAAGCATTGCCAGCCGGCCAATTCTTATCATTGCCTCGATCCGCTAAAATTTCGTCAACCAAACGGCAAGCATTATCAAACAACCTTAACGATTCATCGCTGTTTTTAATCGCGCCCGAGAAAATTTTATCGGCGGGCATAGTCGGCACGGAATTATCATCTGTTCTCTCTAAAAGAAAAAAACTATTGCTTGAAATTTTATCCGTATCGCCAAAATTTATTTTTATGCTTGCTAATTTATTCAATAACTGCCAACCATTAAGATTGATCAAATTGCCAGTATTGTTTTTGAACTCAATCCACTCATCCGAAGTTTTATCGCTTGCTGTCCCTGCCCAAGCCACCTCGTTGATTAAAACCGCACGACTGGCTTGCCCAAGATTTTCCTGGGAGCAAATCGCGGGCTGAACAGGATTTACCGGCGGTGTGCTTGTTGAAACCGAAATATCATTGCCGCTTTCAGTTGTTGTGGTATTAGATTTTTGGATTGGATTTACTTGGAAATTATTATTGGATTTTAACTCTTTAGAAACCAACGATTTAGAGAGGGTATTTTCTTGTTTGGGAGTGCCGCCGATAACACTTGAAGTGTACCAGCTCAAATCAGAAAAACTGCGTTCCATTGTTTTCTTGCCGCCTTTCGCATTACTGCCGGCCGGCCAATCAGGCGCCGCAAAAACTTCATCAACTAAATTACAACTTGAATCAAACAATCTCAAACCTTCATCCTCATTTTTTAAATTACCTTGATATAAAATGTCGGATTTTTCATCAATCGCCTCCTCGTCCCGCGCCAAAAGATAAAAACCGCCGCCAGCGATTTTCGCGTCCTCTTCAAAAACGACCTTAATTTGCTTATCCTTGTCAATCAACTGCCAGAAAGACAAATCAACCTCTCCGCCGCTTACATTCTTGATTTCAAGCCATTCGTTATTCGGATCTTCATTCGTCCCCATCCAAGCAATTTCACTGATAATGATTTTTTCGCGGAGCGGATTTTTGTCAGTATCAAATTCGCATTCTGAAAATTTTTGCACATCAGCTATTAATTCTTTTTCTGATTCCTGATTCAAAACGATTTCTTCGGCTGGCGCCCGAACTCCAAAAAAAGTCCTTCCGAACAAAGAAATTGCCTGCCCCAGAAACATTCCTCTACCCCCGGCTTTAGCCAAAAAATAATCACCGCCGATTAAAAAAATCGCCGCCAAAAAGACAGCAAAAACAAGGAAAACTACTTTTCTTCTACTCCAAAAGCTCATATATTCATTTGCAGATTATCAAGCCAAAATCGGACTGTCAATCATATTTAATAGAACAAAGCGATAATGAAAATTAACGCAACAATCGCTATAAAAAACGAGGACAAATCTTTTAAAGATGTTTTAAATTTTGAAACCGACTCAATGACCTCTTGTGGAATTGGCGGCACATAAGTAGAGGTTGGCGCCGGTGGCAAATATGTGGGCGGCAACGCCTTACAATCAAACGCGCAGTTATTGGATGCCTCACCGCTTTCACAAATGCCATTACCGCAAACCTGTCGGGTTGGCGGCGGTCCGCCAACTGGCGGAGGCGGCGCACTTACATTTATAACAACTCGCGCTTCAGCCGGTAAAGCCGTTCCTCTTTCAACAATAACTTTAGCGCTATAAACGCCAGCCGACCCGAAAGAACAAATATCCGACGCCAAATAACTCGCCTCACTTCTGCCGTCAATTTTAAGGGCGTAAGGCGAAGTTATATTTACACCGCTGTCGCTTCGGTTGCAATAAAAAGTGTAGTTGATATTGCCTTCGGCGCTCCCCGAAACATTTGCCGTCAGATCAACTCCGTTTAACGGCGCGTTCCCCGATGAAGGCAAAGCGTTCAACGCAACCGAAAGCGTTTGAGGTTGAGTCGCGGTCACCAACTCAAAATTTGCCGTCGCAGAAAAGCCGTTATTCATTGTAAGAACGCAACTGCCGCCGCCGGAACAATCGCCCGACCAACCAACAAAACGGGAATTCGACGAAGGGTTGGCTGTTAAAACGACCGGAGTGCCACCCGCATAACTCTCTGTACAATCCGAACCGCAATTAATACCGCCTTCACCGCTAACTACATCACCCGAACCATTACCGGTTTTACTAATGGTCAAAACATAAACTGCTGTCGAAGAACAGTTCTGCGACTCCGGCGGCCTGCCCTCGTTTGTTCCGCAATTATTCTGATCGTTGCAAGTTCGCGATTGAGTGCCGCCGCTGCAAGAAGACCAACCCGTACAAGCCCAATTCGGCGCGCATTGAGGCGGAGGAGCATTTACTAAAATCAACGCATCCCAAGCGGGAATAGTTACAGAACCGCTCACACTTGAACTATCCTGAACCTTTAAAAAATTTCCGTTTAAGGCAACGTCTTGGGAATAACCGGATGCGTTAACAATCACTTTGCCGCCCGAAAAATTTCTTTCATAAACGCCGTATGAACTACCCTGTCTGGATTCAACAAGAATTTGGCGATAATTTTCTTGCGGCGAACCCAGATAACCTTTTTGATTATTAAAAGTGTAATAATTATTGAACCACCAAGCCGAGCTCCAATTTGAAATTCCAAAATAACCATTCCCTAAAAGCGCACTACCCAGAGAAAAACGGAGATGCCTCTCAAAATCAGAATTAATCGAGGGTTGAAGAGGATCGTTGCCGGCGCCCAAAGGATGGGCGGCTATAAGAGAAAAATTCGGCTGCCGCATCGCGCTCTCGGTCGCCAGATAACCGTAAGCCGAATTAAACACATTATCCTTCCAATGGTAGCCAAATGGATTCGGAGATGGGTCAAGATTGCCATGCAAAAAAGGAAAGGTTTCCCGCATCGCGCCGTTAAAAAGTTGAGGATAATAACTGCCGATGTTTACACCGTTGCCGACAATAATTTTATTGCCTTGACCGCCCGCATTCATAATGTTCCTTAAGTTTGTAAAAAGGGCTTCTAATCCGCTGCGCGTGGCGGAATCAACCGCCGCGTTGTCATCAGCAATGCCGTCATTATCAACATCAATCTGACCATTGCCGTATAAACCCTCAAGCCAAACATAGCCTGAATAAATTTCATCGGCCAAAATAAAATCATTATCAAGGCCGGAAATAATCCGATCATAAACAAACTGCGGAAACCAATCGTAGAATTTTTGTCCGCTCCCGTCTATTGGAGCAAAACTTGTAAAATTCGTCCCTAAAGAATTATAAGACCCGGGCCAAGTTATAATAATTCCGCCACTTGTGTTATGCATCCACCAATTGCTTGAAGCAACTTTGTTGTAATAATCTCGCGTGTAAGAAAAGGGCGATTGATTGCCGCTTTCATAAACAGATGTCGGTGACATGTAACGCCCGATTTTAATGTTTGGATTTAAGGATCGCAAAGCGCTTGCTTCCGAGGCAGAAACCCGATCCGAAAGAATCACATAATCCCAATTCTTAAGCGCATTCTGAATACCCGGATAAGATAAATCGTTTAAAAGATATTGATTAAACAAACGCGGATAATCCGAATTAAAAGATGTCTGCGGAATGCCGCCGATGCTACCAACCAATCTTTCTTCCCGCGTCCTTCCGCCAAACTCAACCGAACGGAAATAAAAAAATAAAAACAGAAAAATCAATGCCGCCGCGCCGGTCAAAACGCCGAAAGCTTTAAACGAATCCTTTTTGCCGCCCGCAAACATCTTGTCTTAATTTTATCATCAAGACGCGGGAATGCTATAATAAAACCAATGAAAATCTGGAAAATTATCTTCTGGCTGATAATCTTTTTGGTTGTTATTTTCGCTATTTTATTGATTTTTTCCTCGCCAAAAGCGAAAGCTGACCTAAACCCAAACACCAACGTTGATTCTGTAGAACGATACGCTTGGAATAACATCGTTGGTTGGATAGATTTTCACGGAACCCACACCGTAAAAGTGGAAACAGATAAATTGACTGGTTATGCAAGCTCTGATGTAGGCGATATTGAATTGGATTGCGCCACCTCCCCCACCCCGCCAGCAGATTGCGCAAGCTTTCCGGGTTGGCAAGTTACGAATGACGGCAACGGTAATCTTTCCGGCTGGGCCTGGAACAACGCAATCGGCTGGATTAGTTTTGATTGCACACAAACCAATAATTGTTTTTTTCCTTACCGTGTCACAATTGATCAAAACGGCTATTTCCAAAACTATGCTTGGAATAATGTTATCGGCTGGATTAGCTTCAACTGCGCGAATCCCGGCACCAACGGTTGCAATCCGCCGAGCGGAAGTAACTACAAAGTCAAAGCCAACTGGCAACCTCCGGCCAATTCCGGTTCATTAGAATCTTCAATCTTTGATATGACTGTCCAGGGAATTTTAAACAGCATTATTTGGCAAGGAGAACCGCGCGGCGGCAGCGTAAGATTTCAAATCGCGGTTTCAAACTGTGGAAACGGCGCCACCAATCCACCCACATGCAACGTCGGCTCCTGGATTTACAAAGGAACAAATGGGGGTGAATATTTCGATGGACTCAACAACCAATCAATACCAATCTCGGCTCAAGACCGGGCTTGGCTCAAAAACAACCGTTACCTCCGCTATAAAGTATTTCTTGCCGTCGGTCCGGCTGATTCGCCGATCATCACCGACATCATTCTTAACTGGTCCCGTTAGAGACGGTTTTGAAACATGAATGACGCCCTCAAAAACAGAAATAAATTTGAAGTAAAAGTCAAACCGCATTATCCGCGATCGTCTTCGACGATCTGTCTCTAACGGGACTAGAGCAAGTAAAATTTCTTTAAGAAGCAATGTTTATCTACAATACCCTCTCCGGTAAAAAGGAGAAATTAGTTATTCCAAAAAACAGAAATTTAAAATTGTTTGTCTGCGGTCCCACGGTCTATGATAAAAGCCATATCGGCCATGCCCGAACTTATCTCGTTTTTGATTCTTTCATTAAATATCTCCGCTCTCAAAAAATCAAAATCGTCTACCTCCAAAATATCACCGACATTGACGACAAAATCATTGCCCGCGCGAAAAAAGAGAAAACAAACGCTAAAAAAATCGCTGATAAATACTTCAATGCATATACGAGAGATATGAAAACGCTTGGCATAAAGAGCGTTGACAGATACGCGCGGGCGACAAAATTTATCCCCGAAATCATAAAACAGGTCCAAACGCTTATAAAAAGGGGGTATGTTTATAAAATAGAAAATGACGGCTGGTATTTTGACGTCGCCACCTTCCCCGATTACGGCAAACTCTCAAAACGCACCGCGCTCCAAGCCGAAGACGCCGTCACCAGAATTGATGAAAGCGTTAAGAAAAGAAATCGAGGCGATTTTTGCGTCTGGAAATTTTCAAAGCCGGGCGAACCGGTATGGCGAGCTTCCTTTGGCGCCGGCCGCCCCGGTTGGCATATTGAAGACACGGCTATTGCCGGAAAATTCTTTGGCCCGCAATACGACCTTCACGGCGGCGGTTTGGATTTAAAATTCCCGCATCATGAAGCGGAAATCGCTCAAGCCGAAGCCGCCTCAGGCAAAAAACCTTTTGTTAAAATCTGGCTCCACACTGGCATGCTTACGGTTAACGGCAAAAAAATGTCAAAAAGTTTGCAAAATTTCATCACCATAAAAGATTTCCTGAAAAAATATCCGGCCGAGGTTCTCCGTTTTATGGTTTTAAATCATCATTATAGAATGCCCCTAAATTACAAAAACGAATTGGCGATCCAAGCGAAAAAAAACTTGGACGACATAAATCTATTTTTGGCAAAAATAGATTTTATGTTAAGCAAAAAATATTCTCCAAGGTTAAAAAAGCACAGCTTTAATTTTCCAACACTTTTTGAAAACGCTTTAGCGAATGATTTCAACACGCCCGAGGCGATTAGCTATATTTTTAATGCGATTAATCAAGGAAACGATTTGTACAAAAAATATAACTGGGCAGCAGACCGCAAAGGTTTGCTTGAAACAAAAAAATTCATTAATAATTCACTCGCCAAATTAGGAATCGTTACCAAAAAACATAAAATACCCCAAAAAATAAAGAAGATTGCCGCCGAACGCGAATTATTAAGAAGAAATAAACAGTTTATCCGAGCCGATACCTTGAGGAAAAAAATCCGGGTGTTAGGATATGCAATAGAAGATACGCCGCTCGGTCCCTTTATCCAAGCGGCATCATAAAGGCAATGGCTCAAAAAAATATAAAACTTCCGCCGCAAGATCTGGAAGCGGAATACTCGGTCTTGGGAGCGTTAATGGTTGAAAAAAACGCAATTATAAAAATTGCCGATTCGCTCACGCCCGCCGATTTCTACCATCCCAGCAACCAAAAAATTTACGAAGTCATTCTCGAACTTTTTGAACAAAACAAACCAATTGATCTCCTCACGGTATCCAACCGCCTGAAAGAAAAAAAAGTGCTGAAAGAAACTGGCGGCGTGGATTATTTAACCGACCTCATCAATAGCGTACCAACCTCCGCCCACATCGCCCACTACGCAAACATCGTCAAGGAAAAAAGGATTCGCCGCGATTTGATTCAGGCCGCTTCCGAAATAAATGAAAAGGCCTTTGAACATGAAGAATTCGAAAAACTGCTTGATGACGTCGAACAAAAAATTTTCAGCATCTCGGAAAAATCAAGGCCGCAAAAATTTATCCACGTTAAAAGCGAGTTGCCGGCCGCCTACGAACGTTTTGAAAAACTCCACCGCGGCGAAGGCAATGCGCTCCGCGGCGTCACGACCGGTTTCCACGGCCTAGATTCCCTTCTTTCGGGGCTCCAACGCTCTGACATGATCATTGTCGGAGCAAGACCGTCGCTTGGCAAAACAGCTTTTGTGCTTGATATCGCAAGAGAAGCGGCTGTTCAAAATAAATCGGTCGGCATCTTTTCGTTGGAAATGTCCCGCGAACAAGTTATCGACCGATTGATTGCGAGCCAAGCCCAAGTCCCGCTTTGGCGACTCCGCACCGGCCGGCTCACCGACGAATTGGAATTTTCTATGATCCAAAAAGCTCTTGACCAGCTTTCAAAAATGCCGATATTTGTTGATGATACGCCCTCGCCAAACGTCCTCCAGCTCCGCTCAACGGCCCGGCGATTACAAATTGATCAGGGCCTTGATCTTTTAATTGTTGACTATCTCCAGCTTGTTCAACCCAGAACCAACAATGAAAATATGGTCCAACAGGTAACGGAAATCTCCCACGGGCTCAAATCTTTAGCCAGAGAGCTAAACATTCCCCTTTTAGCCGTTTCTCAACTTTCGCGGGCGGTTGACCAACGAGAAATAAAAATCCCGCGTCTTTCTGATCTGCGGGAAAGCGGTTCTTTGGAACAAGATGCAGATGTCGTTCTTTTTATTTACCGAAAAGATCGGGAAAAAATGGACGTGCCCGAAGAAGAACAAAACGTGGCCGAAATTATTATTGCCAAACATCGAAACGGACCTTTAGGTTCGGTGAAATTAAGATTTGACGCGGAAAAAGTCGGTTTCAAAAACATTGACACCCAACACTCCATCCCAGAATGATTCCTGAAACAATCCGAAACTTTATCCAAGTTTTTTCCAAACTACCCTCGCTTGGTCCCCGACTTTCAACCCGGCTTGCTTTTTATCTGATTAATCTCGACCCAACCACTTTTAAATCACTTGAGCACGCGTTAAGCAATCTTAAATCAATAAATCGCTGCAGCCGATGCTTTTTTTTAAAAGACGCAAACAAAAAACTCTGCGCCATCTGCGCTGACCTCAAACGCAACAAGAAAATAATCGCCATTGTTGAAAAAGAAACCGATCTCTTATCACTTGAGAAAACCGGTGAATTCAACGGCCAATACCTTGTTTTGGGCGAACTACCCGAAAGAGGTACTTTTGAAAGCGCTCAAAAATTGCGATTAGAAAATTTAAAAGAGCGAATCAAAAAAGAGTTAGATAATAATGCCGAAGAATTAATTATTGCCGTCAATCCTAACACTTTTGGCGATTTTACGGCTGATCTCATCAAACAAGAATTCGGCTCGCTGGCTAAAAAAATCACCCGTTTGGGCCGCGGTATCCCGACGGGCGGTGAAATAGAATTCGCAGACGAAGAAACCTTAAAACAAGCTCTGGAAAGAAGAAATTAAACCTTCAATATTTCCACCTCTGTATAGGGCTGACGATGAGTTTTTTTCTTCCGATACCGCGTTTTGGAGTGGTAACGAAAAACCATTTTTCTCTCACCTCTCCCGTTTTTTAAAATCTTGGCCTCAACTTTTGCGCCGGCCACATTTGGTGTTCCAATTTTTATTTCTCCATCGCCGCCTTCAAGCAATACCTTATCAAAAATAATCTTGTCGCTTCCCGCGACATTCAATTTTTCTATTTTAAATTTTTGGCCGGGGCTAACTTTATATTGCTTGCCGCCAATTTCAATAATCGCGAACTTCATAATAAATTAAATTAGCATACTAAAAACAAAACCGCAATCCTTTGTACAGAATTGCGGTTTTGCTGAAAAATTTCTTAAATTTAATCTTCTACGCGTTCTTTTAACTTCCCAATTAAATCGGTCGCGTATTCTTTGCCGCCCAATCCAAAAGCAATGCCGCCGGCAATCGCAAGCATGGCGATAAAACCGGTAACCAACGCCTGGATAATCGCAACGGCAATCCCCAATTCATACAAAGCGGCCAAAAATCCGAAAACCACTATCGCCCACCAACTTAGAGTGCCTAAAAAACTCGACGAGTGAAGCGCGGCGCTCCTAACCGAAGCGTGGACTAATTTCCTCACAAAATTCGCCACGACTACGGCCGCGAGCATAATCAAAGCCGCTAAAATCACACTCGGAATATAATTGACAACCCGTCCCAAGAAGCTGGATAAGGCATAAAGGCCCAAAACTTCGGCTGCCGCCATTAAAAACGCTATTACGAAAAACCAATAGACCAACCTTCCTAAGAACCGCCCACTATTCACCTTCAAGCCACCCCTTTCAAAATGCTGGGTCAAACCCAAACTTTTTAAGGCTTTGTCTAATTTAATGCCGCCAAAGACGCGCTCAACCAAAAGTCCCAACGCCGAAGCAATCACCAAACCCACAATTAAAACAATCAAAGCGCCCAGGATATTACCAAAGACTCCAATCGCGTTTATCCATAAATTCTGAAGCGAACCCAAAATAACTGCTGTCCAATCTTGTATAACCATAAAAATTTACTAAAATATATAGAAGATCGACCTTTAATCGCTTTACTTTCTAAATTATAACATATTGATGCTTAAAGCTAATCTGCATTTCCACACCGGAGACGACACCGAGGACCCCATACAATACACATTTCATGAGGGCATTGATAGAGCCGCGAGCTTAGGTTTCGAAATCATGGGCCTCACTTGCCACAACCAATTTATTGACTCTCCCGATTATGCGGCTTATGCCGAGAAACGCGGCATCCTTTTAATTCCGGGCATTGAAAAAACCATTGAAAAAAGGCACGTGGTTATTTTGAATGCCAACAAACAAGCAGAGAGAATTAATACCTTTATCGAGCTTCAAAATTACAAGAAAATTTATCCGGACATCTTCATAATAGCCCCTCATCCTTATTTCTACGGCAATTTTTCACTTAAGGAAAAACTGGAACAACACCTCCACCTTTTTGACGCGATTGAACATTCCTGGTTTTATTCCAAAATTTTTAACCGAAATACCCTAGGTGAATTTATCGCGAAAAAACACAACCTTCCTTTTATCGCCACCTCCGACACCCATATTTTGGAAATCTTGGGAAGAAGCTACGCTTTGATTGATTCAAAGACAAAAACCGTCCCGGCGATTTTTCAAGCCCTTCGTGAAAATAAATACAGAAACGTAACCGCCCCGCTCAAAACTTTCGATAAAATGATTGCCAGGATTTTAACCCGCGAATTCACCACGCGATTAGATAAACTTTTTGCCAAAAATCCTAAACAATCAACCGTTTTATCAAAGAGAGGTCTCGCTTCTTTAATTCCGGAAGAATTTCCATCTTTGGATCAATAGCAATTGTTTTGCCGAGATACTGGCCCGAAGTGAAATGCGGCAAAAGCACGTAATCGGCGCCGCGGCCGTATAAAATTTCGGCCTCTCTTTCGGTTTCAGCCCGAACAATAACTTTTGGCCTTTGTTCTAATAAATTGAGCTCATGAAGAAGGGCTAAACCGTCATTTAAATCCGGACTTGTTGAAACAACCAAACTCACTTCACTAAAATTGGCGCGGCTCAGAACTTCCGGATCGCGAATGTCGCCGAAAAGATAATCGTACCCGTTGCTTTTTAAGCGATCAATTACTTCGGGGTCAAAATCAACGACTAAAAGTTTTTCCTTGGGCAAACTTAGAAGAATATTTTCACCGGTCCGGTGGCAACCGATTAAAATTATTTCTTTTTTAAATCCCGAATGTTTGAACCCGTCTTCTTTTAAACCCCGCCTTTCAAAAAAAGAAAGCGGCGCTCTTAGATATTTAAAAATCCGCTCGGCATAAATAATCAAATAAGTTGAAAGGGTAATGGTGATAGCGCCCACAGCCGTAATTAAAGCGACGACGCTTTCGTTCAAGTGGCCGATTTTGAGGCCTAAGGCGGTTAAAATCAGGCTGAATTCGGAAATTTGGGCGACCGTGACGCCTGCCAAAAAACTGGTTCGCTTCCGATAGCCCAAAAAACCCATGATAATTAAAACAATAATCGGGTTACCAATTAAAACAAAAAGAGAAAAAAGAATTGTTGGAAAAGCCAAACCGCTGAAATCGGAAAACATGACCGAAGAGCCCAAAATGACGAAAAATATCAGAATAAAAAAATCTCTAAGCGGCCGGAAGCGATTCGCAATCTGAAGCTGTTCTGAAGAATTAGCCAGGGCGAGACCGGCCAAAAATCCGGCAATTTCAATTGAAAAACCCAAACGACCGGCCAAAGCGGCAAGCACAAAAACCCAGGCCAAACTGCCCAAAAATAAAAGTTCTTGCGAATGGGCGATTTTATCAAAAATAAGAGGCAAAATTTTCCGGCCAAGCAAAATAATCAAGCCGAATAAAACCAAACCCTTAAGAATCGTAAGCGCAAACTGCCACCAAACTAAAGCGGCGTTGGCCTCAATGCCAGCCAAAAGAATCAAAATCAAAATTGCCACCGCATCCTGCACCAAGAGAAAGCCGACGCTGATTTTTCCGTATAAACTGTTTAAATCTCTTTTGTCGGATAAAAGCTTGACCACGACAATCGTGCTCGAAAAAGTAAGCGCCACAGCGATGTAGACGGCGTGGAGATAATTAAAATTAAGAACTGTTGCCAATAAAAATCCTAAGCCGGCCGTAAACACAATCTGGCCCAAACCGACTATAATCGACGCCTTCCCCACCAGCCGAAGCGAGGTGTAATTAATTTCCAAACCAACCAAAAATAAAAGAAACATTATCCCTAAATCGGAGAAAATCTGAAACGTTTCCTTGTCGGCAAAATTAAAAAACTTGAAATAACCGATTAAAGCGCCGGTTAAAATATAAGCTAAAATGGCCGGCTGTTTAAATAAACGAGCCGCAATTCCCAAAATCGCGGCCACTAAAATAACAAGCGCCAACTCAAAAAAACCAGAAGTCACAATTTAATAATAGCACAACCTTGACGTTCTCTTAGAAAATATAATTTTTGGACCTACGGGGAATTTCACGTCGCTCTCGCTCCTTAAAAACCTCTCGGTTTTTAATATTTTCCTATACGGGGAAACCTAACTTTTCCCCGACCCCCTTTCGTGTTCAATCCCTTTGGACCTACGGGGAATTGAACCCCGACCTCTTCCATGCCATGGAAGCGTAATGCC
>CAYIEJ010000008.1:0-13914 GCA_964362455.1 uncultured Candidatus Saccharibacteria bacterium | reverse complement strand
TTTAAAAATACTGCCTCAAGCTCGTCTTTAACTTTTTTTGTTAATTGCTGATGTTTGCCTTTTTGCCAAATTTGCGACGATAAACCAAGAACTGCCTCCGGTGCGCCAACAACGGTTAAAAACCCTCGGTCGCTAATTTTATGCAAAGTAGCATGATATTTTGTTTTATAATCAAAACCAATCTCATCAATTTTCGGCGATTCTCTTTCTAAATCGTCTTTTTTAAATCCGATTTTCTCTGAAAAAACTAAAAGGGCGGCTTCGGTCGGATCGCCAAAAACACGCCATTGCTTGTCTTCGGGCGAAAAAACTGCCCGCGCGTCAGCGCAAAAAGATGCAATTTTTCCTCCCAAAAGAAGCTCGTCATGATTTAGAGGATCAACCCCTTTTCTTTTTAAAAGAATTTCGCCTTTTGGCTCATAACCGCTACCGCCGACATCAAACATCTTGCCATCAACATAAAATCTTTGAACCATCATTTCATTTCTCGTAATTGTGCCGGTTTTATCCAAGGCAATTATTTTTGCCTGCCCCAAGGCCTCAACAGCTTGAAGTTTTTTAATCAAGGCGTTTTGTTTGCTCATCCGCCAAACGCCGCTTGCCAAAACCAAGGTCATTACAATCGGCAAACCTTCGGGAATAATTGAAACCGAAAGCGAAATTACTGTTTTAAGCATCTCAAAAACAGACTTTCCTGCATTTATGCCAATAAAAAATAAAAAAGCGCTGATCGTTGCGGCCGCAAACAAAATAATCCGGGAAAGATAACGAATATCCGCTTTTAGAGGAATTTCGGTGTCAATCATTGCAATCTGTTTTGAAATTTTTCCGATAATTGTTTCAAGTCCGGTTGCGGTAACAACGGCTTTACCGCTGCCGGCAACCACGGTCGTTGCCTTAAAAACCATATTTTTTTGTTCGGCAACGGCTAGTTCTGTTTTTAAAATCGCTTCGTTTTTTTTATAAACCGGCTCTGACTCGCCAGTAAGGGGGGCTTCATCAATTTTGAGATTATTGGAAAAAATAACTCTGGCATCAGCCGGCACCTTATCGCCAGACTGGAGAATAATTATATCGCCCGACACTACCTCTTTGTCAGAAATAATTGACTCTCTGTCATCGCGAAGAACAACCGCTTTTGTTTCCACGAACTTCTTAAGAGCTAAAAGTGTGTTTTGCGCTTTACCTTCTTGAATGGTGCCGACAACGGCATTAAAAATAAGAACAAAAAGAATAATCGAACCATCAATAACCTCATTCATCACAAAAACAAAAAGCGCTGCTGCCAAAAGGATATAAATAAGCGGGCTTTTAAATTGGCGCAAAAAAATAACCGCTAAATTATCAGCTTTAGCTTCCGGCAGTTTATTTAAACCGCGTTCTTTAAGACGTTCCTCGGCCTCTTCTTTGGTTAAGCCGTGCTCGCTGGAATAAAGAAGTTTAAAAATTTCATTAATTTGTTTTGCGTGCCAATTGTTAGTCGAAGTCATTGAACGTTTTCTTTTTATTTATAATAACTTATTGCCCAAGACCAAACAAAAGCGCCCTTAACTGCGGGCGCTTAATAAAATTTCTAAATAGCCCATTCAAACAAGGCAGTGCCGGCGGTGTAACCGCCGCCAAAAACACAAATCAAAACCTTGTGGCCACGTTTTAAAACGTCTTCCTCATATGCCACGGCCATGCCCAATGGTATGGTCGGCGAGGTAGTGTTACCAAAGCGATCAATTGTGTTAAAAATAACTCCCTTAAAACCGGCTTCTCGCATTTTATCTTCCGCCCCGCTAATAATTCTGCCGTTGGCTTGATGGAAAAAAATACGATCAATTTCTGAAAGCCGTATGCCGGCCTTAAAAAGCGCTTGACCAACAATGGTCCAATTCGGTTTTTCTGCTGAATAAAGCAACCTGTTCATATCTTTAAAAACGCGCTGGCCATCTTGCCAGAGCTTATCTGGTCTTTCAAATTGATTACTATTTATCAATTCAGGAGAAAACGGCTCAGCCGAACCGCCAACGCGGGCAATAATCACATCGCCCCTACTGCCATCGCTCCAAGAAAAGAAAGAATAAGGACCACGCCAAAAAGCATTCTTATCTGCTGAGGTCGCCTCAAGCGTTATGGCGGCGGCCGCATCGCCAAGCAAAACACAAAAATTTCTGTCGGCAAAATTTACAGTAGTACTCATTTTATCAGCTCCGACTACTACCCCGAACAAAAACTGACCAGAAGCAATCAGGGAATAACCCAAGCGTAAAGCGGCGCCAAAACTTGAACAGGCCGAAGACGTATCAACAATAAAACACTCTTGCAAACCCAAATTCTCCAAAACGGGCGCAAAGTCGATTTTATGCTGGACCAAAGCGCCGGTCGGCGGCGCATACAAATAATCCGGCGTCACGCTTGCGACAACAATAAACTGGCAATCCTGAATCTTGTGATGACTGTGCGCGATTGCTTTTATAACTGCTTTAGCAGCTAAATCGCTTGTGGCTGTCTTCTCTGACGCAAAATAACGCGTGGTAATCCCCGTTCTTTCAAAAATCCATTCGGGATTAGTGCAAAGTTTTGCCCTTTCTTCATCGTTCGGTTCGCGACCAAGAATTTGAGCGACACGCGTCTCAACAATCTCGCTGATTCTCTCATTAGTCACCAGCTCCTCGCCCAACTCATACCCAATGCCGCTGATCCTCGCGCCAAACATCATTGCAACCCACCTCCTCTGTTTTTGAGGGCTATAAATCCCGTTAGAAATCCGCTTTCCCGCCTGTGGCGGGACGGCGACAGCCGCTTGAAGTGGCTGATTTCTAACGGGATAAAATTATAAAACGGCTAAAGTGATTATATAAAAGAAAGAGAATTTTTTACAATCGCAAAATCAACCCAATAAATTCCGCAACTTCGGGAATTTAGAACAAATCGGCAAATTTGAGCACCAATTTTCCAATCCCCAAACGCGGCCTGCCTTGAAATTCGCGAAGACCAACAAAATTGACGCATAAACAATATGCTCATCAATTAAAAAACCGTGTTCAACATAAGGAAATTCCAAACCCGGGAAATAATACAAAAGCATCATCAACGCCCCCAAAACAGAACTTAATCTTACGAACACGCCCAAAATCAAAGCCGCGCCGATTAAAGTCAGTCCCCATTCATTTAAAAAATTAGTAATCGCCAAAAAATCTGAACCGGCAAGCCATGAATAAAAACCGCCAAAAGTTTTGGCGCTTTTAAGATAGCCGGCGGCCGACCATTCGGAATTTAAGATTTTAGTAATACCGGCGTAAAAAAACAGCCAACCCAAAGCAATGCGCGAGATAAATAAAAATATTTTTGGGTTTCTTGCCATAAATTTTTAAGAAACTGCTGCTTTCTCTTGCACCGCCTTTTTCTTGCTGAAAACGTACAAATATAAAATTTCTAAAATGCCGAGCGTGTTCACGATTAAAAACGCGATAAACCATTTTTTATCGCCTGTTCTAGCCGACTTCCATAAAGCCATCCCCTTCCAGGGCAGCGTCCAAAGCAACACCAAAATAAAAAGCCACTGATTTTCACCGAATAATTGTTCCATTTTAAACTATTATACCATAACCATAATTCTAAACAAATTTTTATTGCTTCAGTTTCTTACATATGTTAAAAAGTGAAGCAATAAAAATACGGCCTCAAAAAATTATAGTTTAAACCGTTTTAATCTTAATGAGTTTAGAACAACCGAAACCGAGCTGAAAGCCATTGCGCCGCCAGCCAAAATCGGGTTCAGAAGAACGCCAAAAAACGGCCAAAGCGCGCCGGCGGCAACTGGAATAAGTACCATATTATATATGTATGCCCAAAAAAGGTTTTGCTTGATGTTTTGGAGCGTTTCCCGGCTCAATTTTATGGCTTCGTAAACGCCGATCGGGTCGCCGGAAATTAAAGTGATATCGCCAGACTCAATGGCAATATCAGTGCCCGAACCAATCGCAATGCCGATATCGGCCTGGGTTAGGGCCGGAGCATCATTAATGCCGTCACCAACCATAGCAACACGCAGACCTCTTTTTTGAAGTTCTTTTATTTTCTCCAATTTTTGATGAGGTAAAACTTTTGCCATAATGTTTTCAATGCCTAAATCTTTGCCGATGGCGCGAGCTGTTCGCTCGTTATCACCGGTAATCAGCCAAACTTCCAAACCGAGCTTTTGAAGAAATAGAACCGCGTCTTTAGCTTTATCTTTTAAGGTATCGGCAACCGCGATTACGCCTAAAATATTTTTTTGGCTCGCTAAAAAAAGAGCGGTCTTGCCTTCTGACTCAAAAACATTAATCTTGTTTTCCAAATCAACATCCAAAAACAGGCGGTTATCTTCCAAAAGAGCGCGATTCCCCAAAAAAATCTTTTGTAACTCACCGCCCACAAAGACCTCTCCCTCAAGACCTTTTCCGGAATGATTCAAAAAATTTTTAACTTCTAAAAATTTAGCACTCAACTTTTTTGCCTCTTTTAAAATTGCCGTGTCTAATGGATGCGTAGACAATTTTCCCAAACTGGCAGCGCCCCGAATAATTTCCGATTTTTTACTTTTAATTTCAACAATATCCGTTACGGCCGGCTCGCCTTTTGTAAGCGTGCCGGTTTTATCCAACACAACCGCATTAATCTTACCGGCAATCTCAAGCGCTTCGGCATCACGAATAATAATTCCCCGCTCGGCTCCTTTGCCAGTGCCGACCATAATGGCGGTTGGCGTGGCCAATCCCAAAGCGCAGGGACAGGCAATCACTAAAACCGCAACCGCATTAACCAATGCAAAACTTAAAGCCGGCGCCGGACCCCAAAGCAGCCAAACAAAAAACGAAACCAATGCGACAACTAAAACAATTGGCACAAAAACGCCGGTAATTTTATCGGCTAATTTTTGAATCGGCGCTTTTGATGCCTGCGCCTCTTCAACAATTTTAATAATGTGGGCGAGAAAAGTTTCTTTACCGACTTTTACGGCTTTAAATTTAACCGCTCCAGCAATATTCACAGTCGCGCCAATCACATTATCGCCTATTTTTTTATCAACCGGCATTGACTCGCCGGTCACCATTGACTCGTCAATCGTTGATTCGCCTTCAATAATCACTCCATCAACCGGAATTTTCTCGCCCGGACGGACCAAAACAATATCGTCCACCCCAACTTCTTCAATCAGCACATCCGCTTCATGACCGCCGTCGTGAATAATTCTCGCGGTTTTTGCTTGAAGTTTTAAAAGTTTTTTAATCGCCTCTGATGCGGAACCTTTGGCTTTCGCCTCCAAATATTTACCCAAAACGACCAAAGTCGTAACAACGGCGGCCACATCAAAATAAACGTCAAAACCGCCGGCAATTGGCAACTTAAAAATTGCGATTAGAGTAACGCCGGCGCTGAATAAAAAGGCGGCGCCAGTACCCAAAACGACCAAAGTATCCATATTGGCCGAAAATCTTTTAACGCCGAACCAAGCGCCCCGCCAAAATTGCGCTCCCACCCAAAATTCAACCGGTATTGTTAAAACAAACAACAAAAAGAAACGCAAAGAATCCGGCAAAAATCCTTTAATAAAAGAAAAATAATCTGGGAAACTTAACAAAATTACGAAAGCAGAAAAAATAGCGCCAAAAATAAACTTTTCTCTAAGCAATTTGATTTCCGCCTCTTTCAGCATTCGATGATGGTCATGCTCACCCTCTTCACGAGCTTCTGTTTGCTCCATCCTGTGATGCGTGTGAACGTCTTTTGACGGAGCTTCACCTTTTTCAAAAATAAGTTTATAACCGGTTGTTTTAACCGCCGCTTCCAGCTTTTCTTCACTGACGCCATCTTCGTATTCAACTGTTGCCTTCTCGGTCGCAAAATTAACCGATGCCGATTTAACGCCCGGCACTTTTTTGAGCGACCGCTCAACGGTCAAAGCGCAACTGACGCAGTGCATTCCCAAAATTGGAAACTGTTCCTTTTTCATAAACTATTCTTGGGGCTCTAAAAAGATCAAACACCGCAGCCCGCGCCAGTGTTTTTTTGAACCGGCGCTACTTCCTGAAGAACCCGGCGGAAACCGCTACCGCTTGAAAAATTTACTCCCAAAACTTCTTTCGGATCAACCGCCTTCCAATCAACCCCTTTCTGGTTAAAATACGAGGCGATGGTCAAGTATGTATCGGAAAACCAGTACGAATTTAATTTTAGCGCGGCTTGGTACATTTCTTCTTCACTTGCGCCTTGAGAGGCCATAAGCTCCAAAAAACCAAGCATCGCCATACCGTGATTGCAATCAGGAAAATGAGTGGAATTGTTGCAACAAGGCCGGTAAATATTCTGCGAAACCTCTTCCACTAAACTTTGCTGTTCCGGCGTTAACTTAACAAATTGATGCCGGGAATAATGATTCATTGCATCACCTTTTGCCAAAGTCCAGCCGCCGGTGGAAGCAAATCTTCCGGCGCCGCCGTATTCCGGGTTGCTCATCTCACCTTTTTCTAAAATTTCATTTTTATTGCCCAAGCCGAACGCCCAAAGTAAATTCAAAATAACTCCTGAATTTTGAGGCGTGATTCTTAAATTGTCGGCGCTCTCGCCATATAAAAGAGTTTTTCCCTCCTCACTTAAACCGCCGCGCTGTAAATATATGGCTTCAAATTTTTGAGCGTCAATGACGCCAGCTTCTATCATTTGCTTGCCAAAATTCCCCCACCCGACCGGCAAGACAACCCCAATTGCTGGAATTACTTCTTCTTCTAAATTCTGAACTGCGACTTTTGAATCTGAGCCGGTCAAAGAAGCGACCACCTCAGAATGATCAGTTTGCTTACCCGTTGTATAAATCCAAGCAATGGCAATAACCAAAGCCGCAATTAAAATGCTGAACGGTAAAAAATAATCTCTTTTTTTCTGTTCTAATAATTTATTAATATTTTCCTCTTCCATCGTTAGATTTTAGATCGTTCTTTAATCGCCGTAAACCCTGATAAGTTCGTTGAATTTATAAATCCTTTCGCGAGCTGGCGCGCCGATCTTTACGCCATCGGCGCCAGACGCTTTCGCTAAATGAATAATAAAATTATCTTCGGTTTCACCAGAACGATGAGAAACAATAATTTTGAAATCGTTTTTTTGCGCTGTTTTAATGGCTTCGCAGGTTTCGGTGATGGTGCCAATCTGATTCGGTTTGATAATCACCCCGTTTATCGTTTTTGCGAAATGGCTGATTAATTTTGGATTGGTTACGGTTAAATCATCCCCAATGACGAGTTTATCTTTCAAACGCTCTTTCAACTCCTTAAACTTTTCAAAATCATTTTCACCAAAAGGATCTTCAACAGACCACAAAAGCTTTGAATCATCAAAATATTTTAAATAAACCTCCAGCAGTTCATCGCTTGCAATTTGACGTTTATCAAATTCGTACAAACCGTCTTTAGCAAAAATTGAAGCAGCAACATCCAGGCCCAAAACCACCTCTCCTTCTAAATCGGTTTCTCTAATCAGTTTTTCCAAAATCCCAATCGGTTCAAAATTATTTTCAAAATCCAAAGA
Source organism: uncultured Candidatus Saccharibacteria bacterium (assembly GCA_964362455.1). Taxonomy (GTDB): domain Bacteria; phylum Patescibacteriota; class Minisyncoccia; order UBA6257; family GWB1-50-10; genus CAYIEJ01. The sequence goes on along the minus strand of CAYIEJ010000008.1, from coordinate 6,360 downwards.
ATAGCCGGCCTCATCACCAATTGAAAGTCGATCCACGCCAAATTTATCTTTCAGCGTCTGCTCCAAATTTTTATAAAGCTTGATTAACTTTTTAACACTGTAAGTTATGGATTCGCCCGGCCTTACCACCGCCAAATACTCCTGAATCGCCAAATTATTATCAGCATGGGCGCCTCCATTGATTAAGTTTGAAAAAATAGTTGGCTTCTTTTCTAAAGTTCCATTGCTAAAAAATTCCTCGCGCAAAACCTCCCACGGTTCTTTATTTTTCTCTATTGCCGAAAGCCGTAAAAAAGCGATTGAAATACCCAGAGTGAGATTACCACCCAAAATGCTTTTATTCTCCGTACCATCAAGTTGAATTAAAAATTTATCCAATTCCTCTACGTCTTTAAAATTTTTGCCGATTATTTCTTTTTTTAAGATCTGCTCCAAAACCCTTTCTGCTTCAAAATACTTAAAAACTGCCGCTTCATTTCTGCCCAAGCTTCGCCCCGCCGGCACTTGAGTGACAGCCATTCTGTCTTTCTCACTTTCAAGGCAAATCTCTAAAGTTGGTTCGGCTCTGGAATCAAATATTTCGCGTAAAATTATATTTTTTATCTTCATTTCAATAAATTTGTGGGCTTTCCGGCTAAGAACAACTTTATATTCTCCACTGTGGTGCTCAAGATTCTTTGAATCGCTTCTTGGGAATTAAAGGCATTATGCGGCGTAATCAAAACATTCGACATCTCCATTAAAATATGGTTATAAAGCATATTCTTAAGCTCCGCCTCTTTGGGGTGGCCTTTGGTCAAAAAATTCAATTCGTCTTTAATCTCACCCTCTTCTTCCAAAACATCCATTGCCACGCCGCCTAAAATTTTCATTCTCAATCCGTAAACTAGCGCCTCGGTTTCCACAATTTCGCCGCGTGCAGTATTTATTAAAAACGCACCCGGCTTTACCAACTCTATATTTTCTTTATTTACCAAATGATATGTTTTTTCATTATAGGGACAGTGGATTGTTATAATATCTGCGCTCTTTAACAGATCATTAAAAGCCACGTAATCAAACCCAACCGATTCCTTAAATTTTTTATCGGGCGTTGGATCGTATGCTAAAACATTCATCCCAAAACCCTTGGCGATTTTAATCGCTTCTTTGCCGATTCGGCCCGTCCCGATGACGCCGATGGTTTTTCCTTTTAAATCAATGCCACGCAAATCTTTAAGCGAAAAAGAACCGTTTTCCTTAACCCTATCAACTGCCTGATAAATCTTCCTCGTCAAACTAAGAATCAAACCAAAAGCAAACTCGGCAACGGTATTGTCGCCATAGCCCGGCACATAAGCGACCGCAACGCCTTTTTTCCGACAGGCGTTCAAATCAATATGGTCATAACCAGTGGAGCGAGTAGTTAAAAACTTCATTTTTGGGAAATGCGGCAAAACTTTCGCGTTTATTTCCGAATCAACGAAAATTGAAACAATTTCAAAATCATTCTCCGGCGGAAGATTAAACTCGTTAATTTTTTCCTTACTCAAAAAAACTTGATCTTCTGGAAAATTTTTCAAAATAAATTCCTCTTCCCAACCCTCTAATTCAAAAAATGCGATTTTCATATTTTTATTTATCTAATCTTTCCATTCTACCAACCCACCAAAAAAGTGATGAGTAAAAACTGTTTCACCTTTATACCTTATCTCCTCATTTCCATTGAAATTTGTTATATCCCCCTTCCAATGACAAATATATTTCCAATCACCATCGAAAAGCTCTTTGGGACCACGAGGTTGAAACGTTTCTTTTTTCTCGCCCGTTGAAAGAGCTTTCTTTAAAAATTCAAATGTCCGGTGTTCAAATTCTGTATCGGTGCGACATTTTTCTTTCATTCCACCACCGTATAAGGAATTCCAAGCCGGCTTTCCTTTATACCAAACAACCTCGCGCCCCCAAGATTGGAAGAACCCACAATAACTATCACGATAGTACCAATCACCTTCTCGATATTCCAATTCCTTAAATCCGGGGATCTCTGGGTCCATTTCCGGCCCCCCGCCAGCATAAGTTGCCAAAGTCGCTTTGCCCAAAAATTTATTAAGTTCTTCAAAATTTAATCCCTTCATCATAAATTTAACTTTTTCTCTTTATCGTAAATCTTCAAAGTTGTTTTGATAATTGCGTCGGGATTTAAAGAAATGCTATCAATGCCCTCATCTACTAAAAAGTCCGCGAATGCTGGATAGTCGGATGGGCCTTGTCCGCAAATACCGATGTACTTTTTCTGTTTTTTGCATTCCTGAATAATTTCTTTGATAAATAATTTCACTGATTCGTCGTTTTCATTCGCAATACCGCGCACAAGCTCGCTCGCGTCCCTATCAATACCAACCGTAAGCTGGGTTAAGTCGTTTGAACCGATACTCATGCCGTCAAAAACTTCTAAGAATTCCTCTGCCCGCAAAACATTGGAAGGAATTTCGCACATGACAAAAACTCTTAGGTTTTTGTGACCCCGAGCTTGTCGAGGGGTTTCCATAGTTCTTTTCAATCCGTTTTCAGCCATTATTTTTAAAACCTTTCTACCCTCTTCCGGTGTCCGGCAAAACGGCACCATCGGAATAACATTATCAAGCTTCATTTCCTCTCTAACTTTTTTAATGGCTTTGCATTCTAAAATAAAAGCTGGCGCGAAATTCGGATGATAATATCTTGAAGCGCCCCGCCAACCAATCATCGGATTTTCTTCTTGCGGCTCATATAATTCGCCGCCGAGCAAGGCGCGGTATTCATTGGTTTTAAAATCGGAAAAACGCACAATTACCGGCTTCGGATGAAAAGCCGCCGCGATTTTGGCAATCCCATAAGCCAGTTTATCGACATAAAATTGCTTTTTATCTTTGTAGCCGACAGTTTTTTTGTCTACCTGATTTTTAAGCTTCGGATTTTTTAATTTGTTATATTCAACAAGCGCCATTGGATGAACGCCGATGTCCGAAGCAATAATAAATTCTTCCCGCGCCAAACCCACTCCCGCATTCGGCAAAAACGATTTTTCAAAAGCCGTCTCTGGTGTTGCGATGTTCATCATAATTTTGGTTTTCGTTTTGGGAAACTTTTTAATGTCATGCTCGACGGTTTTAAACTTTAGCGCGCCGTCAAAAATAAACCCCTCGCTGCCGGTCGTATCAATAGTAATCAACCGGCCGGTTTTTATTTTACGGGTTGCGCTTCCGGTGCCGACCACGCACGGTATCCCCAATTCTCTTGAAACAATCGCGGCGTGCGAAGTGCGACCACCCTTATCAGCCACAATCGCCGAGGCAATTTTCATAATTGGTTCCCAATCCGGATCAGTCATGTCGGTCACCAAAACCTCGCCGGCCTTAAATTTATGCACGTTCTTAACATCTAAAATCACCCGCGCCTTGCCAACCGCAATCTTACTCCCAACCGAAGCGCCTTTTGATAAAACATCTGACTTTTGATCTTTGATATTTAACAAAACATATTCTTTAATCTTTGAAAAATCTCGGACAGCGTGAATAGTTTCGGGTCTTGCCTGAACAATAAAAAGCTCTCCGGTCTCGCCGTCTTTGGCCCATTCGATATCCATCGGCGTCCAACGACCGCTTTTTTTTGAATAATAATTTTCAATCGTTGCCCCCCACGTCGCGAGCTTTTGAATCTCTCCATCGGTCAATACGAACCTCTCTTTCTCTTTTGCTCGCGTATCTACAACTTTCGTTCTTTTGATGCCCGCGCCTTTCGAATAAATCATTTTTTTGTTCTTGAAGCCGATTTTTTTATCAATAATTGCGCCGGTTTTTTTAAACACCAGAAATTCATCGGGAATAACCTCGCCCTGAACAATTAATTCGCCCAAACCCCAAGAACCGTTTATTAAAACAACGCCCGGAAAACCCGATTCGGTATCAAGCGTAAACATAACGCCCGATGAGCCCAAGTCCGACCGAACCATTTTTTGGACGCCAACCGAAAGCGCCACTTTGAAATGATCAAATCCTTTATCAACCCGATATGAAATAGCCCGATCCGTAAAAAGCGAAGCCATTGCCGCGCGCACCGCTTTTAAAACATCTTCCGCGCCGCGGATATTCAAATAAGTTTCGTGTTCTCCGGCAAAGCTCGCGCCCGGCAAATCTTCAGCCGTCGCGCTTGAACGCACCGCAACGGCCGCGCCCGGCTCGCTCTTTAAAAAATCTCCATAAGCCCTAACAATCGCTTTTTCTAAATCTTTCGGAAACGCCGTATTTTTAACGGTCGTTCTAATCAACTCCCCGCGTTTGGCCAAATCCTTCAAATTTTTCGTGTCCAAACCTTTTAGAGTTTCCTTGATAAACCTCTCTAAATTTAAATTTCTTGATTCTTGATTCTTGATTCGTGCTTCTTTTAAAAAGTATTTATATGCCTTTGCAGTTACCACAAAACCGCCGGGAATAGCAATGCCCCGCGGCGTTAAATTCTGAATCATTTCACCCAAAGAAGCGTTTTTGCCGCCGACAAGCGCTACATCTTTAATGCCGACTTTATCAAACTGAACGATAAATTTTTTCTGTTTAGTCATTAATTGCAACTATTAAATCCGAAACATTTGAACCGGTATCTCCGGTTAAAACATAATCGCCGGTTTTTGAAAAAAAATCATACGAATTATTCCCCAAAACGTGCGCTTCCGGATCTAAATTTAATTTTCTGGCTTTTGTTTTGGTCGACGCATCGGCAATCGCGCCGGCAAAATCGGTATTATCCCTACCGTCGGAAGCTAAAGCCAGTACAAGTTGATTTTCTTTTATGCGATGCAACGCGGCAAGCGCAAGCTCTTGATTGCGGCCGCCCTTGCCGTCAACGCCAACAGTCACGGTTGTTTCGCCACCATAGAGCAAAACAAAACTCCGTTCTTCTTTATTCAAATCATTTATAATTTCCCTGGCCACCTCGCGCGCTTCCCCCCTTAGCTCGCTTGTCATTATTTTTGCCGAATAGTTCAAATTCTCCGCTTTTTGCCTCATTGCCTCCAAAGCGATTTTGTTGTTAACAATCAAAATAGTTTTTGCTTTTTCGAAAAATTTATCGTCTTTGGGCGTCTCAACCAATGAGGCAACCGGAAAATCGCAACCGTATTTCTCAAGGATTTTTTGGGCGTCTTTTACCGTTGTCGTATCCCGAACAGTCGGGCCGGAAGCAATAAACTCCAAATCGTCACCGGACACATCCGAAAAAATCAGCGAAACAATGGTTGCCGGATAGGCATATTTGGCAAGCTGTCCGCCCCGCGCGAGCGAAATGTGTTTTCTAACCGTATTGATTTCGAAAATATCGGCGCCTTTTTTAAACAAACAATCCATAAACTTAATCTCGGCTTCAAATTTAAAATTTGTTGGCTGGCAAAGCAAGGTTGAACCGCCTCCAGAAACAACAAAAATAACCAAATCGTCGCTTTTCAATTTGGAAATCAATGTCATTATCGCATTTGTCGCCTCAACATTTTTCTGAGATGGATAAGGATGATCACCTTTGAACGTTTTTATCTTTTTAAGTTCGCCTTCCCGCACATCAACCGCCACACCACCCTTAAGCCGCTCGCCCAAAATTTCTTCCAAGGCACGAGCGGCCAAAAGTGCGCATTTGCCGATGCCAACTACGAAAACGTTATTTATCTCACTTAAAGGAATTGTTTCTTCTTTTATCGCCAAAACCTCACCCTCAAGCCGGATGCTATTTTTTATCGCGAATTCGGTATCGATCGCCCCGAGGCCGGCTTCAATTATTCCGAGCGCGTTCCGCCGGAGTGATGTCGTGCCTATCTCACTAAAATTTTTTATCTTTTCGGCCATCTTGTTTGCTGGTTAAAACGGCGGCAAAACGCAACCGCTTATTTCGGAAAGCCGCCTTAACCCTTGTTCACCCTCAAATCTTTGACCATCAGAAAAAATCCAGGTTGGATAACCGTTTATATCCGCATCCAAACACTTCTGAATTTCTTCGGTGCATTCAACATAAGAAACAATACGGAACGAATCGCCAAAAGCTCTTTTTTCGTTCTGACAATGTGGACACCAATAAGCGCCGTACATCACCGCACCTTTTTGCGAAAGACAGTTAGCAAAAGAATCTAGTTCACGGGCGGGCGCTTCCTTGGGCCAAAAAACCAATACCCCAACCACGGCCAATACGATAATGACAAAAACAGTTGTCGGCAGATATTTTTTCATAATATTCAATTACTTGTCACTCCTTACTAACAACACTCTTCCATTTTCTTTTCTAACTCTTCGGCTTTTTTACTCCGTCTTTTTTTTGTTTTAGCGGAGTTCTCCGTTTCGGTCAAAACTTCTCCAATTTCAAGCT
>CAYIEJ010000007.1:0-14072 GCA_964362455.1 uncultured Candidatus Saccharibacteria bacterium | reverse complement strand
TCATGGTTTAAATCTTTAGTCAAAAAAAGCCGGTCATTTAAATTCCAGTCCTTCTCGGCGATTTTTTTGTTTAGTTCTTCAATGTCTATTTCCAAGATTTCGCTGATTTGCGACAATACTTTTGCTTTTTCCTCAAGTGATTGTGGCAAAAGGCGGGGCACCAAAAAAACATTTAATGTTTGTTCGTTTACAACCATCGGTTTACCGAACCGATCGTTTATAATTCCCCTTGGCACCGGTTCAATTTTAACCTCACTGATATTATCCAAAGCACGCGCTTCATAAAACGCATGCTTTCCAATTCCAATGTTGATTAATTGAGATAAAATAATTATTCCGCTGATTAGAATCAGAAAGGAAAACGCCCCGAAAACGCGACTAGTCAAAGGAATTTCAATAAGGTCCTCTTCAACCGCTCGGTCGGTTAAAATATCTTCCAGATTAATGTTTTTGTTTTTCATAAAATTTAGAGGAAAGCCCCCCGTTGTTTAAAACCGTATTTTTGAAATAAAAACCAGGCAACAATTCCTAAAACAAGATTATACATTATTTCTTTAAGAAGCGAACCGATGCTAAGCAGTTTTAGTTCAGAAATATTGATTAAAAAATAAAATAAAATTGTTCCCAAGCTAATTGCTATTAAGAAGTCTATTATTTCTTTGCCGGTCAAGAAGTTTTTTAACAAATCGGCAATAAGCATTAATGCTAGAAAAATAGTTATCGGCCAAAACCAAAAAGGAATCAAAATTGTCGCAATAAGAAAAACAGCAAAAAGAGTCGCCGCAATTACCAAAAACCTTTCACGGGTGAAAATAAGAACGAGGGAAAATATAAGCAAAAAATTTGGGTTTGTTCCAAAAGCGCTTGCGATTTTTAATTCTTGAAAAAACAGTAAAAATTCAAAAACAAGAATGAAAAATAAAGTGCGATTTAAAATAGCCATTTTTATGGAAAATCTAAAACGATGAACACTTCGGCTATTTCGTCAATTTTATAAATAATTTCCAAACCGGCACTGCGCCAAAGATTATCAGGCGATGATTCAAGGTCTTTAATGTTTCCAATTTTTAAATTAAGGGGAAAGTCGGGTGAAAGGTTGAAAATATTATCCCCTTGGAGCACCGCTTCATCTTTTGCGATTAATTCTAATTTCGGCGTCAGACCGCCCTTTAATACCGCTTTAGTGCGAGAATCGCCGATGCCGACACTGCTGCGCCAGCCGGAATCGAAAACGGTCAATATTTCGCTCTGGGTCCTTTTAACTGATTTCACTTTACCGATTAAAATCCCCTCTTTTGCTAAAACCGGCATTCCTTCTTTAACGCCATTTTCCGAACCGGCGTTAACCATTAAAAGATTCCGATCATTAAATGGGTAATGTGAATAAATTTGGGCGGACAAATACTGCGACTGTCTAACTGGAATTGTAGTTTTTTTCAGGTCCTCGAGTTCCAACTTCAGTTTTTCGTTTTCTAATCTTAATTCCTGGATAATTTGTGAGTTAGTTGAATTTTTCAAGTCGTTAAAGAAATCCCATAGATTGTTGCGAAAAAAAATAAAAACCACAATAAAAAACAGCATTAAGCTGCCAATAAGAAAATTCAAAAGCGACCGCATATCAATTCGTTAAATTCGTATTGGAAAAATTATTTAAAAGGTGGCTGTGTTCGTTAAGTTTCTCAATAACCATTCCCGTTCCGCGAACGACGCAAGCTAGCGGTTCTTCAACAACACGAACCTTAACGCCGATCTCTTTTTGAATCAACTGGTCGATTCCTCGAAGCATACTTCCTCCGCCGCAGACATAGATGCCATTTTTAGAAACATCACCGGCTAATTCCGGCGGGGTGATTTCAATTAAATCCTTAATTGATTCAATAATGGCTTTAAGCGGTCGATTGAGCCACGCCCGAACCTGAGTGTCTTTAATAATTGTTTCGCGCGGTAGGCCAGTTGTTACATCGCGGCCTCTTACCGAAATTTCCAAACGTTCGCCGTGGGGAATGGCGGTTCCAATCGAAATCTTTATTTCCTCGGCGGTTGGCTCGCCAATGTCAAGTTTTAATTCTTCTCGGACGTTCTTGATAATTTCGGAGTTAAAATAGTCGCCGGCAATTTTAAGTCGCCTTGAAACAACAATGCCGTTCATGGAAATAACGGCCATATCGGTTGTCCCAGCGCCGATATCAACGATTAAATAAGCTGTCGGTTGATAAATATCCAGTTGGCTGCCTAAAGCCGCAACCAGAGGTTGTTCTATTAGATAGACGCGGCTTGCACCTGCTTCTTTGAGAAGATCTTCGACAGATTTTCTTTCAACTTCGGTCAGATTGGTCGGAACGCTTACAATAATTTCCGTAAACCATGACCATGGCAAACGGTCCACTTTTAAAAATTTTTGAATCATTTCTTTCGCAATGTCAAAATCAGCAATCACGCCGTTTACCATCGGCCGCATTGCCGTAATATGAATTGGAGTTCGGCTCAACATTTTTTTTGCTTCAGAGCCAACAGCGATGATGCGATTGGTACGGTTATTAAAGGCAACAATTGACGGTTCGTTCACGACAATACCAGAGTGTTTCAAATAAATCTGGGTTGTATCCGTGCCAAGGTCGATGCCAATACTTTTTTTAAAAATCATATTATTCTTTCTTTAAGAATTTTATTGCTTCCGGCAGTTTTAACAGTTTTGTTTCCTTTTCGGCGCGATTTTTAATTTCAATTTTGTTTTGCACAAAAGTTTTTTCGCTGATAACAATCCGCCAAGGCATGCCGATTAAATCGGCATCAAAAAATTTCTCACCGGCCGAAATTTGACTACGGTCGTCGTAGAGAACGTCAAGGCCGTTTTTAACCAGGTTATTATAAACCTCATCGCCGAATTTTTGAAGAGCGCTGTCGTTATCGCCAATTAATAGAAGATGGGCGTCGTATGGCGCGACTGTTCGCGGCCAAATAATGCCATTGTCGTCGTGGTGGATTTCGACAATTGTCCCCATTAGGCGTTCAATGCCGATGCCATACGAAGCCATAATGACCGGCTTTATAGCACCTTCCCGGTTTTTATATACAAGTTCAGCCGGTTCAGAAAATTTTGTGCCGAGCTTGAAAATATTGCCGACTTCAATCGCTTTAATCTTGTCTAAGATACCGGCTTTGCATTTCGGGCAGGAAGCGCCGGCTTTGTGCTTTGTGATTTCTTTATTTTGGGCGAAGCTGCACAAGCGACAGATAATTATTTCGTCTTCACCCACATCGGCTTCAATCATAAATTCGTGAGAAAATTCCTTTGAAAAATCACCGCCAGAAGCTTCGGTTATGATTGCTTTTAAATCGCAGCGGTCAAAAATTATCGGATACGCTTTTTTAACGCGTTCGTAATATTCGTCAAGCGAGGTTAAATCGGCATGAAAACTGTATAAATCTTTCATTAAAAATTCGCGGCCGCGAAGCAAACCCGACTTTGCTCTCGGCTCATCGCGAAATTTTGTCTGAAATTGGTAAAGCGCAACCGGTAAATCCTGGTAGGACTCAATTATTGTTTTTGCTAAAGGCGTAATCACCTCTTCGTGTGTGGGTCCCAGAGCAAGCTCTTTTCCCGAATGATCCTTAAATTGGTACATTATTTGGGCAAGGGCGCTTTGCCAACGGCCGGTTGTCTCCCAAACAGATCGTGGTTGAAGAGCAGGCATTATAATTTCATTTGCGCCTAAAGCGTTCATTTCTTCACGGACAATTCCGATTATTTTTTCTTTTACTTTTAAGCCGAGCGGCAAAAGCGAATAAGCGCCCGCCATGAGTTTATGGATAAAATTTGCTCGAATCAATAAACGAGCGTTTATTGCCAACTCATCTTTCGGAAATTCTTTTTGGGTTTTGAAATAAAGCGCGCTTTGCCGCATAAAATAATTATAAGATCTTCGTAATGTCTTTTACAGTCACGATAACCATCAAAATAATAAGCGCTACAAAACCAACGGCGTTAACGATTAACTGAAATTTACGCGGGACAGGGCCGCCTTTAATTTTTTCAATTAAAAGAAAAAGAAAACGGCCGCCGTCCAAAGCTGGGAATGGGATCAGATTTAAAACCGCGAGATTAAGCGAAATGAACGCGATAAGTTCAAACAGATAAACAATGCCGAAGGAACCGGCTTGAGTGGCAAGCGTAAAAATGCCAATCGGGCCGGTGACAGTTTCTATAATTTGCGGCGTCACGAACAATTTACTGAAAAAATTGAAAAAACCGAGCGTTACCAATTTTAATGTTTCAAGGGTGGCAGCAGTTCCTTTAGCTAGACTTTTAAATATCGGCTCTTTTGCGAATCCGATTTCTAATAAACTTAGACCCAAAGAACCCTGGCCTGGCGGCGGGTTGCTACGACCACGTAGCGAAATTTCTGAAATTGCTTCCCCTCTCTTTATTTTAAGCGTAATTGTGTTTTTTTCTGCGCTTTTGACCAAATTTATAAATTCATTAACCGGTATTGGGTCCTTTAAAATATGTTCATTGAATTTTGCCTCCAAAATAAGATCGCCGCTTTTTAGGTTTGCCGTGGCAGCCGGGGACTCTTCGCTGATGCCGCTAATTGCCAGATGACGGGGGCTGCCAATTGCAAAAACCGCGCTTAAGATGAGCCAACCAAGCAAGATATTCATAAAAACACCCGCCAACACTATTATTGAACGCCGAATAACCGACTGGTTGGCGAATGATTGTTTGTCCTGTGTTTCTTCACCATCTTCGCCATGAATTTTAACAAAACCGCCAAAAGGCAGAAGATTCAAACTATATGTTGTCTCGCCGATTTTTTTCCCTAAAATTTTAGGCGGAAAACCAAAACCGAATTCATGGACGCGCACGCCAAAAATTTTAGCTGATAAAAAATGGCCAAGTTCATGGACAAGTATCAAAATCGATAAACTTATTAAAACAATTAGAATAATCATTGATTTGTAAAATTAACTTTCTATTTCTTTTATTTTATTTTCCAAAATGTTTTCTATTTCCCCGTTGCTTTTGTCGACCGCTTTCTGAATTTCTTCTTTTAATTTGAACTTTTGGTCTTCGTTGATTTCATTAGCTTCAAACGATTTCTGAACACTTTTATTGCTTTCATCGCGAAGATGGCGAAGTTGAATTCTGAATTGTTCCGCCAGTTTTTTAACATGCCGTATAATTTCTTCTCGTCTTTCTTGGCTTAGTTCCGGTAAATGAGCCTTGATTATATTGCCATCAACATTAACCGAAACGCCCAAAGGCGATGCCTCAATTGCTCTAACTACTTCGCCAATAACCGCCTTATCCCAAACCTGAATGCTGATTTCACGAGGCGGGATAATATTAATTGAGCCAACCTGCTTTAGATGTAAAACCTGATTATAGCAAGTAACTTTTAAATCTTCTAATAAGGCGGGACTCGGACGATTTGTGCGAAGCGCGCCGGCTTCTTTTTTAAAGGCCTGGGTATTGCCTTGTGATTTATTTTTAAATTCATCTAAAATTTTATTCATTGATATGGGATAAAACCTCGATTGCTTTCGCCTGCAAATTTGGATTTAGGTTATATCGCTTAAGAAGCGCTTGTTTTTCCAAAAGCCGTGATAAACTTTTGGCATTTTTCAGAATATTTTTTTTCGCTAAAGCCAATATTTTTTCTTCCAATATTGTTTCTATCTCAGAATTGCGAGCGCTTCTATCCTGACTAGCTAAATTGTTTAAAACGCGGCCGAGTCGGCCAAAAGATTCGTTAGCAATTACCTCGGCTTTGCCTGGTTCAACGTCGAAATTCTTTATCAAAATTTCTTTGATTTCAGAATGACTCTGCCGCGGAAAATAAATTTGAACCAATCGCGATAAAAGCGGCGGGAAAAGCATTTGGGTCTGCGCGGCAATAAAAATCAAAAGAGCGTGACTCGGCGGTTCTTCAACTATTTTAAGCAAAGCGCCTTGCGCTTCGGGCGTTAGTTTTTCCGCCTCGTCTATAATCGCCATCCTTTTTTTAGAGCGAAGCGGCGTTTGCCAGAGAAACCTTTTTAGATTTCTAATTTCATCAATGCCGATAACGCCTTTTTCGTTAGCGCGCAAAAATTGAGTATCAATTAAAGGCGTTTCGCCGATTTCGAATTTATCAGATTCTAAAAAATACGCGAAATGCTTGGCAAAGAGACATTTACCGATTTCTGCATCGCCGAAAAATAAATAAGCGTGACCCAAATTATTTTCGGAAACAAGTTTTTTAAAAATTTTTATTTTGTCGTCGTGACCAAAGAGCATTTTTATCGCTTATTCAATAGTGTTCGTTTATAAACATCCAAATGATTTAAAATAATGGCCGTACCCTTGGCGACGCAGAAAAAAGGGTCTTCGGCAACATAAGCGGCAACACCCAAAGACCGTTTGAAAAATTCTTCCAAATCCCGAAGCTGGGCGCTGCCGCCTGATAAAATAATTCCCTTTTCCATAATGTCAGCGGCGAGCTCCGGCGGCGTAACATTAAAAACTGACCGAACCGAATTAATAATATCTACTAAATGGGGGTTAATTGCTTCAGCGACTTCATTTGAATTAACCAGCAAATCGCGGGGCAAACCCGACGGCAGGTCGCGGCCTCTTATTTTCATTTCCATTTTATTGCGATTGGGCAGCGCCGTACCGATATTGATTTTTATGCTTTCGGCCATTGCCTCGCCAATCGCCAGTCCGTATTTTTTCTTGATATATTCAGCAATGGATTGGTCAAAACGATTCCCGGCCACTCTCAAACTGGACCAATTAACGATGCCGCCCAAAGAAATCACCGCGACTTCAGTGGTGCCGCCGCCGATATTAATAACCATATTGCCTTCCGAAGAATGAATTGGGATACCGGCGCCCAAAGATGCAAGAATCGGTTCTTTGACTAAATAAACTTCTTTTGCGCCAGCTTCGCGCGCGGCGTTGATAACCGCCCTGTATTCAGTTGAAGTAATGCCGGCCGGCACAGAAATAACAACATCGGGTTTGAAAAAATTAAAAAAGCCGAGACTTTTACTGATAAAATATCGAAGCATGGCCTGGGTAATGTAATATTCGGCAATTACGCCATCCTTCAAAGGTCGGTAAGTAACAATATTGTCTGGTGTTCTACCGACCATTTCTTTCGCCTCGGCGCCGACCGCTAAGACATTGTTGTCAGGTTTCCGAAGCGCCACCGCTGTCGGCTCGTTGATAATAATTCCTTTATCCGGCAAAAAAACGAGCGTGTTGGTTGTGCCGAGATCAATGCCAATTTTTTTTACAAACATGCCAATTTTGTCTACTAATTACGAATATACGAATATTTTTATTTTGTAGCCTTTTTATTGGTTTGGTTCCATCCTTTTTATTCCCGCTCCAATACTTCTTAATCTTTCATCAATATGTTCATAACCGCGGTCTATCTCTTCGATACCGTAGATTGTTGATTCGCCGCGCGCGGTTAAAGTTGCAATTAGGTGGGCAATACCAGCTCGCAAATCAGGAACTTTAATTTTTGCCGGCTGCAATTCAGTCGGACCAGAAATACGGGCGCTATGGGGATGTTTTAGGTTTTTGAAACGACACGGCAAAATACCGCGGCATTCGTTTTCTACTTTAATCCGCGCGCCCATTAAATTCAAGTCCTGCGTGTAATGAAAGCGATCTTCATAAACTGTTTCGTGAATTAGAGAGTCCCCTTCGCTTTGGGTTAAAACTACAAGAAGCGGTTGTTGCCAATCGGTCATAAAACCGGGGTGCGTGTCGGTTTCAATGTTAAGGCCTTTTAATTTGTTTGTCCGCCAGAATCTGATGCCGTTTTCCAAAACTTCATACTCGCCGCCAATCCGCCGCAGTGTGTTTAGAAATGTAATTAAGTGCTCTTGGACAGCTTCTCGAACAAAAATATTGCCGTTTGTCGCAACCGCGAGGCAAGCGAATGAAACGGCTTCGTTACGATCCGGGAGAATTTTGTATTCGCTGCCGTGCAAATGATTTACGCCTTCAATACAAATTCTACGGTTGGCGCCCAATTCTATAATCGCGCCCATGTTCTGGAGGAGTTTTATTAAATCAATGACTTCCGGCTCAACGGCCGCATTTTCAATAACTGTTTTGCCTTTTGCAAGCACAGCCGCTAAAATTGTATTCTCTGTCGCGCCGACTGAAGGGTAACGGAGATTAACATTGGTTCCATGCAGGCCATGAGGAGCAAGAGCCCGGTAATAGTTTCTTTCGGTAATTATCTCTGCGCCAAGCGCTTCCAGTGATTTAAGATGCATGTCAACCGGGCGCGGACCGATTTGGTCGCCGCCGACAATCGGAATACGGGCCTCACCCGCTCTTACTAAAAGCGGACCAATCGCCAAAATCGGTATTCGATTACGGCGGCTTAAAGAAGTAACTTGAACGTTTTTGATTTGCGGCGTTTTTATTCTAAGCGTTGAACCCCGCACGGTGGCTTCACTACCTAACGTTTTGCATAGTTGAATCGTAATGGCCGTATCGCCGATTTGAGGAAAATTTTTCAGGATTATTTCTTCATGGGTAAGTAAAGAAGCAACGGTCATTTTCGTAGCGGCGTTTTTTGCGCCAGCAAGCCGAATTTCACCCTCCAAGGGCTCGCCGCCTCTGACAGTAAAAAACTCGTTTAAGTTGTCTGTTCGCGAGATAGCCGTGGCTGGAGAATTTTTCATCTTTTAAAGTATACTATTAAATAACGTGTTTACAAATTCCAATTAATTTTATGAATCAGACGCTTAGGAATTCAATTTTGCTGGGATTATTTGCGGTTTTTTTGGTTGTCGGCAGTTATCTTATTGTTACGGCGCAAGGACTTGTTTTCGATTTTGAAAATTTTCGCATTACAAAAACTGGCGGTATCTATTTAAAATTTTCGCCAACTGACGCTGATTTGCAATTAAACGGCAAATCATATCCGAGCGAACGGGGTCTTCTAAATAATGCCGTATTCATAAAAAAACTATTGCCGGGGAAGTATGAGCTAAAGATTTCAAAAGACGGATTTTTCCCCTGGGAAAAAGAAGTGGTAGTTCGCGGTAGCTTTGTCGCATCTGCGACTAAAATAAAACTGTGGCCGAAAGTTTTTGCTTCAACAACGGTTGAAGATAGAATCCAGGATTTTTGGATAACAAATAAAGGCCCAATTTATAAGGATTATAACGGCAATCTTTATTTCAAAAATCAGCTGCTCCGCGGCGAAAGTGTCATTTTGAGCGATGCGTCAGCAAATTTTATAGTTACGGCCGATAAACAAGTTTTTTTTCTTATTGATTTGCAAAATCCCAAAGCCAGCACAAACTTAAACGAACTTTTTCATTCCTTAAAACAACAGCAATTGGGTTTGCCAGGCAATGTTCCAATAGAAAATTTTTTTATTCATCCCTTCAATCAAGGAAAGATTATTTTCGCAACGAAAAGCTCGCTTTATAGTCTTGATTTTAAAAAAATCACTTTGGAAAGGTTATATACTGCAAAAAGTATCCGTGCCGGAATAACCAACAATAATGAGGTACTCTTTACCGACGATCAGGGCAATTTTATCGTCTACAACCTTGTTCTAAAAAACTCCGATGTTTTAAGTTTAAATCTTCCGCCGATTCAAAAAATAAAATCAAATCCGAGCGGTAATAAAATTCTAATTTTAGATAGTGATAATAATCTACTGTTTTATAACCGAACCCAGCGAAAATTAGAAACTATTAGCGATTCGGTCCGCGATTTTTATATTTCACCGGACGAAAAAAGAATTGCCGTTATTACACTGAACGGCGAGATAAGGATTTTTTATATTGCGGACTATGAGGGAGACGAAAAATACGCAAAAAACTCCTTTTTTAAATTACCGTTTTTAATTGAAACGCCTCTTGAATTTTATTGGTTTCAAAATCAGCCGGGCTACTCAATGGTTTTTGCCGGCTCCGATTTAATAATTAGCGAATTAGATTCGCGTCCGCCTTTAAACTACTATAAAGTTTTTGAAGACGTGAAAAAATATTTTGTTCAGAAAAGTGAGTTGGATATTCTCACCAAAAGCGGCGTCCACCGTAAAATTGACTTGGCTTTATAGAAAACTTTAGCGTTTGCGCTATCGTTGTAATATCTATTGACAAGATAGGTAATTTTATGCTATCTTTATCTTAGTACCTAAACAAAGGAGGACGCTGTGGAACAAGTAGTATTCTCTCTAACGCTTGCTGATTTCAAAAAGAAAACGCTTCTAATGTTATTCATCGGCGGAATGTTGTTTGGCTTACTTTGTAGTTTCTACAAGGTTTTCTGGCTGGGGACGCTTGCTATATCAACAACCTTAGCGCCATACACGTTTCTCTTTCTGTGTAACAACAAAAGAATAGTTATCCTTCCGTTTCGCTTTCCGTCCCGTTTTCCACTCCAACTTTTTTTAGTAATAGCGAAACTTTTTCTCTGCGGCGTGCTTTTGCTTCCCTCTTTCCTCTTTGGCTCCTTCGTTTCACTAATCGCAAGGTTGTTCTTTTAATGTTCTCCTACAAAGACGGCACTAAAAATGGTTGCCGTCTTTTCTTTTTTATCGCTTCCGCCACTGTTGTGGACGGCGGGCTTTGCGGAAACCGTATTTTTTTCTCTCCACCATCCTTGGATCGCGTCTTAAAAAACCCATTGTTTTAAGTCTTGGTCGCCACTCAAGATTAAATAAAACTAAGGCGCGAGAAATCCCAAGACGTATCGCTTCTGCCTGCGCGTTTAGACCGCCACCCCCCGTTTTAACCCCAACTTCAAAATTTTTAAGCGCCAGAGTTTTAAAAGGAGCGATTGCAATTTCTTGCTGCTTTTTTAAAGGAAAATAGCTTCGGAAATTTTTATCGTTAACAATCAAACGCTCTCCCTTTTTGGTTTTGGCGTCAAAGGCCACCGGATAAATCCTTACTCTAGCCACGGCTGTTTTTCTTCTGCCGACCGCTTCAAAATATTTTTCCGCTTTGTCTGTTTTTTGCGTTATTTTAGGCATTTTATTCTATTATTAAGCGCTTCATTCGGACTTTTTGCAACCTGTTTTTTGGCAACATTAATCTTACGGCATGGCGCAAAACCCAAGCCGGGCTTTTTTTGAAGACATCTTTATATTTTTTTTCTTTCAAATGTCCAAGCGGACCGCTATGTTTGTAATAAATTTTCTGGAGTGTCTTTTTACCAGAAAGAGAAATTTGGTTTATGTTTTTTACCACAACCCTGTCGTTACCGGCAAGACGCGGTTGGAATTTTGGATTTTTTTTTCCTTGCAAGATGACCGCGATTTCTGATGCGACTCGGCCTAATTTTTTATTCGTTGCGTCAATAAAATATTCCATAATTTTACGATTGGATAAATTCTATTGTCGCCATTTTTGAGCCATCGTGTTTTCTGACTTTTGAATTTTTGATAATCCGAGTGTAACCGCCGCGACGGTTTAAGTAACGAGGGGCTAATTCGTAATAGAGTTTGTATGCCGTCGCTTTCGGCAATTTCTGGAGCAAAAGCCGTAAAGACGCCAAGTTCTGCTTTTTCCCATATGTAATCAACCGCTCAATATAGGGCTTAAGCTCCCGAGCCCGCGCATCGGTCGTTGAAATTTTCTCGCGCTGAATCATATTATTGGCGAGAATTTTTAAAAAGGCCCTTCGTGGCCCCCGTTTTAAACCGAATTTTCTCCCTTTCTTAAGATGACGCATAGATTATTAAGCTCTATTCTTCTTTTTTCTTAGTTTTCCGTTTTTTTGTCTCTTCGCTCCCAGACGAAACTTCTGTTTTTACCACATCCATCGCGGAGACTTTTTCGAAATGATCCTTTAAAATGTTTGCCGCTTTGTGAAGCGCCTCTGAAGGCGTGATTGATCCGTCGGTTTCAACTTCAATTTTCAAACGATTAAAATCGGTGCGTTCTCCAACCCTCATATTTTCAACGGTAAATTCAACCCGCACTATCGGTGAAAAAATTGCGTCAAGAATAATAGTGCCGATTGGCAAACGTTCGCCCCGACGCGATTCCGCCGGAATATAACCCAAACCTTTTTCAACCGTTAACTCCATATCGATTTCTGCGGCTTTTTTGGTCAGCGTGGCCAAGTGAAGTTCCGGATTAACCACTTTAACTAAAGTTGTTGATTCAATGTCGGCAGCTGTCACATCCTTTTCGCCCTTAAGGTGTAAAGTTAGAACTTGTGGTTCGTCGGCAAAAAAGTGAAATCTCACTTTTTTTAAATTGAGTGTAAATTCCACAATATCCTCAATCATCCCCGGCAGGGTTGAAAATTCATGGTCAACGCCTTTTATCTTAATTTTGGAAATGGCGGCCCCTGGCAAAGACGAAAAAATGGTTCGCCTTAAGGCATTACCCAAAGTTACGCCGTAGCCCGTATAAAGACCCTCAATGTGGAAAACACCACGATTATTCTCTTCTTCAATCCGTTTTATTTCGACTGTTTCGCTTAAATGTGTGTATTTCATCCCGTTAGAAAATTAAAACTAGCGCCTTTTCGACTTAAAAGGCTTCTGCGATTAATTAATTTCCGTTTTATATAAAATATCATGATTAATTTTCTAACGGGATTTCATAATTAACGACTATAAAATTGACCGACCAAATTTATATCAAATGGCAAAATGGCGTCATCAAACAGCGGTTCGGAAACGCATTCACCCTTAAGCTCGTTTTTGTCTAGTTTCAGCCAGACCGGCGGTTCGTATTGCTTTAATCTGATCACAATATCTTCAAATATTCCCAAACGTTTCGATTCCGGCCTGATCATTACAACATCGCCCATCTTAACATTATATGATGGAATTGTCACCTTTCGCCCGTTAACCAAGATATGACCGTGCGCGATAATCTGTCGCGAGATGCGTTGCGAGCGGGCGAAACCAAGAAGGAAAACAACGCGGTCAAGTCGTTTTTCTAAAATCAGAAGAATTTTTCCTTTCGCCTTGGCAAATAAATTGCTCAATTGTTTATTGTTTAAACCGTATATAATCTGAATTTTTTGTTTTTCCCGCAATTGTTTTCCATAATCGGAAACCGAATGCCGTTTTTGTCCGTGAACTCCGGGCCGATACGGACGTCTAATCATGACGCATTTTGGCGAATTGCAACGTTCAGCTTTCAAAAAAAGTTTTGCGCCTAATGCTCTTTCTCTTTTTTCTTTTATTTGTTTCATATTTAAACCCGTCTCACTTTTGGCGGCCTTGGACCGTTATGGGGAATCGGCGTAACATCTTTAATTGAAGTTATGTTCAAACCTTTAGCGGCTAAAGTCCTAACCGCCGAATCGCGTCCGTTCCCCACCCCTCTTACCAAAATTTCAACATTTTGTGGTCCTGAATTTTGAATTTTTTGAACGATTGCTTCGGCGACTTTTGAAGCGGCGAACGGCGTTGATTTTTTCGGTCCAGAAAAACCGAGTGAGCCCGCCGAAAGCCAAGCCAAAACATTCCCCTTATCATCGGTTACGGTCATCAGCGTATTGTTATAGGAGGCTTGAATATAAATTCTTCCATTTTCGTATTTTTGTTTGGAACTGCGCGAAACACTCGCCGAAACATCTTTAATTTTTTCCGATTCGGCTGATTCCGCTTTTTGTACAACTTTCTTTTTACCCATATTATTTCAGCTCAACTTTTCTTTTACCGCTGCCAGCTGTTTTCCGAATGTTGCCGCGCACGGTTCGTGAATTTGTTTTGGTACGTTGACCTCGTACGGGCAAACGCCTTAAATGGCGAATACCGCGATACGCTTTAATATCTTTTAATCGAACAATGTTCTGTTTGATTGATTGCCGTAGTTCTCCCTCAATTTTATATTTTTTTTCAATAATTGATTGAATGTGGTTGACGTTTTCCGGCGTTAACTCTTTCGCGCGTTTGTTTAAATCAATTCGCGCTTCGCTTAAAATAATTCTCGCTAAAACCGGCCCAATGCCGTAAATATAAGTCAACGCAACTTCAACTCTTTTACTATCGGGTATGTTTACTCCAGCAACTCTCATGCCAATGTTATCTAAATTTGCGAATATTTCCTGTGAGCGGAGCGAACAGATG
>CAYIEJ010000006.1:0-15708 GCA_964362455.1 uncultured Candidatus Saccharibacteria bacterium | reverse complement strand
CGCTCGGCAGACGAAGCATACCGTGTGATAAATGCAGAGTTTTTTCGGCGAGTTTCGGAAAAATAAATTTCATCGCCTCTAAAACCACTTTGAAATAATCATTTATTTCGTTTCCGGTTATAACTACTGATTTATCATAGCCATATTTTTTGCGCTTTATATCAGCGAGACCTAATTCTTTTGCCTCGTATGTTGGCAATCCTTCAGAATTGATAAAAACCCGCGTGTGAAGTCCATATTTTTCGCCTCTAAAAACAATAGCGCCATCGCTTTTTTCAAAAATCTGCTTCTTTATTCCATCTTCAACTATTTTTTTGCCGTATTCGCCGGCCTCGCTTTCAAAAAAGTAATAATCGAATTTCGTGCCGAGTTTTTTGTAAATTTTCTCAAAATGCTCAAGCGATAATTTTTTACCGACATCATAAATTTTATTTATTTCTTTATCACTTCGTTCGTAAATTTTTTTATTTATCGCTATAATTTCTTTTTTAGCTTCTTCTCTACTAGAATCAATTTCTTGCCGGCTTAATTTACTCTCGCCGCTAACTTCATCGTCATACATTCTCGATCCGTATACATACGCCTCCGCCCACGACAATTCTGGACGTTTTAATTTGCCCCAAATCGCCTTCGCCACGTGCATCCCAACATCACCTTGATAACAAGCTCTTTTTACTTCCGCGCCATTCCACTCAATAAGCCGGGCAATAGCTTCACCAATCGCATTGCTCATCAAATGGCCGATATGAAATTCTTTAAAAGGATTCGGGTCTGTATATTCAACAATCGTCTTTTGCGATTTGCCCCTTACGATTTGCCCTTTGCCATACTTTTCTTTCTTTTTTAAAATCTCCTCCAATTCTTTCTGAAATACTTCCGGTTTCAGCCAAAAATTAATAAACCCTGGCGCCGCCACCTCAATTTTCTCAAAAAGGTTACTAGTTATAAGTTTTGGGTTATGAGTTATGCTCTCGGCAACCTCCATCGGACTCTTTCCCCAAACTTTCGCCAATTTCAAGGCAACATTGGAAGAATAATGTCCAAAATCGGGGTTTTCCGGCGGCACAACATCAAACTCAACCTTGTCTTCTATAACTTTCTTTAATAATTTGATAATTTCTTCCCGCATCTTTAATCCAATTTGGTATTTCGATACTGACAAAATTGGCATTCCATTGCCGGCAAAGGCATTGACGAACGGAGTAAAATAACAGCTTCCCGAAAAATACCCAAAACTCTGTCGGGGTCGGTTTTTATCTCCTCAACCGCCACATTAAAGTGCAAAGGTTTTTCCAAATCAAAACTTTTATGATTGAAAAACCAATAAATGAGGTATGCCAAATTTTTTGTTGGAAATTTATTTTCTCGCAAAAGAAGAGTATAGGCGCTCATTTGTAAAACGTGGGCCGCGTGCGGCTCAAGCGGCGGAAATCCTTTAGTTTTATTATCAAGCGGCACGATTACGCCGCCCTCAAACTCCAAAGCGTCGTCAAGAATGCCAGTAAAATAAGCGTTTGATTCCTGGTCGTGCCAGACAAAAGAACGGGAACGGAACTTCGCGACAAGCGCCTGGTCGGCCAAGAGTTTCCCCGGAATTTTTCCGTGCAAAAGCGGCGGCAGGGTGTCTTTTTTCCGCCAATGGTCAAAATAAACTTTCAGGGTTAGATCAATACCCATCGGCAAAGTTGAACTTGGATGTTCGGGTCTTTTAATACCGTTATTCAATTGCAACCAAAAACAAAGCGGACAATCCAGATACAGATTCAGCGACGAGGGGGAAATTTTAATAATTTTTTCGCTATTCACGATTCTTTAATTTAACTATAATCTAATCTTAATGACAAATTTAGCCGAAAATAGAAGAGCTAGTTTTGACTATGAAATTCTGGAGAAATTTCAGGCGGGCGTTGAACTTACGGGCCATGAGGCAAAGTCAATCAAAATGGGACGCTTTGATTTGGCGGGCGCTCACGCGATTTTAAGGAATGATGAAATTTTTTTAGTTGGCGCAAATATACCCTCTTTTCAGCCCGGCAATGCGCCGCAAAATTACGAACCGCAACGCACGAGAAAATTGCTTTTGAAACGCGAGGAAATAAAATATCTGATCGGAAAAACTCAATCCGGATTGACAGTTGTGCCGCTCCGGGGCTACACTAATCGCGGATTTGTAAAGATTGAAATCGCGTTAGCTAAGGGCAGAAAAAAACACGACAAACGAGAGGTCATTAAAAAGAGGGAGTTTAAACGTTCCCTCAAACACGGGGATGCCAAGATTTGATAAAAAAGCATTCTTTAATCGGCAAGTCGAGCGCCGCCTCGTAAATCCGGCAAAAACTTATAACTGCCAAAAACAATTTTGCAGTCCCTGCTTTAGCATACGCTTAAAGCGGCATCGGCTAATTTGTGTCTCTTAAATTAAATCCGGTGTTATATAAGGAGGCTCGCCAAAAACATACGCTTCGTTATGTTGAGGTTAAATAAATATGAGGCAAATTATTTGTCTGTTCTAAACAGAATAAACTTGTAGATGGTTTTAGTATTGTTTCTTTAGACGGGGTTTCAACACCCCCATCTCCACCGTTAACGGCAGCGACCAAACGTTCAAGGATTGACTCTATAAGAATAAATGCCTAGAATCCAGACATGAGTAAGATTTCTATAAAAATAGGCGAACTTGAATTCTCAGCGGAGGGAACTGAAAAGTTTGTTGAGAAAAGTATTGTTTCCCTTAAAAAAGAACTCTTGGCTGGCAAAGAGATTGGGCCCGCCCCCGCCAAAACTCAAAAAATTTCTAATATTAATATTAAAGAGAGGAACGTTAAATCCGGAGAGATAACGCTTCTTGATTTTTTTAAGGAAAAAAAACCCTCAACTCATTATGATAAAATAGCTGTTTTCGGATACTATCTAAAACAATATGCTGGTAAAAAAATCTTTAAAGAAGAGGATGTTGAAAATTACTATCAAGAGTTGATTGGACTAACTAAGTTGCCCGGAAATTTAAAGGTTACTCTACAAGATACGATACGACACACCGGCTACATAAAAAGAACTGCGAGGGGAGCGTATGAGTTGAGCTCTACTGGCATAAACCATGTCACTCACGAATTACCCAGAGGAACAGAATGAGCTTAAGAAAAGATTAGACGAATTTTTAGAAGCTCTACCAACCAAAATTGAAGATATGCGCGATAATTATTCCCGTATCGCGCTATTTATATATTTTTTAACAATCAAGGAGGGCGAAGGCATAGCACTAAAAAGCTCCATATTACAACTTTTTGACCTTAGTGATATTATAAGGCCCTCCAATATTGACCGTGACTTGGGTGCAATGGTAGAAAATAAACGAATTCTTACTACCAACGAGGGTTTTAGGCTACATCGAAAAGAACTTGCAAAAGTTGAATCAGAGATCAAATCGAGACAAAAAACTATACAACTGAAACATGAACTTGAAGAGCTTGTACAAAGAATCAAAAACAAAAATGAGAAAAACTTCCTAGAAGAGGCAATTCGATGTTTTGGAACGAAACCCCCATCGAAACGAGCATCGATTATAATGACCTGGATTGTATGTATTGATCATCTACAAAATCATGTTCTAAATTCTAAGAAAAAATTGAAGGATTTTAATAATGCTTTATCAAAATCCAACCAAAAAATTAAGAAGATTTACCGGAAAAATATCTTTTCCGAACTGGACGAAAGTCTTTTTATTGTAAAGCTCAGGGAGTCGAAAATCGTTGATAAAAATGTGGGCAAATTATTAGAAGAAATGCTCAATTTCAGGAATTCATGCGCACACCCAAACGATATGCACATACCCGAATCAAAAGTTGAAGCCTTTATTGAAGATGCAATTAACAATATAATCTTGAGGTTTCGGGTGAGGTAAAAATTTGATATATCTCTTATTAGGGCTTTCCAGTTGTCCCGACACGCTCCACAAGATAAACCGCTTTCAGAGTGATTGTTTTATTTAATTATAATTAACACTAATAAAACTTGACTAAAATTGAATTATCGACTATTAACAATACAGCAATTTAAAAATGGAGGTAGACATGCAAAGAACGCGAAAAGGCGATGCTGTTACTGATCATATTATAGACAATGACAAAAGAAGTATCGTAATCTTTATATCGCACAGCAAAGAAGACAAAGAAATAGCCGAGGTAATTGCTGACTACTTAAGAAAAACTACCACAAATAAGATTTGGCTAGATAAGTGGGAACTACAACCAGGTGATTCAATTGGAGAAAGAATTTCTAATGCTTTAGCGAATTGTACGGTTTTTATTTTAATTTGGTCAAAAAACGCAGCAAAATCTAATTGGGTTAAACAGGAATTTGAAGCTATCTTACAAAGAATAGTTACAAAAAAGACCAAAATCATCCCTATCCTTCTTGATAAAACACCAGCACCCCTAATCATCTCTCACTACTTCCATATAAAATTGGATAGAGAATCGGCAATTCAGCTTCACCAAGTTTGCTGTACTTTATTTTTAACGCTAACAACAATCAAATATACCCGCATAAATAAATCGGTTCGCAAACGCAAGGGGGGCCGCAGGAAAAAAGCTAAACGCGCAAAAGAAAACACCATTCTCAGAAAAATCATTCTTTGCCCCAAAATTCATTTGATAAATCTGGAAATATAAACACTCAAAAACTTTTCAGGGCCGTGTTTTTACACGACCCTTTATTTTTCACAATTGCATTCTGATAAAATGGCTGTAAGATGAATGAACCTAAAACCGCACCTTCCCCCCATTACAACCCCAAACATTACCCTTAAAAATTGACACACCCCGCAAGTTTGAAATGCTCAAGATTAGCTCTTAATAAAGCATGGTTGTAACGGAGCAAGCAACAAACAAAGGAGGCGAAAAGATGGGAACTTTTATTGCTTTTGAAGGAATAGACGGTTGCGGTAAAAACACCCAACTTCTCAATACTTTCAGATGGCTCAACGATTCTGGTCGTCCTGTTTTTTGGTTAAGTGAGCCGAACGAAGCAGGACCCATAGGCAAAGCAATCAAAGCGATGCTAAGAGGCGCGATTTCTCGCCCAGCAGATCCGGTGTAATTTCAACGACTCTATATCATTGATCGAGTGCAAGACATCATTGCTTTTATAAAACCCGCCCTCAAAGACCCGCGGGCGATCTATCTCGTAGAACGCTTCGCGCTTTCAACAATTGCCTACGGCATGCTCTCTGGAAAATCCGCTGACTTTTTCATCAATCTCCACGAAGAAATTGCCGGCTCCCACATACTCTGGCCCGATCTTACAATTCTGATTGATTTACCCGCTGAAGTGGCGATGCAAAGAATTTCGGAAGGACGAAGCGAAAACGAGGCCTTTGAAAAATTGGAAATTCTAAAGAAAGTCCGTATGAACTATCTTTCACTCGTAGCCCATCCGCAATTTAGGGACAAAATTACAGTCATAGATGGCAATCGCCCCAGAGACGAAGTGTTTGAAGACGTAAAGAAAGTGATTCAAAAACTTATCCACAACTAAGGTTTTGCAGCTTCACCGAAACAATTTATAATATAATCAGATGTTTGATAATTGAATACAGAGATGAAGCGGGTCTCACGACCCGTTAGCTGAGCGCAGTGGCGCTCACAGAGTAACACCGGGCTCCCTCTAAAGGAGCCCACTTTTTTTGCCTTAATTTTCTCCATAAAATAATATTTGCCTTCTTAAAAATTAACTGCTATAATTCAATTATCCAATTTAGAATAAACAACCAAATAACCGCACCGGAATTAAGAATAATTGACGAACAGGGTCAAAATTTGGGCATTTTAAAACTCGCGGAAGCCGCTCGGCTCGCCCAAGAAAAAGGCCTTGATTTGATAGAAATTGCGCCGACCGCCAAACCGCCCGTTGCCCGAATTATCAGTTTTGACAAATTCCGTTATTTAAAAGAAAAAGAAGAGAAAAAACAGCGACAAGCGCAGAAAAGCAAAGAATTAAAGCACGTCCGAATTACGCCCCGAGCCGCCCAAAACGACCTCCAAACCAAAGCTCATCAAGCAGAGGAATTCCTGAAAAACGGCCACAAGGTAGAAATTAATTTATTCCTCCGTGGCAGAGAGAAATTCAATAAAGAATGGGCTTTCAAAAAACTTAACGAATTCCTGGAAATGATTAAGGCGCCCCATCAAATAACAATGGAGCCAAAACCGGGCGGGAGAGGATTCGTCGCCCAAATAACCAAAAGATAAGGGCTTTGTATAAATTTTCAAGGCAAAACCGCAGAAAATTTATCTACAAAATCTTACCAAGCACGTAATTTTATGTATTATGTTTATCTCATCAAAAATAAATTGACTGGGGGAACATATATTGGCTATACTAAAAACTTGAAACGCCGCCTTGAAGAACACAAAACCAAAAATCCAGAATTGGTATATTATGAAGCTTACAAAGCAGAAAAAGACGCAAGAACGAGAGAAATAAAATTGAAACAAAGAGGCTACGGCGTAAGAAGATTAAAATACAGTTTTTTATAAAATTATGTGCTCGGTGCTCATTGTTGTAGTAAAATTTACTACGCATTGAGCTTGTAAATTTTAACAACAATGGCAAGGAATAGTTTTACAGACAGAATCAAAATTACAAGGAGAGGAAAAGTGCGCCGCCGGGCAACGACTTTGGGGCACTCCCGCGGCAATAAAAGACAAACTCAAATGAACCGTAAAAAACGCGAGCGAAATTTGGTTATCACCAAAAAAGTTTTAAGCAAATACCTTTAACATGGCCAGAGTCAAAAGAGGCAAAACTGCCCATAAAAAAAGAGAGAGATTACTCAAACACACAAAAGGTTTTCGCTGGGGCCGAAAATCAAAAGAACGAGCGGCTAAAGAAGCCCTCCTTCATTCCTGGAGCCGCGCTTTTAAAGGACGCAAAGAGAAAAAAAGAGATTTCCGCGCGCTTTGGAACATAAAAATAAATGCCGGCGCGAGAGAAAACGGAATAAAATACAGCGCACTGATAAACCTTCTGAAAAAGAAAAATATAAAACTTGATAGAAAAATCTTGGCCGATTTGGCAGAGAACGAACCCGAGGTTTTTAAAAAAATTGTAGAGTTTGTTAAAACCCGTTAGAAACTAAAACCTCGCCCGCCTTGCTTCGCAAAGCGAAGCGGGCAGGCAAATTGCTTTAAATCCACTTTCCCTGATTTTATCAGAATCCCTTCTTTTTGGAGCATTTTTATTTTATTTTTGGAACCGCTTGCAAAACCGCCGATTGAGCCATCGGATTTTACTACTCTATGGCAGGGCACCCTTCGACGCGGCTCAGGACAAGCTTTTTGGTCGTAACCGAATGGATTTTTATTCAAGGCGTTGCCGACAGCTCTTACCGCCCTTGGCCGCCCTATCGCTTTAGCGATGCTTTTGTAGGTCGCGACTCGGCCCTTGGGGATTTTTTGGGCGGCCGAATAAACTTTTTCTTCGAATAAGGTCATATGCTTTTTTTAAATTATCTTTAAGATTTTTATGAATCAACATTTTATTGGTCTCACGATAGGGAAACCATCCGAAACCCTGATGCTCTCGGGAAACTTTAATAATGGGGTTGTTTGTTTCGGCCAAAAAAAAGGCGACGGTTTTAAAAACTTTTTGCTTTTGCCGGGAGTAAATATAACGGTCATAAACCTTAAACCGAGTATCAAATTTTAAATCCTGGCGAGTGAGCCCGGTTTCTTCTTTTATCTCTCTCAAAGCGGCAGTCCACGAATTTTCCTCTCTTTCTAACTTACCTTTGGGAAAATTCCAATAGCGACCGCGTTCATAAATCAACAAAAACCTAGGACCTTCTCTTGTTTTTCGATAGACAATTATACCGGCAGATATTTCTGTCATAAAAGTTTATATATTTTTCGGTGACCAGGCATTAATTATATCATTTTTTATTGCCCCAAACCGGCGTGTAGCAGATTGAGCGACGCAACAATCTATTTATTTTTCTTAATCAGTTTTAGCATCTTTTCTAACGGATGCGCATTAATGATATCACTGCGTTTAGCCCAGCCGCGACGGGCTTGGGCAACGCCGTATTCTAAATACGAAAGATGATGTATTGAGTGAGCATCAGTATCAATTGCCATTTTTACTCCTAATTCAACGCATTTTTTAATATGGTCGCCTTTTAAATCCAACCTGTCCGGAAAAGCGTTTATTTCCAAAACTGTTCTGGTTTTTTTCGCGGTTTTTATAATTTCTTCCATATCCAATACATACGGCTCTCTTTTATTTATCAATCTGCCGGTTGGATGGAATAAAATATCAACGTTCGGATTTTGAATCGCGCGTTTTATCCTTTCGGTCTGATCTTCTTTGGTCAAGTTAAAATACGAATGAACTGAAACGCCGACAACATCAAGCTTGGATAAAATTTTATCGGGTAAATCAAGAATGCCATCCTTTAAAATATCGCATTCGGTGCCTTTTAAAATTTTGAATTTACGATTTGCTCTTTGCAATCTGCGATTTACCTCATCTATCTCTTTCCACTGCATCTGGATTCGTTTTTCATCCAAACCATTTGTCATTGCAAGTCTTTTCGTATGGTCGGTAATCACGATATATTCCAGACCCCGCTCAATCGCCGCCTTTGCCATTTCTTCAATTGAATTTTTCCCGTCTGACCAATTTGTCTGAATCTGTAAATCACCTTTCAAATCTTTATAACCGACTAATTTCGGCAATTTATGTTTTTGCGCCAATTCAATTTCGCCAATATTTTCCCGCATTTCCGGCTCAATATAATCCATATCTAACGCTTTATATAATTCTTCTTCGGTTCTACCAGCAACTATTTGCCATTTGCTCTTTGCTACTTGCCGAAAGAGTCCGTATTCGTTGAGTTTGTATCCCTCCTTGATTGCGATCTGACGTAAGGCGACGTTATGATCTTTTGAACCGGTGAAATAATTCAAGGCCGCGCCATAAGATTCGTCCGGCACAACGCGCAAATCAACATCAAGACCGCTTTTAAGCTTAATCATTGACTTTGTGTTGCCATGAGCATAAACACGAGCAACTTCAGACATACTCACAAAATAATCCATCACCGGCTTTGATTTTTTTGAAATCGCGAGCAGATCAACGTCCCCGATTGTTTCTTTTCTTCGCCTGACAGAACCGGCGACAACAAGCTCCTTAACGTCTTTAATTTTTTTTAACCGCGATTCAATTTCTCTAATCTCCGGCATTACAAACCCGAGAATAAATCTGTTGCCGGAATTTTTAATAAACTCTATGCCTTTTAAAATATTTTCTTCGGATTTTTCGCCAAAACCTTCAAGCTTGCTGATTTTGTAAGCGCGAGCGGCCCTTTCTAAATCCCTTAAATTCTTAATTCTCAATTCTTTATACAATCGCATTATATTTTTCGGACCCAAGCCTTCAACTTTGGTAAGCGTCCCTAAATCAACCGGCGTTTTCTTTTTAAGCGTTTCGTAATATTTAAGGCGACCGGTTTTGATAAGCTCTTCTATTTTTTCTGCAATTGACACTCCCACCCCAGGAATTTCTGATAATGCTTTAAGACCTCCTTGTTTATAAATTTCTGTCACGTCTTTTTCTAATTCTCCAATCGCCTGGGCGACCTTTTCATAAGCCCGCGGCTTGAAAGTTACGCCTTCCATTTCTAAATACTCGCTGATTTCATAAAAAATTTTTGCGATTTCTTGATTAATCATAAAATCTTATTCTTTATTTTATATAATTGGGAGAGAAAGTATATTTTCAAAAACTGGTAAAACAAAAGCTTTTTCTTTTTTTAGCTATTGACAAATATAATGGATGTGCTATAATGAAATAACAATTAGGGCTTAAATCCTAACTGTAAACTAAGCTCTTTTATAAACGCATCTTAACGCCTTCAGAGACAAATACCGATAAACCCTTACCGACTGGGGGATAAAAATGCACGCGTCGATAGTTCTCGTGGAATCGCCCGAAGGAATTCCTCTTGTGGAAGACCCAACCAAACCAACACCCCATCTCTGGAAACTCCCCGGAGGCAGAGGCGAGTACGGAGAAACGGCTCTCCAGACCGCCTGGCGCGAGCTTCGGGAAGAAACCGGCATCACCGTTCCCACAGAATCATTGAAGCTTATCCAGCAAGTGGATCGAGGCAACCACACTCTTTACTGTTTTTCCGTAACTCTGCCGGCTCTCGAAGAACTGGCCGAAAGAGGCGAAGAAGGCGAAGAAATCCGGCTGTTTTCTCAAAAAGAGATTGGCCGGCTGGGACAAGAATTCTTAGAGAGCCATCGAACGATTCTGAAATCTCTGGGAATTCTCTGAAACAAGGTTTGCTCGGATTCCTTAAAAACCCGAGGCACCCGACGAAGACTCGGGTGTTTTTTTATGCGTTATCAAATCTAAACTCGCCGTTTTCAAAAAAACATTTTAACTTGCTCCCTCTTACAATTTCTTTTTTTAAAATCTTTTCCGCCAAAACGCTTTTAATTTTTTCGGAAATCACCCGTCGCAAGGGTCTGGCGCCAAAAACCGGACTAAACCCAAGCTCAGCGATCTTCCTAATCGCCGTATCGTCAATCGCCAACTCAATGCCGTGCGTTTCTTTAAGAAGCTCAATTATTTCGCGGATAAGAATTTTGGTAACGCTAAAAATTTCTTCCTGATTGAGATTTCTAAAAACGATAACATCGGAAAATCGGTTCAATAATTCAGGTTTGAAAAAATCAGTGAGTTTCTTTTTTAATTCTTCGGCAATAACTTCAATTTTTCCGCCTTTTTCAATCTCGGCTTTAATGAAATCAGAATGAGCGTTAGAGGTGGCGATAATAATTGTATTTTGAAAATCAACGGTCCGATGCAAGCTGTCTGTAAGCCGACCGTCGTCAAAAACCTGGAGAAAAAGATTCAAAATATCGGGATGAGCTTTTTCAAATTCATCAAGCAATATCAAACTGTATGGTTTATCCAAAATCGCGTCGGTTAAAGCACCGGTTTTTTCGCCATCCGGCGTGCCAATAAACCTGAAAATGCTTTGTTTATCTTGATATTCAGACATATCAAAGCGCGCCATTACGTCGGCCGAACCAAACTGAATTTTCGTCAGAATCTTTGCCAACTCTGTTTTACCGACGCCGGTCGGTCCCACGAATAGGAAAGCCGCAATCGGTCCGCCGCGGCGGCTTAAACCGCTTCGATATTCCCGAAGCGCCCGCGCAACCGACGCAACAGCCGCGCTCTGATTAATCAACCGCTCGTGGATTAAACTTTCCAAATTAAGCAATTTTTCCGTTTCTGCCGCACCCGCTTTTTGAATCGGAATCTTGCTTTGGCCTTCCGCTACTTCAATTAAATTGTTTTCGGTTAAAATCTTTAATTTATCGCGACTGGCTTTTGTAATCGCTTTTTTTAAGAGGTCGACTGCGCTGCCGGGCAAGGGTTTTCCCCGAAAATATCGATGAGCCAATTCAACGGCCTTTCTTACGGCCCGAAAAGTGATAAAAATCTTAAAATCTTTCTCAAAAATCAAACTGCTGTAAATCAAAAACCGGAGGGCTTCGGCTTCGGTTACTTCTTCCACCTCAATCACCTCAAACTGGTCAAGAAAATCAGAACGCGGTTCAACTAATTGCTTGAATTCGCGGGGATAAGTTTCACCAATAACCGGAATGGCCTCACTTTTGATAATCGGCAATAAAATATCTATGGCGCTCAAAGAACGATTTTGAGCGCCCCTGAATAAATCGTGGATGTTAGGAACGAAAAGAACAATATTACCGGCCATGATAATTTCATCGGTAATTTTCTGCAATCGGCCAGCCAAAACTTCGGGGGCGGCATCCGCAACCAAATCCGCAATCTCAAGCGAAATCAAGCGCTTGTCAAAAAGCGCCCGCGGCACTTGATCTTTTATCATCCTAAAACCAAGATGAGCAATCATAGTTGATTTGCCAGTGCCCGGCTCGCCAACCAAAAGAGCGTTGGGCTTGCCCGGCCGCGAAATAATGTTTAAAAGTTCCTCAAGTTCTTTATCGTGCCCGACCAAAAAGCCGATTTTTTCCAAACGGGCAAGAGCAGTCAAATCAACACCAAATTGATCAAGTGTGGGCGTAGGCCGTGCGGTCCAAGCCCGATTCATTACCCTTAACCTTAAAAAATTAGGTCGATGGGCAAAACCGCCTAAAACCGAAGGCAATTTTTTTATACCGGCGAAAACTCGACCAAAACGCCCGAAAATCAACGCCTCCTGCAAATCCAGGGTTTGCAAATTAAAGAGCTCAAAAAGCTTCGGCAGGTTCGGATCAGAGACGAGCGTAAGCGCCGTAAAAAGATTTCTCCTTTCAATAAATTTTTCGTTGGTGTTTAAAGCGTTGCCATAAGCCGCAACAACAAGTTTTTCAACCAAAGCCAAAAGTTCGATGCGACTCAATTTTTTCTCCAACGGTTGATTAAGAAACGTTTCCGTTTTTTCTAAAAATTTGCCGAGAGGCACATCCAGACGCCGCAGGGATTCCTTAACATCGCCTTTCTTTAACAATTCCTTCAGTAAAAGAAGATAAAAATTTTGATTAGTAACCAAAGATTTTCTTAACGCATGATTTAAAACCCGAAAAGCCGAAGGCGTAAGAACGGCCGCCAAATTAATTTTTTCGCCCCGGAGTTCAATTAAGGAACGCTCGGCTTCGTTAAAATGAATCAAACGATCAAGGAGAAAGATAATTATTAAAAATGCCAGCCACTTTGACGCGTCGGAAAAAAGCAAAACAACAGTCACGGCAACCAAAACGATATAAACGGAGTAAGTTATAAGCCGCACCAAAAATTCGCCGGGCGCCGATAAATTCAAGCGCGGTTCTTTAAAAAATAAATTCATGGCGCTAAAACTTTAAAAACCAAAACGACCGGCAGCAGAAGCCAAACAAGATAAAAAGCCACCGCAGCCAAGAAAACGATTCCGTAAATAACCCCCCCCACAAACAACCTCAATAAACGAAAAATAAAACCGAGGACAAACCCGAGAAAAGTATAATCTTTATAAAGCGGTTTAAAGAGATTTTTTAAAGTGATTTCCCAGGCCAAATAATAATCCAAACGTTCCAGTTTGTTTAAGACGAAGTTTGAATAAATCCTGATGCTTTTTACATACCAATGGCGTAGAAATTCAATAAGCCGATAAAAAAACTGCTGAACGAGATAAATTAAGGCTAGGGCCATTTATTTCTATTATAGCTTATTCTTATGTTATAATAGCTCTTATGAACAAAAAAGATGATATTTTTGCCGAGTTGGCAAAGGTCAAAAGTCAGCCGTCGCCATTAAAAATCAACCTAAGCGAAGCTTCGTTGGCTGATGAAGGCGAAGGCAAACTTCTCGCTGATGTTTATCAAAACAAAGACGAAATTATTGTTCAGACAACTGTTGCGGGCGTAGATCCGGAGGATGTGGACGTAAATGTAACGAGCGAATCAATTACGATTCGCGGGAAAAGAGAGCGCACTGAAAAAATTGAAGAAAATGATTTTCTTTATCAAGAGTGTTTTTGGGGCGGTTTTTCCCGCTCAATAATTCTACCCGAAGAAGTTGACCCGGAAAAATCACTGGTCACTCTTAAAAACGGTATTCTGACTGTCCGCATGCCTAAATTGGACAGAAAAAAAGGAAAGAAATTAAAAGTAAAAATTGATTAGAAAAAAGCCCCGAAAAGGGCTTTTATATAACTTTTACCGACTTTAAGTAGAGGTTA
Source organism: uncultured Candidatus Saccharibacteria bacterium (assembly GCA_964362455.1). Taxonomy (GTDB): domain Bacteria; phylum Patescibacteriota; class Minisyncoccia; order UBA6257; family GWB1-50-10; genus CAYIEJ01. The sequence continues at coordinate 1,949 of CAYIEJ010000006.1, read as the reverse complement.
AACTTTTCTCCTCTATCAAACTCATTTTTGAATTTTTCAAAACTGGCTGAACTTGGGGAGAATAGAATTATGAATTTGGAATTATGAATTATGGAACGTTTATTTTTCTTAATATTCTTTATTCTTAATTCTTTATTCTTAATTCTCATAAGAATGATTTTTAAATCCTCAAAAAGTTGCGGTTTTTCTTTTTTAAAATAAGCAAAGTGTAGCAAAGCCATTATCATTTTTTTTGTCGCGTTGCCATTTAAAAGGTATAAATTTTCGGGTTTTACGTATTTTTTGACCATCCTCGCCCACTCATTAAATTCTAATTCTTTGTCAGTGCCGCCCGAAATCAAAATAATTTTTCCATGTTTTCCAAAACGTCTAAGCGCGGCAATTGTTGCGTCAGGCGATGTAGCAGTAGAATCATTAACTACTGTTAAGCCTTTCTTTTGATAAATTATTTCCTCACGATACTTAACCTGCGGCAAATTTTTTATGGTCCCTTTTATTTGCGAATCGCTAACTCCTATTTTTCTCGCCACCAAAATCGCTATGCTTAGATTTTCCAGATTGTGTTTTCCGTACTTTGACTCAAAATTCTTAATTCTTAATTCACTATTCACTATTCCCTTATTCGGGAAATAAATAATTTTTGCTTGCGGCTTTAATTTCAAAAAAAACTTGGTCCAGGAATTATTTTTGTTTAAGATAAGATAATTATTTTTGTTTTGGTCGGAGAAAATATTAGCTTTGGCCAATGCGTAATTACGCATATTTTTATGCCGATTCATGTGGTCGCGATAAAGATTAGTTATAACCGCAATATGCGGCGCTTTGCCGCTTTTCGGCAAAAGCTCTAATTGCCACGAAGAAAGTTCAACCACGACCGGGCTTTTACCGTCTAATTTATCCAGTATATTTAACATCGGATTATCAGATGAATTACCAGTTAGAACCGCTTTCGGGTACTTCTTTTTTAAAAAATGATAAATCCAATTCGCGGTTGTGGTTTTTCCGCGTGTACCAGTAACGGCAATAATCGGGTTTTTGTCCGCCGAAGGCGAGATCTCGTCCCTTTGGGGCGGACAGAATCTAAAAAACAAACTCGCTTCGTTTTCTATTGCGGCGTTATTTTTTTTCGCGATTTTTAAAAATTTGCTTTCTTTTGGCACGCCGGGATTTACAACAATCATTTCGTTATTTCTAAAATCGCTTTCGCGATGCCTACCCAAAACCAAAGTGATTTTAGATTTTAATTTCCCTAATTCTTGAAACGGAGTTTTTAATTCACGTTTTGTTTTTAAATCCGTAACCGTAACTTTTGCGCCATGCTTTACGAGCCACTTTGTGACCGCAAGTCCCCCGCCTAAAACACCCAAACCCATCACCAAAACTTTTTTGTTTCGAAAATCAATTTTTGAATTCATTGACTTATTGATTATTGCTTTTTACCAACTAATTATCAAACGAAAACCGCCTCAATTCTATGCATATGCATCGTTTTGAAGAAATGGTATGATAACAATAATTATGGCCAAAACTTCTCGAGATGCCAGGCGACATATTCGCGAATGGAGTGAATTCTTTAAAGCCGGGCAAAAATTTACTGAAATTTTAGTTGATGATTTTATTAGAAAACATCAAAGAAATAAGTATTTAAAACAAAGCCTGAAAAGATTAATTAATCAAGGCTTTGTCGTTAAAAATAACACTGGTTTCAAACCAACTCTTAAAGGGCTGAAATTTTTTAAACAATATAAAAAATTACCTCAAAAAATTAAAACCTGGAACGGAAAATGGTATATCATCAGTTTTGATATTCCAGTTGATTTAAATTCCAAAAGAAATAGATTAAGGAATATCTTAAAAAATTACGATTTTTATCGGCTTCAAAAAAGCGTATGGGTCGGGCCGACTCAATTAGCGCAAAGTATTTGGGAATTTATTATTGATGAAGGTTT
>CAYIEJ010000005.1:0-15732 GCA_964362455.1 uncultured Candidatus Saccharibacteria bacterium | reverse complement strand
TTTTTTTGTTTTAGCGGAGTTCTCCGTTTCGGTCAAAACTTCTCCAATTTCAAGATCCGGCTCGGCTGATTTCTTTTGCCCCACAAAAAATAATGCCGTAAGCATCATTAAAATTGCCACCCCTAAGAAAATTTCCCACCAAGACCCGATAACGCTCCAGACCGCAATAAATCCGAGCGGAATAAATATTGTTTTCCAAAGAAGAGGCGAACGACCCGCCGGCAATTTCTTATCAACTTGATAAGCAATGCCGACAACAGAACCACCCATTAAAATAGAAGTAAGAAGTTGAAAGTCGTAAGCCGAAAGCAGACCGCTTAACATTCCGGCAAACATCCAAAACCAAGTGACGCTTACGCCAGCGCAAATCGGACAAACTCGGAAAGGTAAAACTTTATTCAGTAGCCAAACAATACCCGTTATAACCAAAATCGATATTGTTGCAATGGTAATAGCCATAATTTAGAACGCAAATATTATCGCTCCCAAAATAATCATAGCAATTCCCCCGCCAAAACGCATCAATTTCTTTTCTTGCTGTTGCCAACCCTGAACTTTTTCCAGCAAATTTTTACTGCTCGCAATAAGAAGTATAATCACAAGCGGCAGAACGAATATAAGATTGTACAGAAACAAATAACCAAAGCCGCTCAGATAAGTCGCCCGATCGTGCAAAAGACCCAAAATCATCAAATACGGTCCGCCAGTACAAGGAAATTCGCACAAACCCACCAAAACGCCCAAAAGAAAAGCGGTTGGAATAGAACCTCGTTCCATAAGTGTGGCCATTTTATGATGAGCCGCATTCGGAATCTTAAGCTTAATCGGAAACTTCGGGAAAAATTCGTTGATGATATTAATCGCGCCCAAAGCAATCAGAAGCGAAGCGCCGAGCTTCGCCATAAAATTCGGCGTGTTAAAAAGATGAAGAACCTGAAAAATTCCGAGACCAATCAAAACATAAATCAGAAACAAACCGAGAATATAAGCGCCACCAACTTTAAGAATCCCTGAACGCAGTCGGCCGATACTGAACAAAAAAGCAATTGTGAGAAGCAGAATCGAGAAAGCACACGGATTAATGCTGTCAATTAAAGCGGCAACGATAATTAATGGCAACATAAACGTTCCTTGATTACTGATGCGCCACAAGAAATCCGTCCCGCCCTGACTTGAACGCAAAAGAAAAATTCCGCCGAAAAGCAAAACCGCAACAGTAACAAGAACAATAAATTTGATTTTCGATTTTTTGTTTTCCATGTTGTTTATTAAGGAGTGACCATCACTGAAAATTTAAGCTCGAGCAACGCGCTTTTATCGCTTTCCACATAAACCACTCGGTCAACCTTGCCGATACCGGCCGGCCCATGGGCAGCCGGATCAAAAACGATTTCAATCTCGGCCTCTTCACCCGGGCTCATCATTTGGTTAATTTTCGGAATAAAACCGTGACCAGGCATGCCGTAAGGCCCCATTTTCCTTCCGCCCATAATTAAAGAAGCGTTCGTGCACATACAGGAGGTATAAAGCTTTTCAATCAAAACAGGTTCGGGAGAATTATTTTTTACCTTCACTATGCGCGAAACATTGCCGCGCGCCATCGAAATCGTCCCGAAATCAAAAGAACCCTCCGACGCGCTAAGCAAATTTGCGCCCAATGGCAACTTATCCGGCGTAGACGAAGAATTGGTTTTACCGAGCCAGAACAAAACACCCACCGCCAAAATAATGCCAACCGCGGAAACTACAACTAACTTATTATTTTTTGAATTCATGATAAAAATTTGATAATAAAAAAACCCTTCTGGGGTTGAAGAGACGCTAAGGCAAACAACCGACTAAGAAGTTTATCCCAGCATCCCAAAAGTTAAAGTCGGGCTATTTTCGTGAAGTGAAAGCCAACGAATAAAATCTCTTTTAAAAAGATTTGACAGTTTTGAGATGTCAAAACCGGACGAAATAAATTTCGGCAAAGCCGGAACGAACCGAAAAACAAAAAACAAACCTAAAGATACCAATGACAAAAAGAGAAACGAGACATTAAACACCGCAACCTGCGCCAAATTAAAAACCGCCATCGAAAAACTTTTAAGCGCGTTCAAATGAAAATTAATCAAGGAGAGCAGGCCATCTTTGGCGAGACATGGCATTTTGCCGGCAATCGCCGCGATGCAAGCGTTATGCGCGCCATCGCCGTGATTAATCGCCAAAAAACCGAAAACCGAAATAGCCAAAAAACCGGAAAGCAACAACATTGCGGAAAACAACTTCATACAAAACCATTATAACAAACCCATCGGCCCAAAGCAAACAAAAAACTTTACGCTTATTTAAAAAGCGGCTATTGTAATGAAGCGGATCTTTAAAAACCAAAAAACGCCAAAAAGGAGGTGGAAATGATAACTCGCATTGCTCTTTTTCTCGTCTTAGCTTTCACACTTAATGGCTGTAGCGACGACGTGGTAAACAAGATTTTCGCCAAACAAACCACGCATACAATCACTCAAACCGTAACAAAACATACTATCACAATAGGCAACCATTCTTTTGTGCCATTAAAAATTGAAGGTCTGCCAAGCGATAATGTCACCACGGTTTTGGAAACGCTTTCCATTTTTGAAGCGCTTCATCCCGATCTTGAAATAACAAGCCATCTTATTGAATATCAACCGAAGAATGGCGAATCGCCAGGACGCACCTGTGGCATCTGGATAAACCACCGCTCCAAAGAAAACTTTCAAGCCAACGATATCGGCTGAAATAAAAAAAGCGCCGCCCCAAAAGGGCGGCTTCTCATTAATTAAAATATTTTTGAAGAAGAAACAATTTCGTTATTCAGCCAAAAAGAAATAAATACAAAAGCCAATGCCAATAATCCGTTCAAAATCAACCTGGGGTGCTGAATTTCTATTTTTATAAAGATTTTTAAGATCAGCGCCAAAATCAGGATGAAACCCAGTAAAAAATAAATATAATCTGTTAAAGTTTTCGGCCGACTGATTATTTTTCCAACCAAAGACGAAACGCTTTTTGTTTCCTTATTTTCAGAAAACTCCGGTTTAACCGAATCTGTTTCTACGCCTTTAATCGCCACAAACATATTATTTTTGGTTTGAACAGAACTGGGGATGGGAATTGACCCTGAAGATACGCGCGTAATCTGCTCAATTTCCTTCACCCTCGCAAGGGCCGGCCGGCCAAAGAGCTGAACCACAAAAACAACTTCCCCGCCCTCAAATCTTCCTTTTGCCGTGCCAATGCCGATTTCCGTAAAATTCTCGTTTAAAATATTGGCTTTGTGAGTCGGCGAATTCAGCCAAGCCCTGGTGATGTCTTTTGAATCGGTAAAATTGACCGCCAGATTCTCGCCGGCGTAAGCAAAGTTATAACCAACTTCTTGAAACCAATGCCAGGGCGTGAATCCTTCGGGGCTGATATGCGCAAAATAACCCTTGCTCGCCATATCTTCCGCTTTTTCCCTAGCAGCCGCTTCAAGCAAGGAATTTACTTTTAATGCCGAAACGTCGTTCGCGATCCGGTTATTATTAGTATCACTCACAAGAATCTCGGGCAGAATAGCGGCAAAAAATTTCGTGTTGGGAATAACAACGAAATTCTGGAACAAAAAAACAAACTCAACGAGCAAAACAAAAGAGGCAACAAACAAAATTGACTTACCTCTTAGAAAGTGCGGTTTATAATCGTTATCCTTGTGGGGAATAAAACCTTTTTTGATTATCCGCATTCACCCAAAATTTTAATCCCGCCAAAGAAAAAAAACAACCCCGTTTTTAAGGCGGGGTTGTTTTAAAAATTTAGAGCAGTTTCGGAACCGGCAAATCCAAACTCGGACAAACCATCATATTAATCCAACGAAGAGTTGTTTTATAAACTTGTCCGGTTGCCGTATTTTCCGGAAGCAAACCGAGATCAACCCAAGGTTTTAAAATTTCTTCCGTAAAGACGAGCTGGAATTTTTTCACCGTCTCAAAGGTGGCCGGTCCAAAAAATCCGGTCACCAATAAATTGGCTTGAAAATAATCGTTTAAAAATTGCTGCAATTTTTTCACTTCGTCCGGATCATTCCCATCGCCGTATTTCAGATACTCATTAAGATAGATGCCGCAGCTCGCTGTAGCGCCAAGCACTTGCCCGCCGCCGACCAAAGCAATTTCATCCGAATCGCTACCAGTAGTGCCGCCAGAGCTTCTGAATCGGACATAAACAGTTTTTGCGCCGCTACCGTCTTCAAGAATCCAATTCTTAGTGGGCGCGTACGGTTCCCAACCGCCACCAACAAATTCAAAATTATTTGAAACCATCATTTCATCAACCCCAATCGCATTAAAAGCTAAAACAACAGCAGTTGAGGTTGTCTCAGCCGCGCCCTGGTTAATGATTAAATCGTAGTAAAAAACAGTGCCGCCTCCTCCGCCAGTAGGCGTTGCAGGAATCGGTGCGGTAGGCACAACAACGTCGTCATTCGTAACCTCGCAAGTTTTTATCTCGCCTAAATCAATCGTTCCGTCACAATCTACGCTAAACGCCTTTGTGTATCCCGGCGAATCAATTTCATCAACCGAATAATTGCCAACCGGTAAAATAAATGTTTCACCCACCTCGGAACCAAAAAAAGTAGTCGTTGAACCATTGTTATCAGTCAATACAATTGTGAAATCAGAAGAACTTGCCGCACCACCGTTATCATTCAAAACAATTTTCCTAACAACAAGTTGGGGTTGCGGAAGCGGCTCTGGTTCAAGCGACCAGCGATATCTGTTTATCACTACGCAAGTTTTAGCTTCTCCCCAGCTTACTGTACCGTTGCAATCGCCCTCTAAAATATTTGTATAGCCCGGGGTTAAATTTTCAAAAACCAAAAAGGGGCCGGGTACTAAATTTAAAACAGTTCCTGTTTCAGAGCCGTTAATTACGGTCGTCGTCGCGTTATCGGTAACTTCAATCGAAAAATCAGAAGCAACTTTTGTTCCGCCGTCACCGTTCATCACTTGTGTGATAACAGTTAAAGTCGGATATGCCGGTCGGCCCGGTTCTTCGCCGCCGCCGATGTCTCCGCCTTCGCCAGCAAAAACAAAAATAGTCAAAGCAAATAATAAACTTGCAAAAGTGAGAAAAGCTAATGAGTACTTAAAAGTTTTCATAAGCTAAGAGTAAATAAAGGATAATGCGTTTCTTAAAAAAGTCAAGCGCTTTTCCACAACCCTGAAAAGGGTAGATTTTTCTAAACTAGAACGAGCGCAGTAAAAATAATTAAAGTCATCAAGAACAAGATTAAAATGTTTAAAACCAAAAGCGTGAACGCTTCTTTTTTAAGTCCGTTCAGATAAAAATGGATCGGCCGCGCCAAAACCAATGAGCCGGTAATTAAAGCCGAAAGCACAAAAAGAAGAAGCATTACAATAGGAACCCGTAATCCTTCGGGCCCTCCTCCGAAAATCTTTTCGCCATTCGATAAAAACAGAGCGACCAAACTGACATAAATAACGACTCCAAGTGATTGGATCAATGCGTAAGATAATAATTTTGAATTTTTCATTTATTGCGTTGACTTTTTAGGCACAATAAATATCGCGATTATATAAACCAAGATACCCGGCGCGATACCGCTTATAATTAAACAATAAGCCAAAGCAATCTGATTAAAACTGGGTCTACATTAAAATATTCCCCCAACCCGCCGAGAATTCCGGCAAAAATTTTGTTGTCCTTACTGCGATAAATTTTTTTCATGATTTAAAGATAATACCCGCTTTGATTTTAAACGGGTTTTTGTATTTATGCAACATTAAAAATTTTGTCCTGTTTTTATTTTTGAGATCCCGCGTTATTTTTATTCTATTTCAAAAATCTTTTGTTTTGAAGTGAAACCGGAAACAAGTCGAATTTGGGATGGCGAAACGCCAAAATGCTCGGCAAGCGCTCTAATAATGGCATTGCTCGCTCTTCCCTCATAAGGCGGTTCTTTTACTGAAATAATAAAATTCTCGTCATCAAGTTTTTTCACACTCTCTGTCTTTGATGACGGCTTAGCTTTTACGAAAATTCTCATTTTTTCTCTATTTATAAGTAATTTTTCTCTTCTGAAACCAGCTTATCAAAAAAAATATCCCTGTTATAAGCGCCGGTCCAGATATACTGGCATACCAACTCCAAGGCCGGTCAAAACCAACTGCCAAAACATAAAATATGCCAGCAACAAAAAATGCGATTGCGCCAACCAAATCATATTTCCAGGCGATTAAAACAACAGCAAGTAAAAAAATTGACGGCAAAAGATGAATCAAAAGCGCTAAAACAACTTCCCAACCGCTGTATTCCTCAAACACATCAAAAGCGAATAAAGAAAGGAACAAAATAAAAACGATGCTCAAAATCCTCGGCAGTAAATAAATAGTCGTTTCGTATTTTTAAAATAAATGAGGTTTGAACATTAGTTTAATTTGCCAATTTATCCATGGAAAAATCTAATTCCCTTTTTAGAGATTCTTTAATTTCTCGCAATCTTTGAATTTCTTTAAGTGCTTCTGAGTTTAGTACTTTGGTTGCTTCTTTTGTAACTTCACCATTCCAAGTAGTAGTAAAAAACTGATTAACATAATCTTGATAATTCTTATCGGCCTCGGAAAATTTTTTATACACTTCTTTAAACTTTTCTCTATCCATAAATTTTAATTTTTAATCATTTCTTCGACCCTTGGACAATAATGATCATTTATTTTTCTGATTTAAATTCGGATAATTTTGAAGTCTTAACCAAGCTACCATGATAAACTTTTCTACGATAATGAATAGCCACTAATAGAGCTACTGCAAAGACCATAGACGCAGCCATCGCTGTCCAAAACAGCTGGCCACTTTTTGGGCTAGTAGTAAAATAAGCAATCCAAAATCCAACTGCTATAGTTGCCAAAAGAGAAGCAGACCATGTAAAGATTTCGTAATGCCGTAGTTCGTTGGCTTGTACTAACTCAATACTAATTTTATCAGGCAAACGAAGTTCAACGACCATATCTTTTTTAACATTTGTTTCTTTTTGCGCCGGTTCTGATTTCGTAACCATGTTTGTTATTTTGAAAATTGACTCAAAAATTCTTTGATGAGTTGCCTGTTTTCATTAATTTGCTCACCTTTGAAATAAAGTCCAATAAAACTAATAGTCGTTTTTGCTTCCTGATAGGCATAAACAATTCGCAGAGACGCACCCCGCAAATATCTGCAAAAAAGACGCGCTTTCAGTATTTTCACTTCTTCTTGACTATGCAAAATCACAAAATGTTTACCACTGCCAAGCGGGAATTCGGAAATTACTTTCCTGAATTCAGAAAGGTCATCCTGGAGAGATCGATATTTTTTTAATAATCGCTTGAAAGTTTTAGCGAATTCATCGGTCTCATTAAAGTTCATCGTCGTAATTACGTACGGAGTGTTCCGGATCGCGGTAAAATACGCTCTCGTAACTGATTATTTCTCCCGACTTATGTATTTTCCAAGGTACATCATTATGTGAGTAATCGGAGAGTTCATTTGCATTTTTATGAGACAGTCGCGCTAAGACCTCATCAATGTGTTTTATTTCTTGAGCAGAAAGAACTTTTAAATTGGGTTCTCGGTGAGGCAAGTATTTTTTTTGCGCATATTGAAAATATCTGCTTTTGACGCGTTCAATTTCTTTTTTCTTCTCCATATTTTCAACAATTTTCTTGAACTCTACCGGTGTCGGACCATAATGATTTTTAATATACCGCGCACCGGTTAATTGTTCTTCAAATCTTTCATAAAAATCAAAATCAATAAAATATAAAAGCTTATAAAGCGCCGTCTCACCTATATTTGGTTTTGCCCCTACTTTATTTAAAACATATAGAAGAACTTCCTTGAATTTCTTCACATGCGCGCGAGGCATTATAATGCGAATATCGCTTTCTTTTTCTTGTTTTATATCGGGTTCAATAATTACATCCTTCTTGACAGGAATATTATTGCTTAGAAAATTTTCTAAACTCAAGCTGAAAATGCTGGCAAGTTTTTTTGCCTCCGATATTGTAAGTTCCCGCTCGCCCTTCTCAATTTGCATATAAGTTGGTCGGGAAATGCCAAGCACGTCCGCAAGTTGTATCTGCGAAAAGCGACTCTGTTCGCGTAGCAATTTGAGCTTTTTGTATAGTTTCTTAACCATAGATTTATACTATCATATTATTAATGTAAAGAAAACCTGTCAAGTAGATAAGTAAGAATACCTTGCATCAGATTATTTACTTTTATACAACTATAATCTAATTATCTCATCAATTTCTTTCATAACTCTGTCAGTTTCAATAAGAGCAACTACTATCTTCTGGTAATGCTCAATATCGGCATTCATGAGCGTTCGACCTTTGCGATCTTTGAGCCATTTATGAGCGGGTTGGTAGCCGCCGATATAAAAGTTCCAAGCAATTTCTGGCACATCGCCAAAATATTGTTCTGAATTTATAAAAACTTTTCCTTTTTTATATTCAACTTTTTCAACGATATTTAAACCAACAATAGGATAAATGGTGATAAATTTATTTACTTTTGGTGATTCAAGAAGATGTAACGAGCGTAATTCAGAACCAAGCGAAACAAGTTCTTGGAATTGTTTTTCGTTTTTTGGATACGGCACACGAGGAAAATCTATTTTTAGAAATTCTTTATATTTTGATGAAAGTATTTATTTAACGTTAATGAATCCAAAAGATGATTAATGACCTGTTCGCTTAAATAAAACAAAACTGGTTCAGCAAATAAATCTTGTAATGATTGCGTTGGTTGACTTCCTCGGGCTTTTCCGAATACACGTTCAGTTGCCCAATTCTTACCGGAAGGAAAATTTTGCAAATTATAATATTTACTCATAATAATATGTCTTTTTTGTCTTGTGAAAACTTCGGTAGTCAAGATTAAATCCTAAAACAGCTATATTTTACTCTTATTTCTGAATAAAACCAATTTGTGTTTCTGTGGATAACTTTCGGTTTTCTTTCGGGTCGGTTTGATATAATGATAGCATACCGAAAATAAACCGAAAGTTACTATGCTCACTCAAAAGAAAAAAGAAATTTTAGATTTTTATAAAAAGTACTCGCACAAACATGGTTACTCCCCCTCCATTCCGGAGGTAGCTAATCACTTCAAACGATCTATTGGAACAATCCATGAGCACCTTCAAAAGTTAGAGGAAGAGGGCTTTATCCGACTAAATAGAAATCAGCGCCGAGGCATTGAAATTCCTAGTTCAACCCCCATGGTTCAAGTTCCTCTCCTCGGAACAATAGCCGCCGGACGACCACTTACTATTTTTGATGTACCAAAAGAAACTATTGCTGTTCCGAAAAGTAAAATACCTCAAGCGGAGGAAGTTTATGCCCTAAAAGTCGCTGGTGAAAGTATGATTGATGAAAACATTCATGATGGCGATATTGTCTTAGTAAAAAAACAAAGCGAAGCCGAAAATGGTCAGAAAGTTGTCGCGCTTATTGATAATTACGACACAACTCTAAAAACTTATTATAAAGAAAAGAATCAAATTCGCTTTCAACCAGCAAATAAAAGTTTTGAACCGATAATTATAAAGAAAGGCGAAAAAGATGTTACGATACAAGGAATTTTTATTGATGTTATAAAACATGGAACGCCAACGCCGGAATTACTTATAGAAGTAAAACCGCAGAATAATAAAAAGAAATATAAAAAACTTCCTTTGAATCAAATTATATGCGGGGACTCAATTGAAGAAATGAAAAAGATACCAAACGATAGCATAGATATGACATTTGCAGATCCGCCATTTAACTTAAATAAAAAATATGGCAATTATAAAGATAAAAAAGCTACAGACGACTACGTAAGGTGGTGCGAACAGTGGTTAACTGAAATGGTAAGGATAACAAAGCCAACGGGTTCTATTTTAGTTCACAACATACCCAAATGGCTAATCTACTACGCTAACCATCTGAATAAAATTGCCATTTTCAAACATTGGATTGCTTGGGATTCTATGAGTACACCTCTAGGCAAAACATTATTGCCAGCACACTACGGGATACTTTTCTATACAAAAATTCCACAAGGTTTTAAATTTCACGAACTTAGGTCGCCGCACAAAAAATGCCGAACTTGTGGAGAAATGATTAAGGATTATGGCGGAAAGAAAAACCAAATTCATCCCCATGGGACATTGTTGAGTGACGTTTGGGCAGACATACACCGCATCAGACACAATGCCCGCAGAGACGCTCATCCATGCCAACTTCCCGAACCATTGCTTGAACGACTAATTCTCATGACAACGAATGAAAATGATGTAATTCTTGATCCATTTATTGGGGCCGGGACAACGGCTTTGACCGCAAAAAGATTGGGCCGAAACTATATAGGCATTGACATTGATCCGAAATATAAAAAAATTGTTGCCGACAAGATTAAAAAGGTAAATTATCGATCAAGCAATGGTTATAAATACAATGGGAGTGATTCAAAGACAACTTCAAAATACTTGAGAAATTTAACCATATCAGAAAACGAGGGAATTTTTCCTATTGATAACCCCAAATTAAACACGAAACAGAAAACTAAGCTAACTAGTCCAATTCTTTTTTAGTAACTATATTTGCTTTCTTTATTATCAAACGGTGGCGCTTGATAATTCTTCTCGATCTGTAAACAATTGTTTTATTCAATAATTCCATAAATTGTTTAAACGTTTTAATCTGCGGTGCAATATCAAAATTTTTAGGTCGCAAATTGCCATCTTTCTCTCTATATTTAAAAACTTTACCCTTACTTAACCCGATGAATTGGTAAAACGGAGCAACCTTAACATTCAAAACTTCTTTTGTTGTGTTATCAAAATTGTAAATGACAAAAATGTAATAAATATGATCTCCACCGAACTTTTCAATCTTTTTCGGCCATTCATTAAGTGTCCCCATATCATTTTCGCTATTCTTCACCTTCACCCATTTACCACCTCGATACTGGCTCCTATTACCGGATTTAAATTCTATTGCAAGAGGCGGTTTTGTTTTTAACTCAAAATCAGGAAAATAATTCTTATTGGGAGAAACTAAATAATCAGAGTTATTTTTAATAAAACCACCTTCGGATAGGATTTTAACTATTACATCTGTTAAATGTTCCTCAATAGCAGTTCCAAAGGTTCGATAATTAAAATCTTTATTACGCACAATCCTTTTTAAATAGGTTAAGATCTCACCTTCTGCCGCTTGAAGATATTTAATAGCTTCGTTTGATTTTTTGGTGCTTAAAGACATTGTTTCGTAAAATAACCAAAATCAAATATTAATAACTTAAATCACGATTATTCTCCCACTTTTTTGGGGAAATTGGAAAGGGAGAGAAATGAATAATGAATAAAAAAACCCGCCAAAAAGGCGGGTTTTTTAAAGATTCGCTTAGCGATTTGCTGGCTCGTCTTTTGTAATTTCGCCGTCAAATAAGGTGACGATTCTGTCGGTAAGATTGGCGTATTCGGCTTCGTGAGTAATCATCACGATTGTCTGGCCCTCGCGGTGCAACGCCTGAAAAACTTTTATTACTGAAAGCGAGGTTTCGTTATCCAAATTCGCAGTTGGCTCATCGGCAAAAAGTATTTTTGGATTATGGCCGATCGCCCTTGCGATTGAAACACGCTGTTGCTCGCCGCCTGAGAGCTGGCTCGGCAAGTTTGTCAGCTTGTCTCCCAAACCGACTCTTAAAAGCGCTTCAGTTGCTTGTTTTTTCGCGCGGCTCTTATTCAATCCCTGCATCAAAAACGGCACTAAAACATTTTCAAAAGCCGTAAGTTCCGGCACAAGCGCGTAATCCTGAAAAACATATCCCAAATCGTTTAAACGGAGCGCGGTTTTTTCTTTGGCTGACAAAGTTGAAGTATCCATTCCGTCAATCCAGATTTTTCCGGAATTCGGTTCGTCCAAAAGCCCGAGCTGATAAAGCAGCGTACTTTTGCCAGAACCAGAACGGCCAATCACAGAAACAAACTCCCCTTTTTTAACTTCAAAATCAATGCCTTTTAAAACCACGAGTTCCGTATCGCCGTTCCTGAACGATTTAATTAATTTTTCCGCTTTAATCATCTGTTTAAAATTGCATCAACCGTGTTTTGTCTGGTAATTAATTTCGCGGGAATATAACCGGCAACCAAAGTAACCGCCAGAAGAACAATGATTCTTACGATCGTATCGCTAAGAGGCACGACCAAAATACCGTCGCTGAAAGGAAAATTTATCGGATGGGCGCTAATGTATGGCTTCAAGAAAAAGAAAACAATAACCGAACCGATTGTTGAACCCAAAACAGCGTAAAATATGGACTGGAAAACATATGCCGCTTCAATCGCAAAAGAATCAATGCCAATTCCTTTTAAAATGCCGATGAATTTTCGCCGCGTAATAGCGTTGATAAAAATGACTATAAATATAGTAATCGCGGCGACAACCAGCCCGATTGAACTGATAACATTGCCTAATGTATTAAAAGTTTCTTTCATGTCTTTTATGAATTTCGGTTCGGCCTCTTCCTGGGTTTGAACGCGGGCATATTTATCGGCGCCGTAGGAAATCAAATTTTCTTTAACTGCTTTGGCGTCAGTCCGCGGCTCAAGAAAAACCGCGATTTCATCAACATTGTAATCATATCGGCCGATTAAACCGCGAAGTTGTTTGTCGGTAAAAAAAACCCGCCGATCAATTTCATCAACTTTACTTTTCAAAATTCCTTTTACTCTCACCTCGCGCACATTGCCGTTTATCTCAACTCTCACCCGGCTACCAATATCAACATTTTCAAGAATCGGAAAATTCGGCGACTCAAAATCAAGATATTGCTTTAAAAGAAGCGCGCCCACAACGACTTCATCATAATCGTCCGGTGAAAGATATTCGCCCTTAATGATTAAATCCGAAATGTCGGTTGCCTCATCTTCGGCAATCGGATCAATGCCGGCAAAAGAAGTGCCGACTTTTCGATTCAGCTCTATCGGTTTTTTCGGAATTTTGTAATCGGCTTCAATTGTGCCGTTTTCAATATAGCGGGCGGTGATGGCTTTCACGCCCGGGGTGTTCTTTAAGGTTTCAATAATATCCTGACTTTTCTCAATATAGCCGCGGTCCTTCAGAGTTGAAATAAAAATATCGCCGACATAATGCGTCTTTACGGCTTCAACCGCGCCTTCAATTAAACCGACTAAAATCCCGCTTACAACGACAAGATTCAAAAAAGTGAGAACCATAATGCAGGTCACTAAAATATTCGTCCAAAGACTGGTTCGCCGCGTTTGCCGCAACGCAAGAAAAAAGCCGACTTGAATCGAGGTCAGGCGGCTTTTCAAGCGATTGTTTGTTTTTACTCCGCTCATACTCTATTTTTTATTTGGAGGTTTTGATAATAACCGCATCGCCGACTTGCAACCCTTCTTTAATTTCAACATTACCGTCTGTGCCGCGAAGTCCCAATTTAACAGAAACACTTTGAATTTTTTTCAACTTTAGAACCTGCACATAGCGTTCGCCATTTTTAGGAACCACGGCCCGCTGGGGCACAGCAATAACGTTTTTGAGATTGGCTGTTAAGATTCTGATGTTTGCCGTCATTCCCGATCTAATCCGATTGTCTTCGCTTAAAAACTGAAAATCGGTTTTATAAGTCGCCACGCCGCCGGTTAATGTTTCGGCCGGTTCAACCGAAATCACGCGCGCCTCAAAAACAATTTCCTCGCCGTAGGCATCAAGCGTTATCCGCGCCGAGTTCGCAACTTGAACCTTCGCAATATCGGCTTCCGGAATGTTCGCTTCAACTTCAAACTTATTTTGCGAAATAACGGAAACAATCGGAGTATTGGCCGAAATAATCTCACCGATTTCCGAATCTTGTTTGGTTATAACGCCTTCAATCGGAGTCCTAATAATGGTTTTTAAAAGCTGCGCCCGGTAATAAGCGGCATTCGCTTTTGCTTTTTCCACTCTCGCTTCTTGAGCCGCAATTTGTT
The DNA here is from genome assembly GCA_964362455.1 of uncultured Candidatus Saccharibacteria bacterium. Lineage (GTDB taxonomy): Bacteria > Patescibacteriota > Minisyncoccia > UBA6257 > GWB1-50-10 > CAYIEJ01. Next base: position 1,685 of record CAYIEJ010000005.1, on the reverse strand, counting down.
CAGGCGTTGAACCGGCTTTTTTGAGCGCGAGTTCCGATTCGGCCAATCTTAAATCCGATTCTGTTTGTTTTATTTTTTCATCGGCGGTTGTGAGATTAGCAATAGCCGTATTAACATTGTTCCGACCTGTCGCTACATCGGCTTTCCAGCCGTCTAAAATAGCTTGAGCGATAACCGCCCCATTTTTGGTCAACTCCGCGCTGTTTACCGCAAGCGAGATTTCCTCAAGAAAAGACCTTATCACATCAAGATTTTTAAGAGATTCGCTTAAATAAAAGTCAAAATCGCTCGCCGGCCCCAACCGACTTAAATCGCTCTGCCATTTTACAAGAATGTTTTCAACAACCACTCTCTGCCCCTCCGTATCGCTTCCCACTTCAGGAGAACCCACGAGAAATATAAATTGGGGATTTACTGATGTTGGATTATCAAAAAACTGGTCAACTTTATTTCTTATCGCATCATCGGATTTTGTATAAGCGTCCTGGAGCTTATCTTTAAGATTTTTATTGGCCGTTTCCAAAGAAATTTTTAAGTTGGCGATTTTTGTTTCTTGAATTTGAATTTCCTCTAATCGTGTCCCTTTTTTCATTTCATTCAAACCGGCCTCTTCAATTTGTATTTCGGCCAGCGCTTGTGCTAATTGCGCCGAAACTTCCGAGTTTTCAAGATGAAGCAACGCCTGACCAACAGAAACTTTATCACCAACACTCACAGAAATTCCGGCAACACGCCCGCTTTTCTCAAAAGCCAAATCAACACTCTCGGCTGGCTTCACTTTGCCGGTGATGCCGATTTCCTGAATGATGTTCGCGCGCTTTACAACATAAGTTTCGTAGCCGTTTTGTCTCGCAATTGCAAAATAAGCAAGTGTCGGAATAGCGGCCAAAAAAACAAAAATAGCCGGAATAAAAACAAGCGGTTTCTTTAATGTTTTAACAAAGCTTTTCATACGATATAAAGATTAACACCTTCTTTATATAGAGCACAACAAAATATTAATCTACTAAAAATTTGATTTTTAATCGGTTAGTTGCTATTATTAAAATGTGATTATGCGGAAAAAACAAGAATTAAAACCCTATCAAATCCAAACATCCCTTTTGATTTTTATGGAGACTTACAACGAAAGCATTCCCGTTAACTTTCCGCACCCATCAATCAAAATATTGAAAATGTTTCAAGCTCTCCACCCCATGCTTTTCAAAAACGGTGATGAGTGGTCAATAGAAAAACACCGTAAAAGACTCATGGATTGGTTGCCTTCACACGCTACTATTTCATAAATCTACCGCCCGGTCAAAATAATTTGACAACCCCAAAGGGGTATGCTATCATTGAATCATTCTGAAACAAGGTATGTATCCAAATATGTGCCGTTGTTTATACGAATTAAAGGTCTGAAAAATAAAAACCAATGGCACAATTTAATAATCCTCCCCGCCAGATGTTTAGCGGGAATTGGAAATGTTCCGAATGCGGCAAAGAGATAACCGAACTTCCGTTTCAACCGGATGAAAATAGGTTGAATCAGTTGAAATGCCGGGATTGCCACCAGAAAAGCCGAGATCGTTTCGGCGGCGGCAGGAGCAATTTCAGTAGATAGAAAAAACAAAATCAGCCCCGCCATAGCGGGGTTGATTTTTTTATAATCTAAACTACTTAGTTATTTGTTTCCAGAGCCA
>CAYIEJ010000004.1:0-17681 GCA_964362455.1 uncultured Candidatus Saccharibacteria bacterium | reverse complement strand
AACCAATATCAAGCCGAAGCGATTTTGGAAGGATAAACCGCTGGTCTTTCCCAGTTTGGCGCGCCGGACAGAAACGAATTTAAAATTAGCCGCCCGAAAAATATTCAGAACCTTGTTTATCAATTTTCTTTTCGCCAATTTGATAATCATCAAGCAATGATTTTAAACAGTGAGGAATTGGCAAGCGTTTTCCATTTACCCTCGGTTTTTACTGATATTCCAAAAATTAAATATCTTAAAGCTAAAGAAGCGCCTCCGCCTTCCAATTTGGCGAACGAGGGAATGGTAATTGGCGAAAGTGTTTATCGAGGTCAGGTTAAAAGCGTGAGGATCGTCGACGACGATCGGCGCCGACATGTTTATATTATCGGTCAAACCGGCACCGGCAAATCAAATCTTCTGGCCAGTATGGCGGTACAGGACATTAAAAGCGGCAAGGGAATCAGCGTTATTGACCCGCACGGAGATTTGATTCAGAAAATTTTAAGTTTGATGCCGAAGAACCGTTATGAAGACGTAATCGTTTTTGACCCCTCTGATTTAAATCAGCCGTTGGGTTTAAATATGCTTGAGTACGATTTTAACCGGCCTGAGCAAAAAACTTTCATCGTCAACGAAATGGTCGGCATTTTTGACAAACTTTACGATTTGAAAGTAACCGGCGGACCGATGTTTGAGCAGTATATGAGAAACGCGCTCTTGCTTTTGATGGAGGATGAAATGAATGAACCGGCCACCCTAATGGAGGTGCCGAGAGTTTTTACGGACACAATTTATCGTCAAAGGAAACTGGCGCGGATTCACAATCCCACCGTTATCGATTTTTGGGAAAAAGAAGCGGTTAAGGCCGGTGGCGAAGCGGCTTTAGCCAATATGACGCCTTACATCACCTCGAAATTCAACACTTTCACGGCCAATGACTATATGCGAGTGATTATTGGCCAGAGTAAATCGGCTTTCAATTTCCGGGAAATTATGGACCAAGGTAAAATTCTGCTTGTGAATCTTTCCAAAGGAAAAATCGGGGATATTAATGCCAATCTTTTGGGTATGGTTGTTGTCGGTAAAATTTTGATGGCGGCTTTGAGCCGGATTGATTTGCCCGAGGAAAAGCGTCGCGATTTTAATCTCTTTATAGACGAATTTCAAAATTTTACCACCGATTCGATTGCCACGATTCTTTCCGAAGCGCGCAAATACCGTTTGAATCTGACCATTGCTCATCAGTTTATCGCTCAACTGCTTGAGAAAATCAGAGACGCGGTTTTTGGTAACGTTGGTTCAATCATCGCTTTCCGGCTCGGCGTTCAAGATGCCGAATTCTTAGTAAAACAGTTTGAGCCGGTTTTTAATGAGCAGGATCTTATCAACATAGATAATTTTCATGCTTATGTTAGGCTTTTAATAAGGGGTGAAACCGTGAAACCGTTCAATGTTAGAACTTTGAGATTGGAAGCGGGCGATATCGGAGCGGGTGAGGGTTTGGGCGAGTTGAGCAGAAAGAAATACGGACGCAGGCGAGAGGAAATAGAAATGGAAATTTTAAAAAGGTTACGCAATTAAATCGTAAATATGAAAGGGGATTACTATTTAGTCGCTCTTATAGGTTTTTTGGTGGGTTGGCTTATTCTTATGCCCGCTAAAAATCTCGGTCTTGAAATTAAGCCGATTCTGATTTTGGGTTCGGTTATCGGTTTTTCCATCATTGCGCCGTTGGCGCTTTTTACCCTTAAATTTTTGAGCCGGTTTTGGAAGGTGCTCGAGCAGTTCGGAAAGTTTGCGGCAGTCGGCACTCTTAATACTTTGTTGGATTTAGGAGTTTTGAATTTGTTGATTTTTTTGACCGATATTTCAAGCGGCGTGCCCTATAGCGGCTTTAAGGCGATTTCGTTTGTGGTGGGGACAACCAATAGTTATTTTTGGAATAAATTCTGGACTTTCGGAAGCCGTCTGCCGGTAACAATGAAAGAATACGGCCGGTTTATATTTTTTACGCTTATCGGAGTTTTGATTAATGTCTCGGCCGCTTCCCTTGTTGTTAATGCCATCGGCGCGCCGGCAAATATTAATCCGAAGCTTTGGGCTAATGTCGGCGCTTTGGCCGGCGTTTTCACCGCCTTGCTCTGGAATTTTTTGAGCTATAAGAAAATCGTTTTCAAAAATGAAATCACTTCGTCTCCAGTAAACGATCAAGTTTCAGAATGATATTTTTATCCGTCATAATTCCGGCTTACAATGAAGAAAAAAGAATCAAGGAAACGCTTGAAAGTTTTTTTAATTATTTATCAAAGCAGAATTACACCTGGGAAGTGATTGTTGTAAGCGATGGCTCGAAAGATAATACGGTTCGGGTGGCGGAAGAATTTGTCTCAAGCCATAAGGGGTTTAAAATAATCGGCAATCAAAAAAACCACGGCAAGGGTTATGTTGTGCGGCAAGGAATGTTAGAAGCAAAAGGCGAGTTTCGGCTTTTTGCCGACGCGGACAATTCTACTTCTATCGAGCAGATAGAAAATTTTCTACCGTATTTTCAAAATGGTTATGATATTGTTATTGGTTCCATTGAAATCAAAGGTGCCAAAATCCATGAGAGCGCTCAGTGGTATCGCAGGATGATGGGGCATTATTCAAAATATTTAATCCGTGTTGTCGCCGGTTTGTGGGAGATTCACGACACTCAGCGCGGTTTTAAATGTTTTAAAGCCAAGGCGGCCGAAGAGATTTTTCGGCGAACCAAAATTGACCGTTTTGGTTTTGACATCGAAGTCTTAGCGCTCGCCAAGAAATTAAGTTTTAAAATTAAAGAGGTGCCGGTTATCTGGGAAAACGCCGGTGAATCAAAAGTAAGTTTGAAAAGTTATTTTGAGGTTTTAAAGGACTTGCTTCGAATTCGATTTTGGCTATGGTTCAACGTTTATAAAATGAAGTCATGAATAAAAAGCATGAGGTTTCGGAATTACGGCAGGATTTGGTTTCGGGTGAGTGGATAATTATTGCGCCGTATCGCCTGAAGCGGCCCGGCGATCTTATTAAAAAAGTAGCAAAACGTAAAAAAACGTCTAAAATTTCTTGTCCGTTTGAGAATCCTCTAAAAAGCGGGCAGAAGCGGGCAGTATTAGCTTACCCGAGTTTGAAAGATTGGGAACTTCAAATTATTCCGAATAAATTTCCAGCCCTGAATCCCAAAGAAAAAAAAGCAGTTTTTGAAAGACACGGGCGTTATAATATTCTACCCGGCGTGGGGCACCACGAACTTTTAATTACACGCAATCACGACAAAAACTTTGAAGGACTTTCTTCGCTCAAAGCTTTAAATGTTTTTCGGGCCTTTCGCGGCCGATATTTGGTTCTGATGAACGATAAAAATATTTCTTATGTTTCCATTTTTCAAAATTGGGGTCCGACGGCCGGCGCTTCGGTTTATCATCCCCATTATCAGATTATCGCGCTTCCAGTTGTGCCACCCGATGTTACCCGTTCGCTTTCCGGTTCCAAAGGATATTTTAAAAAATATAAAACCTGCGTTCATTGCGCCATTGTCGGGCAAGAAAAGAAGGATAAGAGAAGGATTATTTTTGAAAATCAAGGTGCGGTCGCGTTTTCGCCTTTCGCCTCGCCCAATCCTTACGAGATAGCGGTTTTTCCCAAAAAGCACCTTCCGTTTTTCGAAAATACTTTAGATGGTGATTTAGAAGCCGTTGCCGAGGCGCTGAAATTTTCCCTTCATAAAATTAAGAAGAATTTAAGGGACCCTGATTACAATTTTTTCCTTCACACAAGTCCGGTGCGACAGAAAGAAAATTACAAACATTATCATTGGCACATTGAAATATTGCCTAAGTTTTCAGTGTTAGGCGGTTTTGAATTCGGCACCGGCGCGATGATAAATGTTATTGAACCAGATGCGGCGGCAAAGATTTTAAAAAAATAAGACGGCCTAGAATTTTTTATCGCTTTTAGCAGTTTTTTCTTTTTTGGCCTATAATAATTAAGGCATGCATAAATTAATTATTGCTAATTGGAAGCTTAATCCAACAGCAGAAAGCGAAGCCGTTCGGTTAGCGAGACAGATTGATTTTAAAAACGTTGTTATCGCGCCACCATTTCCATTTATAAAATCGGTTTCAGCCGTTGTTAAAAAAGCAAAAATTGCCGCTCAAGATGTTTTTTGGAAAGAATTCGGCGCGTACACCGGCGAAGTTTCGGCAAGTCAGTTAAAATCACTCGGGGTAAATTATGTGATTGTCGGCCATTCTGAACGCCGTTCTTTGGGCGAGACAGATGAAACGATAAATAAAAAAATAAAAGCCGCGTTTCAAGCGGGGCTAAAAGTCATTTTATGTGTTGGCGAATCTTGGCTCGTGAGAAAAAGGGGAATTACTGCCGCTAAAAATTTAGTTAAAAAACAGTTCCAAGGAGATTTAAAATTTCCTAAAAGCTATAAGTTGCAAGCTAAAAGCTTAATAATCGCTTACGAACCCGTCTGGGCAATTGGCACAGGTAAAAACGATAGTCCAAGAAACGCTGTTGAAATGGCGAAGTTTATAAAACAAATTCTTAATTCATACTTTTTAATTCATAATCCTTCAGTTCTTTACGGCGGCTCCGTCAACCCAAAAAACGCTAAAAGTTTTTTAGCGCAAAAAGAAATTGACGGCGCCTTGGTTGGTGGCGCGAGCTTAAGTGGAGAAAAATTTAGAAGAATTATAAGAACGGCCTCCGGGGTATAATTTTACCCTATGAATTTTAATCATGCCTCGATCTTTTAAAAAAATTGTTTACGGCATTTTTTATTTATTTTTACTTTTTTTAGTCGTTTCACAGTTTTATCGTGCCTACCTTAAGCCGGAACCAACCTGTTTTGACGGCCGGAAGAATCAAAATGAAGCAGGTGTTGATTGCGGTGATGTCTGTTCCGCTTGTGAGGTTTTGGAATTGGCGCCGCTGAAAAATGTCGGCGCAGTCAAAATTTTCGGTTTAAACGCCGGGCGGACAGTATTTTTAGCAGAGATTTCGAATCCGAATAAATCCTATGAAGCCGAATTTTTTTATCGGTTTAAAATTTACGGTCGCGGCAGCGAACTTATAGAAACCCTTACCGGCAGCAGTTTTATTTTTGCATCGAAAAAAAGATTTCTTTACGAAGCCGGGGCATCCACGATAGCCGCCGATATTGTTCGCGTTGAGGTTGAAATTTTCGAACCGCAGTGGAAAATGGTTGAAAGTTCGGCAGAAGCCGGTTTGGTTGTTTCGCCCGTCATTTCTACTGATATTGAGGGGACGGCAATCCAGGTTGGGGGTAGTGTTAAAAATACAAGCCCGATAAAAGTTTCCAATATGGAAGTTATTGCCATTATTTTTGATAAATTTGGTTTGGAGCTTTTTGCGTCTAAAACCGTTTTGAAAAATTTAAGCGGGTTTGAGGAAAGAACTTTTATTGTGAATTTCCCGGCCGACCAATTTCTAAAAGATCGGATTGACCCTATGTTAAGCCGGGTTTTTATTCATCATGATTGATTTTATAAGTTTTTTCCGTCTTAAAATAAAGCGATTGGATTGGATCACGCTTATTTGTGTTTTGATTTTGGCTGCGGCTAGCTTAGTTTCGCTTGCCAGCTCCGATATAAGTTTTTTTAGGCGTCAGCTGATTTGGTACGGGATTGCGCTCACGGTCATAATTTTCGGCAGTCAAATTGACTGGCGGCTTTTAATCGGCCAGACGTGGTTTAGGTACGGCTTGTATTGGTTAAGTGTTGTTTTGCTCGTTATTTCCAATTTACAGACAAAAACAGTGAGAGGCACGAAAAGTTGGTTGGATTTTGGGTTTATTCAATTTGAGCCGAGCGAGCTTGCCAAACTTTCTTTAATTTTGATTCTGGCCGGTTTTTTTTCGCGGCGCTACGTCGCGGCTTGGCACGGTAAAAATATTTTGGTTTCGCTGTTTTATGCCTTTTTGCCGGCTGGATTGATTGCAATTCATCCCGATTTTGGTTCGGCGATAGTTGTCATCGGGATTTGGTTTGGCTTTTTGCTTTTGAGCGGATTAAATTATAAACGGTTGACTATCGGCATTGTTTTTGCTTTAGCTCTTGCTGTTATTCTGTGGGTTTTTTTCTTAAAGCCGTACCAGAAAGATAGGATTATGGGTTTTGTTTTTCCAGAAGCAGATCCCTTGGGGATAAACTATAATGTCATCCAATCAAAAATTGCGATTGGTTCTGCGGGTTTGTGGGGCAAGGGTTTTCAAATGGGCACGCAAACCCAACTTAAGTTTCTGCCAGAGGTTCAAAGCGATTTTTTATTCGCCGCCTTTGTTGAGGAATGGGGACTTGTGGCCGGGATTGTTGTTGTGTTGACTTTTCTTTTGATTATCTTTAGGATGGTTATTATTGGTTCACGGGCCCGTAGCAATGACTTTAAGTTTATTGCATTGGGTGGCGGATTAGTCCTTCTCATTCATTTTTTCATCAATATTGGGTCAAATTTGGGGTTATTGCCGGTTGCCGGTATGCCGTTTCCGTTTTTAAGCTACGGCGGGTCAAGCCTGTTGACGAATGCAATCCTCATTAGTATAATTCAACATATTAAACTTGAATCCCGTTAGAAATTTTGAAAATGGTGGCGGGGTCTTGTTTTTTGCTTAAAACTTGGGGATTTCTAAAAATACAATTTTAGTTGATTTCTAACGGGATGAATCCGCATTTTAAACAACGGGGGCTGTTAAATTTGCGTCTCTTGAGTAGCTTGGGGCTGATTTTGGTTTTTATTTTATTTGTTGCTTATTTTTTTTACGGTCTTCAACCAACGATTGCGTCTACGCCGCCCTTAGAGTTTAAAATTTCTAAAGGTGAGGGTTTGCGAAGTATCGGCGCGCGTCTTTCTCAAGAATCGTTTGTAAAGTCAATTACGGTTTTCAAACTTTATTCGCTTTTGAGCGGTAAGGCTCAAAAATTTCAACCCGGCGTTTATGAATTATCTCCCAGTTTGAGCGTTCCGCAAATTGTAGGAATCTTAACAACCAGCGGTAAAAACGAAGTGACCGTGACAATGCCGGAAGGTGTGACTGTGAAAGACGTTGATAAAATTTTAGCAAAGCTGTTGGTAACAAAACCAGGCGCAATTGCCGATTACCCAATTAAAAATTTGGTCGGCAAATATGAATTTCTGCGCGATGCCGACTCTTTGGAGGGTTTTCTTTTTCCCGACACATATCGTTTTAAAATTGATTCTGAAGCAAGCGACGTTATTGAAAGGTTGCTTTCTAATTTTAATTTAAAAGCTTGGCCGATTCTTGCAGAAAAAAGAAATTGGTACGAATACCTCATTCTTGCATCGTTTTTGGAAAGAGAGGTGCCGGATTTCGGCGAACGGCAAATGGTCTCCGATATCTTGCTGAAGCGTTTGAAAAGAGGCATCCCGCTCCAAGTTGACGCAACATTAAGTTATTTTAAATGTAACGGTGAACTTCTCGGGTGTTCGGAAATTTTAGTGACAAAGCCGGATTTAAAGACGGCGTCGCCCTATAACACTTATCAGCATTTAGGCTGGACGCCGACGCCGATTTCTAATCCTGGTCAGGCCGCTATTAAAGCCGCTCTTACGCCGAGGACAAATCCATATTGGTATTATTTAAGCGCCAGCAAAACCAAGGAAACAATTTTTTCTAAAACTCTGGAGGAGCATAACATCAATCGGGTGAAGTATTTATAAAAATAAAATGCCAGCCAAAAAAATATTTTCGTCGTATAAGGGATTGGCTTTCGCTCAACCGGATTTAATTGATATCCAAATTGATTCGTTTAAGTGGTTTAAGGAGGTCGGTTTACGCGAGCTTTTCAGTGAAATTTCGCCAATCAAAGATCATACCGGCAAGGAACTGGAGTTGCATTTTCTCGATTATAAATTTGATCCGCCGAAATACAGCGAAGAACAGGCTAAAGAAAAAGATCAAACTTATGAAGCGGCGTTGCGCGCAAATTTGAAGCTGGTTGATAATGTAAACAAACAGAATAAAACTCAAGAAGTTTATTTGGGTGATTTTCCGATAATGACTGAGCGCGGTACGTTCATCATCAACGGCGTTGAAAGGGTCGTTATTTCGCAGTTAATTCGTTCGCCCGGCGTTTATTTTTCGGCGGGCGTCTTCCGCGGGCGCAAACTTTTTGGCGCGAAAGTAATTCCCAATCGGGGAGCTTGGTTGGAATTCGAAACCGAAGCTGACGGTTTTATCGGCGTTAAGATTGATCGTAAAAGAAAAGCGCCGGTGACGCAGTTGCTTCGTATTTTCGGTTTGGCCGACAATAAATCAATTTTGGAAGCATTCGCGGGAACCGACAACGGCCCGATCAAATTTATTGATGCGACTTTGAAAAAAGATGATGCCAAAATAGCCGACGAATCTTTTATGGAAATTTATAAAAGGTTGAGACCTGGCGATTTGGCCAATGTTGAAAATGCGAAAGTTTTAATCGAGCCGATGTTTAGCCGTTTTGATCGTTATGATTTAAGCCGCGTCGGCCGTTTTAAATTTAATCAGCGATTGAATCTCGCGCAGAAAAAAACAACCGGGCTTTTGGATAAAGAAGATTTGATTGGTATTATTCGGGAAATAATTCGCTTAAATAATTTACTCGAGGCCGAACCAGACGATATTGACCACTTAGGCAATCGGAGGATTAGGGCTGTGGGTGAATTAGTTCAAACGCGTTTACGGGTTGGTTTTGCCCGTCTCCGCAGAGGCGTCCAAGATCGGATGTCAACTTTGGAGAGGCCGGGTTTGCAGCCGGTTCAATTGATAAATTATAAAGTTTTAACCGCTGTGGTCAGGGATTTTTTCGCATCTTCTCAGCTTTCGCAGTTTATGGATCAGGTGAATCCCTTGGCCGAACTCGAACACAAAAGGCGTCTTTCAGCGATGGGACCAGGCGGTTTAACCAGAGAGAGGGCTGGCTTTGAGGTGCGGGATGTTCATCCTTCTTACTACGGCCGCATTTGTCCAATTCAAACGCCGGAAGGCGCTAACATTGGTTTGGTCAATTATTTGGCTAATTACGGCCGAGTTAACGAATTCGGTTTCTTGGAAACGCCGTATTTTAAAGTTAAAAATGGTACGGTGACAAAAGAAGTTGCTTGGTTGAATGCGATTGAAGAAGAAAAATATAATATTGCCCAGGCGGATGATGCGGAAGGCGATACAGTTAATGAAATCGTAACTGCCCGGATGAAAGGCAAGCCGGCAATTTGTCGTCGCGAGGAAATCGACTTTATAGATGTTTCGCCGACCCAATCGGTCAGTATTTCAACCTCGCTAATTCCTTTTTTGGAGCACAACGATGCGAATCGTGTGCTCATGGGTTCAAACATGCAGCGGCAAGCCGTTCCGCCCGTGAGGGCCTCTATGCCGCTTGTAGGAACGGGTGGTGAGGAAAAGGCAGCCGCCGATTCAAGACAAATTATTGTTTCCGATGTCGAAGGTGTTGTTTCTGAAGTAGATGGGCGTGGCGTCGCCGTAAAAACCAGTCAAGGCAGCAAACATTATCCGCTCGTCAAATTTAAGCGTTCTAATCAGTCAACTTGTATTTCGCAAAGGCCGGTTGTCCGAGTCGGCGATAAGGTTAAAGTCGGCACATTGCTTGCCGATGGGCCGGCAACCGAGCAGGGAGTTTTGAGTTTGGGCCAGAATCTTTTAGTGGCTTTTGTTCCTTGGGAAGGCGGTAATTTCGAAGACGCGATTATACTCTCCGAGCGTGTGGCGCAAGAGGATTTTTTCAGCTCCATTCATATAGAAACGTTTGTTTGTTCGGTCAGGGACACAAAACTCGGTCCGGAAATTACAACGCCGGATATTCCAAATGTTGCGGAAGATAAATTAAGAAATCTTGATGAAGAGGGCATTGTGCGGATCGGTGCCGAAGTGCGAGCTAATGATATCTTGGTCGGGAAAATTTCCCCAAAAGGCGAGTCGGAACTTACTTCAGAGGAAAGATTGCTTCGCGCGATCTTTGGTGAAAAAGCGAGAGATGTCAAAGATACTTCGCTGGTTTTGCCTCATGGCAAGCAGGGTCGAGTGATTGGTATTAAAATTTTCGCTCGTGACAGGGGTGATAAATTAAACCCGGGTATTATCAAAGAAATTCAAATTGAAGTCGCTCAACTGCGAGGAGTAAAAGCCGGCGACAAACTTGCCGGTCGTTACGGCAATAAGGGAGTGATATCTCAAATCCGACCCATTGAAGACATGCCTTATTTAGAAGACGGAACACCGGTTGATATAATTTTAAATCCTTTGGGCGTTGCTTCTCGGATGAATTTGGGTCAAATTTTGGAAACACATCTCGGCTTTGCGGCCCATAAAGGAGGCTATCGAGCGGTTGTGCCTAATTTTGTGGGCGGTGACGAAGAAGACATTGCTAAAGAACTTGAGGCGGCGGGTTTACCGAAAGACGGTAAGGTCAAACTTTATAACGGTTTAACCGGCGAGCCGTTTCGGGAGCCGATTACGGTCGGTCAAATTTATATGATGAAACTCAATCATTTGGTTGAGGATAAAATTCACATGCGATCAACAGGTCCTTATTCGTTGATTACCCAGCAACCCTTGGGCGGTAAGGCTCAACTTGGCGGTCAGCGATTCGGTGAAATGGAAGTTTGGGCGCTTGAGGGATATGGTGCCGCGCACATTCTTCAGGAAATGCTTACAATCAAGTCGGATGATGTAATGGGTCGTTCGGCAGCTTTTGAAGCGATTATCCGAGGCGAAGAAATTAAAAAGCCAAACGTGCCGGCTTCTTTCCACGTTTTGACCAACGAGCTTAAAGCGTTGGGTTTGAGTGTAATTTACGAATACCAAAAGGGTTATGAAGAAGAAGACGACAAAGAAGAAGTTTAAGGGCTTTGTCTGAAATTACAAGGCAAAGCCGCAGTAATTTCAGAAACAAAACCTTAACCCCGCCCCAGTTTTACATCTAAGCAAAGAATTAAAACAAAAATATGAAAAATCAAATTAACCCAAAATCAAACAAAGGTCTGTTCAGTAAAACTGGGGCGGGGTGCTGAATTTTTCCGCTCTTCGCTCCGCTCACAGGAAATATTCGCAAATTTAGATAACATTGGTATGGAGAGAAATTTTGATTTAAAATCGATTTCAATAAGGGTTGCTTCACCAGAAGAAGTTTTGTCATGGTCACATGGCGAGGTTTTAAAGCCGGAAACATTGAATTATCGCACCCAACGGCCAGAGAAGGATGGCCTTTTTTCGGAAAGAATTTTCGGGCCGACAAAAGATTACGAATGTTATTGCGGAAAATATAAAAAAATCAGATATAAGGGCGTCACTTGTGAGAAATGCGGCGTCGAGGTGACAAGATCAATTGTGCGTCGAGAGCGGATGGGGCACATTAATCTTGCCTCGCCGGTTACTCACATTTGGTTTTTAAAAACCGTTCCCTCGAAATTGAGTTTGCTTTTAAACATTCCGGTGCCAAAGCTGGAAAAGGTTGTTTATTACGCCGCCTATATTGTAACAAGCGTGAATGAGGAAAGTCGAAGCCGCGTTATGAAAGAATTGAAAGTTGAGTATAAGTCGCTAAAAAAAGAAACCGGCTCGGCTGTTTTTAAAGAAACAAAAGAGCGAGCTGAGGAAATATTGCACATCTTGAAACCGGGGTTAATTTTAACTGAAGAAGAATATTATTTTTTGGCCGAGCGTTTTGGTGATGTTTTCGAAGCCGATAAAGGTGCCGGCGCCCTCCGGAAAATACTAGAGCAACTGGACCTAAACGCTCTTATGAAAGAAATAGAAAAGGAATTGAAAGTAGTGCGGGATGTCAATCGTGAACGTCGGCTTCTTCATCGATTAAAATTAATCGATTCGCTGATAAAAGCGAATATCAGGCCGGAATGGATGATTATGACGGTGTTGCCGGTTTTGCCGCCGGAACTTCGGCCTATGGTTGCTTTGGACGGCGGTCGTTACGCTACTGCCGATTTGAACGATCTTTATCGGCGCGTTATTAACCGCAACAACCGTTTAAAGAAACTTATGGAGTTAAAATCGCCGGAAGTGATTATTACGAATGAAAAAAGAATGCTTCAGGAAGCGGTTGACGCTTTGGTTGATAATTCTATCCACCTTGGCAGTCAGATGCTTTCTTCCCGGAGAAGGCCCTTACGTTCGCTCGCCGATATGCTCCGCGGCAAACAGGGTCGTTTTCGGCAGAATCTTTTGGGTAAAAGAGTTGATTATTCGGGTCGCTCCGTCATTGTTGTGGGGCCGGAACTCAAACTTAACGAATGCGGTTTGCCTAAAAATCTAGCTTTGGAAATTTTCCGGCCGTTTGTGATTAATAAAGTTATAGAAAGAGGGTTGGCCTATAATATCAAGCAGGCAAATCGTTTGATTGAACAGGGTCTGCCAGAGGTTTGGGCGATTTTGGAAGAAGTGATTGCGGATAAAAAAGTTCTTCTAAACCGCGCTCCCACGTTGCACCGTTTGGGTATTCAGGCATTTAAACCGGTTTTAATTGAGGACTTGGCGATTAGAATCCCGCCAATGGTTTGTGCCGCTTTTAACGCTGATTTTGACGGCGATCAGATGGCTGTCCACTTGCCCTTAGGCAAGGAAGCGCAAGAAGAGGCGGGGGCGTTAATGGATGCAAGCCGAAATCTGTTAAAACCGGCTAATGGTGAACCAATTGTTGAACCGAGCAAAGATATGGTTTTGGGGATTTATTTCTTGACTAAAATCAAAGATAACGCGAAGGGCGAAGGGTGCGTTCTCTCCGGTATGAGTGAGGCGACCCAAGCTTATGAAGCCGGTTTAATCGACCTTCAGGCGCGAATCAAAATTTTTCTCGACGGCAAGTTGGAAGAAACGTCTTACGGTCGTTTAATTTTTAATCGTGTTTTGCCGACGGATTTCGGATTTGTTAACGAGCATCTTCGGCGCAAATCTCTTTCAAAAATTGTTGCTAAAATTATTGAGAAATACGGCTTGGAAAACACGCATCAATACCTTGATAAGATTAAAGACCTGGGTTTTGTTTATTCGACTCTTTCCTCAATCACGTGGGGGATGAGCGACGCCATTTTGCCTAAAGATAAGCCGGCTATTCTCGAAGAAGGCAATAAGGAAGTAGAACTTGTTGAATCGCAATTTAATGAGGGTCTTTTGACAGAAGAAGAGCGCAAAGAAAAAATCATAAGCATTTGGACCGAGGTGCGGGATAAGATTGCGACCGCGGTTTCTAAAACATTGCCGGTCGGCAATCCAATTTTTTCTATTATCGATTCTAATGCGCGCGGCAGTTGGTCACAGGCCAATCAGATGATTGGAATGAAGGGACCGGTTATCAATCCTAAAGGT
This sequence comes from uncultured Candidatus Saccharibacteria bacterium, assembly GCA_964362455.1. Taxonomy (GTDB): domain Bacteria; phylum Patescibacteriota; class Minisyncoccia; order UBA6257; family GWB1-50-10; genus CAYIEJ01. Next base: position 4,318 of record CAYIEJ010000004.1, on the reverse strand, counting down.
GACACCCTTGAATTGCCCGTGCGGCGCTCTTATAAGGAAGGATTAAGCGTTTTGGAATATTTTATCTCAACGCACGGCGCCAGAAAAGGTTCAACCGACACCGCTCTAAAGACCGCTTCTGCCGGATATCTTACGCGCCGGTTGGTTGATGTTTCGCAGGATTTGATTATTCGAGGAGTTGATTGTCGGACAAAAGAAGGTTTTGAAATTTTTCGCAAGGACGGCGATGAATACGGCCATAATTTAGCGGATAGACTATTTTCCCGGACCAGCCTTGAGGATATAAAAATTGATAGAAAACTTGTTGTTCGCGCTGGAGAAATCATCGGCGCTGATGTTGCAAAAAAAATTCAAGAATCAAAAATTGAATCGATTAAGGTGCGTTCGCCTATTACTTGCAAGACGGTTTATGGCATTTGTTCTACTTGTTACGGCTTAGATTTAAGTCGAAATAAACCCATTGAACTGGGAGAAGCAGTTGGAGTTATTGCCGCCCAATCGATTGGTGAGCCCGGTACACAGCTTACAATGCGGACTTTTCACATCGGTGGGGTCGCCGGCGTCGACATCACCCATGGTTTGCCACGGGTGGAAGAAATTTTTGAAGCGCGGCCCCCGAAAGGCAAGGCGGCTTTAGCGAAGGCGGACGGTAAGGTTTCAAGTATAGAAGAAAAGGGCCTTTCTAAAGTTATTAAAATAGAAGAGAGTATTTCAACTTCGGCAAAGAAAAAGAAATCAAACATTACCGAATATTTGGTGCCGCCCGGCGTTCTGATTTTCTTCAAAGAAGGCGATCGAGTGAATAAAGGCGACCAACTTTTTGAAGGCCCATTGGACATCAGGGAATTATTAACCCATCGCGGCGTCGAAGCGGTTGAGCGTTATATTATAAACGAAGTTCAGAAGATTTATATTCCGGAGGGCGCTTCGATTAACGACAAACATATTGAAGTTATAATTCGCCAGATGCTTTCGCGTGTTTTAATCAAAGATTCGGGTGATACAGAATTTACGAGAAGCGAAATAGTGGAGAAGTCAAAATTTAGATTTCTCAATATGGAAGCAAAAAAACTGAAAAAAGCTGCGGCGAAAGGCGCGCAACGCATTTTCGGTATTACGCGCGTGGCCCTTACAACCGAGAGTTTTCTTTCTGCCGCTTCTTTTCAAGAAACGGCTCGCGTATTGGTCGGAGCCGCCGTCCAGGGCAAGGTTGATACATTAAAGGGATTGAAAGAAAACGTTATTATCGGCAAATTAATTCCTGTAGGCAGCGGTTTTCGCGGCTCATTCAAAGGCAAGGAAAAAAACAAACAAACCCAGAGAACGCATGCTTCCGTTGGATAATTTTGATGGTAATTTGAATAGTTCGATAGGTTAATCTTAGTGGAAATTCGCTTTTTGTTGGAAACGAGCCGGCGACACTCGCTTACTTAGAATGGCCCCTTATGGGATTGACACCGATAAACTTTACTGCTAACTTTTTATTTGATGACAGAAGTTGATAATTCTTCGTTTGTTGATTATGAGATTACGCTTTTGTTTGCAGAAGAAGACTTAAGCTCGATTAAGAAAATTTTTGCCAAAAACGGAATCGTTGTCACGGACGAAAAACCTCTTCAAAAAATTCAACTGACTTACCCCATAAAAAAATATTCGCAGGGTTTTTTAGGTTTGTTTAAATTTCAAGCGCTGCCAGCCGTTTTACCTGTTTTATTCGACAACCTTAAATTAGAAAAAAACATTCTCCGTTATCTTGTTCATAGTGCTATAATTAAAGGCGAAGAGAAAAAATTTGACATTCGTGCCGGTTTGGACAAAAAGAGAACAAGGCGTCCGGTAAAAGAAGCGCAAAAATCTTACGATTCGGTTTTAACCAACGAAGCGCTTCAGGAAAAAATCGAGGAAATATTAAAATAAGGGCTTTCTACAAATTTTGGAGCGTGAAATGCGAACAAAATTTGTTAAGAAAACCTTACCGAGCGCATAAATTTATGAGAATAACCACCAATCAAAATCAAGGCAAGATTACAGGGAATCCAATTGATTCAAAATCAAGGTCGCTGGTTAAATTTATGTGCTCGGTTAGATAACATCGGCATGAATTTAAATAAAGTTTTTGTTCTTGGAAATTTAACACGCGACCCGGAGCTACGGCAGACGTCGGGTGGACAGTCGGTTTGTTCTTTTGGTGTCGCCACCAACACATTTTTTACAGATAAAAGCGGTCAGAAACAAAAAAAAGCGGAGTTCCACAATATTGTCGCTTGGAGCAGACAAGCCGAAGTTATTAACCAATTTTTAAAAAAGGGAAGTTTGGTTCTGGTTGAAGGTCGGTTGCAAACTCGTAGTTGGCAGGATTCTCAAGGCCAGAATCATAAAACAACGGAAATAATTTGTGAGAGGATTCAGTTAGGTCCACGAACCGCGACCGTAGCAGGTAGTAGGGGGGGCGATTTTACGAAAGAGACGAACCAAGAAGTTAAAGAAGATTTACCGGAGGTTAATCTTGATGAAGACGACATTAAGCCGGAGAACATCCCTTTTTAAGGGCTTGTCATGAATCCCGTTAGAAATCGCGGACGCACAATCTAACAATAATGTATTCAAAAAGGTCACAATTCATAGATAAACAATGGCGCGGAACAAATTATCTGTCCGCGTCCTATTTCTAACGGGATGAAACAGTGTGTTTTTTGTTCACAAAACGTAAAGGAAATTGATTACCGAGAAGTCGGTATTTTGAAGCGTTTTGTTTCAAGTCAGGCAAAAATTATAGACCCGCGGCATACGGGTGTTTGCGCGAAACACCAGCGCAGATTAGCCAACGCAATTAAAAGGGCAAGAATATTGGGTCTCTTGCCTTTTGTAAGGCGCTAATTATCCTTATGGATATTTTTGTTTTTGAGTTTTTCCATTCCTTAGCTGGTAAAAGTGTTTTTTTGGATTTTATCGCCGTTTCTTTTGCCAAGTATCTGCCATACCTCTTGGTTTTTGCTTTTTTGCTTTTTGCGATTTTGAGTGGCGGGAAATGGCGGAATAAAATAAGTATTTTTATAACGACTGCGCTTAGTGTTATTTTAGCGCGAGGTTTGATAACCGAAATAATTCGTTTTTTTTACAAACGCGAACGGCCCTTTGAGGCGTTGCGATTTGAACCGCTTATTTCCGAATCGGCAAAAAGTTCTTTTCCTTCCGGCCATGCCGCTTTTTTTTTCGCGCTGGCGTTTTCAATTTTTTGTTTTAACCGGCGCCTTGGTTATTGGTTTTTGGGCTTGGCGGTATTAAATAGTTTGGCGAGAATTTTTGTTGGCGTTCACTGGCCAAGCGATATTTTGGGAGGTTTTTTGGCGGCGGTAATTTCTATCTTGATTGTCAAAAAGTTTTTAAAACAATGCCCAGCCAAAAGCGTTTAAAAACAGTTTTAATACTAATAATTGTTTTTTCGCTCGCGGCGGCGCTTTTCGTTTATGATCCGATTTGGCAGAAAATCGGCGGCGGCTTCAGGCCCTGGAAGTTGGGCTTGGATTTGGCGGGCGGGAGTTTTCTGACTTATGAAATTGATTTGAGCCAAGTGCCGGCGGGCGATCAGGATTCGGTTATCAAGGGTTTAAGAGATGTAATTGAAAGGCGGGTTAATCTTTTCGGCGTGAGCGAGCCGAGGGTTTATGCGGAAACGGTCGGTTCTAAAAAACGGCTGGTTGTGGAATTGGCGGGCATTCAGGATGTGAATCAAGCGATAAAAGAAATCGGTGAAACGCCATTTTTGGATTTTCGAGAGGTCCAAGAAGAAGGAACAAGCACATTAAAATTTTTGGCGACAGAGCTGACCGGGCGTTATGTGCGAGGAGCGCAAATCGCGCGCGACCCGACAACCGGCGTTTTTGAAATAGACCTTACGCTTAATGATGAGGGGGCGGTGCTTTTTGAGGAAATTACCGGACGTAATGTTGGCAGGCCGCTTTGCATCTTTTTGGATAATCAGCTCATTATCGCCGATAATTTTTACGACAGCTGTCCGACGGTCCAATCAGAGATTAGCGGCGGGCGGGCAAGAATTACCGGTCAGTTTACGGCAAAAAAAGCGAAAGAAATTGTTGAGCGTTTTAATGCCGGTGCCTTGCCCGCGCCAATAACCTTAGTGAACCAGCAGACCGTGAATGCTGATTTCGGCCGAGACGCATTGGTAAAAGCGATTATAGCTGGTGCAATCGGGACGTTGGTGGTTATTTTATTCATGCTCGGTTATTACCGGCGTTTGGGTTTATTTGCTTCTTTTGCTTTGCTTCTTTATATCGCTTTAACTTTGGCGGTTTTTAAA
>CAYIEJ010000003.1:0-32003 GCA_964362455.1 uncultured Candidatus Saccharibacteria bacterium | reverse complement strand
GTTTCCGAACTTTGTGAGGAATTACAAAATTGAGTGCCCCGCCGAAGCTTGCGCGAAGGCGGGGGGAGCGTCAGTTTGCGGTTCGTTCCCAAATTTTTGTCTGCTGGTGTTTAGTTTGTGTGTGGTCCACCCGATCCATTCCGAACTCGGAAGTGAAAGCACACAAAACTGATGATACTTAGACCTTCGGGGCTGGGGAAAGTAGGTTGTGCCAGCAGTCAAAAATTTGTTAGCGAACTGGAAAGCGAAGCGCGGAACCAAGCGAAGTCCCGCGCCAGAGCAAAGCTTGGTGCGTGGATAGGTCAGAGCACAAAAAATATTTTTATTCAAAATTAATGCTGCAGAAGCTATTTTTAGTTTTTTCAAAAATTAACCGCCAGAAGGAATGAATTATTTTTTTACCTGAAATTTTGTGGATATTTTTTTCTTCTTTTAGAGCACAAAGTTTTAAATCTGGCAGAGCTTTAATTATTTCTTCAGGAAGATGTGTGAATTTGTCACTTTCGGGCGGCGGCGTCAGGGTTGTGAGATATAAAAATCCATTTGTTTTTAGTGAAAGCTGAACTTGGGGTAGAATTTTTTGAAAAACAATTTTTGATTCGAAAAGGTGAAGAATTGATCGCAGAATAATGAAATCGTATTTTTTGCGTTCTAAAGTCATTTGCGTTAAATCGGATTTCCAAAAATTTATGGAGGGATGATTTTTAAGATGGGCGGGCGGTTCTTTGATGTCTACTGAATCAACTTTGATTCCAAAACCTGCACAATAAATTGATAAAACACCGTCGCCGGCTCCAAGATCAAGCGCGTGTTGAATTTTTCCTAATTCAACGATTTTTTTTAAATAGTTATCAACTTTATTTGCCATAAACTTATACTTAATTTAAATAATTAGCCCCTCTATTGCCGCAGAGGGGCTAAGGCGGTTTTAACAACACCCGCAACCGCACTTGCAACCCAAACCGAGCTTACAGAAGACGCAACAGTCGCAGCCGCAGACATCGGTAAGCCACGAGATGAAACGCTTCACCATTTGTGCTTTCACCTCCTTTCTGTTGAAATATGAGCTAATATTAATTATTGCCATAATAGAAAGGAAAGGTCAAACAGCTTTTAACCTAACCTATCATTTTGGATAAATATCTTTAATCCTTTTAGCCATATTTTTACCGCTTTCCAAAATGGCATAATTGAAAGCAAATAATTCAGTTCCACCAATCCTTTTAAAATCCAGGCCCAGAATCCTGAAATAACAATTGGTCCGATTTTGGCAATTGCGAATTTTCCGCCGATTGGAATAATGTAGGGATAATTTTTTGGCTTATAGTTTTTTAATAAAGAATTTTCTTGTTTAATTTCGCGAATGATGTTTTTTGCGACAATATTTGCTTGTGAAATTGCGGCATGGGCAACCCCAGGGAGGGGCTTTTTTGTTTTGGGATGATAAGCGCAGACAATATCACCAATCGCATACACCCTATTGGAGATTTTTAAATCGGCATTCATCTCAATTCTTCCCCGCGCGTCTTTTTTAATTGGTAAATTATTTATCAACGGAGAAGTTTTCACGCCGCCGGTCCAAATTAAAATATTAAAAGGAATTAACCGGCCGTTTTCCAAAACCAATGTTTTCTCTACGACTTTACTCACAGCTTGGCCATTTATGATTTTTATGTCCAAAGTTTCTAAACGATGATTTGTCCTCTCAATTATTTTTAAGTTAAAGCCCGGCAAGATTGTTTCATTTTTTTCAATAATCATTACTTGCGCATCGCAAGTTTGTTTTTTTTCTTTCTCATGGCGGCAAACCCATTCTTTTATTTCGCCGGCCAATTCCACGCCGGTTGAGCCGCCGCCGCCAATCGCAATTTTTAAATCGGTTTTGCCGTTTTCAATCTCAAAATAAATGGCATTTCTGATGGCGATTGCTTCGTCAAAAGTTTTTAAGCTTAAAGAATTTTCCTTTAAGCCCGGAATATCAAAATAATTTGTTTCCGCTCCCAAAGCTAAAACTAGATAATCAAAATTTATCTTGTGGCTTTTTAAGTGAACAATATTTTGTTTCAAGTCCAGCCGTTTCACCTCATCGTTTAGAATCGTGATAGTTTTATTTTTCAGAAGCTCAAAAAGGGGATAGGTTGTGAGCGATTTTAATTTCAGATAATCAGCAATTTCTTTAGAGGTGGTGGCAATTTCGTAAAGCAGCGGCGTAAAGGTATGAAAGTCGTGTTTATCGGCGATAATAAGCTCATAATCATTTTGGAGCGACAGTTTTTTAAGATTTTTTGATAGCTGAATTGCGGAGCGGAGTCCGCCAAAACCAGCGCCCAAAATGACAATATTCTTTTTTACCATGTTTTATAAATTTTTGACGGTTGTAGTATAATTTTAAAGGAATGCGATATTTAAGTAAATTAGATCTTAAAAAATTCCGAGGCAAAACGTGTCTTTTGCGTATTGATTTGAATGTTGATGGCAATAAAAAGGACTCGTTGCGGTTCAAAGCAGTTATTCCGACAATAAAATTACTTTTGAAAAATAAAATCAGAGTTTTGATTTTGAGTCATCTGGGTCGGCCTGCCCGCATTGCTACGCAGAGCGTTGCAGGCGGGCCTAACCAAAAATTTACCTTACATCCTTTCGTTAAAATTTTAAGCAATAAATTAGAAAAAGACGTTAAATTTATCTCACTTTCAAACGATTTTGAGAAAATCAAGCGAGTCGTAAAAACCTCAAAAAATCAGGTTTTTCTGCTTGAAAATTTGCGTTTTTGGCCTGGTGAAGCCCGAAATGACCCTAAATTTGCCCGAAAATTGGCTATTTTAGGGGATTTTTGTGTTAATGAGGCCTTTCCTGTGTCTCATAGGAAAAACGCCTCTATAAGCGCTATAACGCGATTTTTACCGTCCTATCTCGGCTTGCGATTTGAGGAAGAAATTGATAATTTAAGCCCATTTTTAAAGGTTCAAAAGAGGCCATTTGCCCTAATTTTGGGTGGCGTAAAAGTGGGAGATAAATTGGGTGTGATTAACTATTTTTTGGAGAAAGCCGATTATTTTTTGCTTGGCGGCGGTCCGGCAAATACTTTTTTGAGGGCTATGGGTTTGCCGGTCGGAAACTCATTGATTGATAAGAATTATGAATCAAGAATCAAGAAGTATTTAAATTCAAAAAAATTTCTTTTACCGCTTGATACGAAAATAAAAAATAGAGAAATTTTAGATATCGGTGAAAGAACCGTTGAAGAGTACGGAAAAATTATCAAGAAATCCCGAGTTATAATCTGGGCTGGTCCAATGGGATATTATCAGAAAAAAGGATTTGAAAACGGCACCAAAGGAATTTGGAAAGCGGTATTAGCAAATCGCAAAGCGCAAATAGCTGTCGGCGGCGGAGAAACAATTGCGTCACTTAAGCTTTTGGGGAATAGGAAGTTAGCTTTTAGGAATAAAAATGTCTTTCTCTCAACGGGCGGTGGTGCAATGCTTGAATTTTTATCCGGTAAAAAATTTCCCGGAATATTGAATTAAGAACAATGAATTATGAATAAAAAAAATATAGCTGTAATTTACCATAAAAATTGTCCGGACGGATTTGGCGCGGCGTGGGCGGCATGGAAAAAATTTGGAAATAACGCCGAATATTTTGGCGTTGACCCGCACGAGCTACCCCAGAAAAAAATAAAAAATAAAGAGATTTTTGTTTTGGATAATTGTTTGTTTAAGAAAGAACAAAAACTATTACTTAAAGCGAATAAAAACCTTACTGTTATCGACCATCATTTTAGCAATGAAAAGGAAGTAGGGGCCGCACCGAACTTTGTTTTTGACTTAAATCATTCCGCCGCAATTCTTTCTTGGAATTTTTTCCATCCGAAAAAGAAAATGCCCAAACTTTTTGAGCATATTGAGGATTTGGATCTTTGGAAATTCAAGCTCCCGAACACTTATAAGCTTTCAACGCTTTTTCGGTATTTTGATTATGATTTCAAGGTTTGGGATAAATTGATAAAAGATTTTAGAATTCCCAAAAAAAGAATATTGTTGATTGAGTTGGCAAAAACACTTTCATTTTATGAGGATAAATATATTGAAACCATTCTAAAAAATGCGGAATTGGTAAAATTTGGTAAATATAAAATTTATGCCTTGAATTCGCCGATTTTAAATTCACAAATTGGCGCGCGGTTGCATAAAAAATTGCCGCCTATGAGCATTGTTTGGCACGAACGCGATGGCTTTAGATTTATTTCTTTGCGGTCAAATGATTCGGTTGATGTTTCAAAAATAGCGAAAAAGTTTGGCGGGGGAGGGCACAAAAAAGCCGCCGGTTTTAAATTATCGGTCAAAAAACCATTTCCGTGGAAAGTGCTGAGGAAAGTTCTAGGGTCAAAAGAATAAAAATACAATTGGTAGAGCGATATACTAGTATGACGTTTGTCTTCCAATCGTGGATATAATGACTAAAAATAAAATTATTATTTATACGGACGGTGGGGCGAGAGGAAACCCGGGACCGGCCGCGATTGGTGTGGTAGTAGGCGAAAAGCATTATTCCGAGCCGATTGGTGAAACAACCAACAACATCGCCGAATACAAAGCCGTGATTTTTGGTTTGAAAAAAGTTAAGCATTTGCTCGGCGGGGATAAATGCGCCGAAACAGAAATTGAAATTCGTTCTGACTCCGAACTGATAGTTAATCAGTTAAAAGGGGATTATAAAATAAAAGACAAAGAACTTCAGCCGCTTTTTGTGGAAGTTTGGAATTTAAAGCAGGATTTCTTGCGTGTTAATTTTGTTCTAATCCCGAGGGAAGAAAATAAAATTGCGGATAGTTTGGTGAATCGGGCGCTGGATACACTTATTTAAATCGGTAATTAAGTAATTGGGTAATTGAGTAATTAAGATGGGTTTGCTATTGTATAGGTAAATATGAAAAAACTTCACTATTTTATTGGGCAAAAGAAAAGTCCGTTTCACCTTTCTGTTGGTGCGGTTGTTTTAGATAAACAAAAGAAAAATGTTTATTGTCATCATTTATACAAGGTGAATGGAAAAACCGACGCCTATTTATTAATGCGGAACACTGTGAGGCCAGGCGAATCTCTTGAGAGAGCTTTAAAAAGGGGATCGCTAAATGAATTTGGGATGAACGTAAAAATTAATCGCTATCTCGGTTCAATTACTAGTTCTTTTATAAATTGGGAAAAAGCAAAAATAGAAAAGACAACCTTATATTTTTTATGTGAGCAAATTGAAAAAGCTAAAAAAGTAGAGTGGCGGGAAAGTCATTATGGAGAACCGAGTGCGCGTGAATGGAAACCGATTAGATCTTTAATACCTCAAATGAAAAAGCAAGGAAGAATTTTAAAGCGAAGTGATTTTGACGAATCGCCCATTTTAGGAAAATTAAGTAAATAAAAATTCCGCTCTTAGGCGGAATTTTTATTGGTAAATCATAAGCCGGATTCTGTTTAAGCGATAATTTATCTGGGTCCTCGATTGCTCTCGGACTCAAGCGGTTCAAACCTATTTCTAGGAATACGACCTTGCACCCCGTAAGGATTTAGCCGTTTCATTCCTGTTTTGTTATCTCTATCACAGGATTAGACCAAACTACGTTGAGATTGGGTCTCCGAGCCCCTTTCGGAGCTTGGCGTCACTGCTCGCACCTCTATGCTCTCGCACGACGGCTGTTAGCCGCTACGTTTTCCAATTTAAATTGAAAAGGAGTCCGGACTTTCCTCCCGCCCTGGGCGGGCTATCGCTTGACTTACCGAAAATCAGTTTAATGTATTTAATTGATTTTGTCAAACTCGTTTTATAAAAAGCCACCCTTATTTGGATAAGGGTGGCGGACCGTGCCTGTATTTTACGGTTACACCGAGATGCGAAAAAAGCGTGACAATAAATAATCCTTGGCCAATAATTAAATATACGTCTCCCGTGGTTATGAATTTTAAATAAACAATAATGCTCGCCAGGATTCGGAGCAGGATTTCTTTAATTGCAATATCGCCGCTGCTTTTTCTCTGCCAAACTTTTTTCATTTGGAAACCAATGCCGATCGTGAAAATCAAAAAACCGAAAAGAGAGGTGTAATTGATTATTGTTTGCGTCATTTTCTCACCTCCGGTGTGAAAAGGTTCTGGGGTCAATATGATTGATACTTTAAATTTTATCAAGTTCTTTAATTAATTTTGACAAAAATTAGAAGTTGTGCTATTTTTGGAATTAGTATCGGTTTGCTTAACCGTTTGAAAACTTCATAAGAAAAGGAGGTGGTTGTATAGAAAACTAGCTTGCAGGATTTAGGCGTTAGCCAGAGGTGGGAAGAAATCCATGCATGCTGAGTGAGCCAATGAAGATAAGAAGCCCAAGCGTAGCGAGCGAGCCATAAGTTAAGAGAAATCCATTGGTCGAGAGCGAGCCAGCGTGGATGAGTAACCCATCAGCACAGAGCGAGCCAAGCACAGTAAGAAATCCAACAACGAGGAGCGAGCCACATGTGCCGAGAAATCCAAAGGAGGTAAGCGAGCCAAGACATCGGAGAAATCCAATTTTGATGAGCGAGTCCTAATCCGCCCGAGGCGGATGTAATCTGTCTTGGGCAGAATGGACTAAAGGGGGGCGTACAGAAACTTGTGCGCCCCATTTTAATTTATTTGACAAAAATTTAGATATCTGATATTCTTTGTATTAGTGCGGGCTATATAAGCCCATTTACAAATACATATATCATCAACCGTAAACAGGAGGAGGGGGAGATGCCAAGAAAGAAAGCAGTGGTATCGCCGGTTGCTGTCGTCGAGACACAAGAAGTTCAGCAGGAAGAAAATCCATTCAATTTTCTCGTGAAGAGCGTCCTTGCGATTGAGGGTGTTCGCATTGCGGTTCAGATCAGGCAAAGCCATCTTGCGCTCCGCAATCGTAAGGATCCGGAAACCGATGAACTGCTTCGTCGACTTCAGGAAGTGGAGGATTATGCCGACGGTCGGATGGCAACGCTCCTCACGAGCCACCCGGCCTATCCGTGGTTTAGCCGCGTGAAGGGCGTTGGCCAAGAGAATATCGGCAAGGTTATCGGCCTTATGGATATCACGAAGGCCGACACCTTGAGTTCTCTTTGGAGTTTTGCCGGTTTCGGTGTTGTAAACGGCAAGGCGCCGAAGCGCGAAAAAGGCGGCGGCAAGCTGGCATACAACAGCCGGCTCCGTACCATGTGCTGGCGGCTCGGCACTTCGCTCTTGAAGGGCGGCGGCTGTTTCTACGAATACTACGCGCGTGAGAAGGAGAAGTATCTCGTTCGCTATCGGGCGGAGGGCAAGAAGATTATCCCGGCCGCCCAACTGCCCACTCGCGACGGCAAGCGCTACGAACCCGAGGGCGTGATTTCCGAGGGTCACGTCCACAACCAGGCCTTGAGAAAGATGATTAAGCTCTTTCTCGCCTCGCTGTGGATTGTTTGGCGCGAAGCCGAGGGTTTGGACACGCGGAATCCTTACGTGATCGAGAAGCTCGGTCACGCGGGATTCATTTCGCCGTGGGAAATGGTGGATCGGGAAGAGAAGAAAGCAAAGAAGAAGAAGTAGCCACCGGCCCCAAGAAATCCATGAGAAGTAAGCGAGCCATAGGATTGGAGAAACCCATTGGGCCAGAGCGAGCCGTGAGTGTGGAGAAATCCATTCATTCTCAGCGAGCCAATGTAACGGAGAAATCCAATGAGGCGGAGCGAGTCCTTCGGTGCGACTCAGGACAAGAGCCAAAATTACAGAGAAACCCAGAACGGAAGAGCGAGCCATGGATGGGGAGAAATCCAATAACGAGGAGCGAGTCCTAATCCGATCATCGCAAGATGATTTAGGAATGGACAAACGGGGCGTGAGAACCCAGTTACACAACAAATTGTGTAACGGGGTAAAATCACGCCCCCTTTTTATCCCACAAATCAGTTCACTCTTTTAGAGAAAAAGATGTAGTAAGCTTGAGATAAATTTAAAAAAATAAATCAACAAATTTTATACTCAGGTGCTATGCTATAGCATAGCACCAGATTTATTTTTCATTTTATATGATAAAGAAAACAAGAGTTAACAAAGAAAATAAGAGTAAGGGGAAGTAATGCGAAAATACGTTTGACTCAAAACATCAGATATAAAGAGTGCCGTATTTTGTTCGGCGGGGGATGCCGGACGGTCTTACCTTTCGGGTTTTTATTTTGGAACTGTAAATTTTCTTCTTCCGTTCTTTTTTGCTCCGCTCCAGATAACTTTTGTAGGCCTTTTCGCTCACCGCTTTTTTAATACCGCTTACTGTTTGTGGCGAAAGCCATAATTCTTTGCCAATTTGTCTATAGCTTTTACCGGAAGAAAGGCTGTCTATGGCGGCGGCACGCATTACCAAATCGTGGCGCTCGTGAGAAGTAATAACCAGTTGAAGTAAATCCTTGGATTTTAATATCTTATCCCAATAGGCGGTTTCCCACTCTTTGCGAGAGGCGTAATGATTAATTGGCGGCATTCTAACCAATATTTTCTTAGGCACGGGCTAAGTTTAGCATACTGCTATGCTATAGCATAGCAGTATGGGATTGGTTAAAAAAGTTTTGTAAAAGCTATAGACAGGAGATGGGGTAAGGTTGGGATAGGGTATGGAATAAACCGGTTCTATAGGTATTCGACCTTTTTTAACCATTCAATATTTTCCCATTCCCAGAGACGTTTCGCGCCAAGGAAAGCGTGATAATCCTCGTGCCAGTAGGGGAATTCTTTGAGCTCAATTCTGCCTTGCATTTCGCCCCATTCGTGGTTGCAAGCAGCCATAAAAGGATTGCCGTATTGGGTTTTGATTTTATCGCGGCCGCCCTTGCTCCGCAATATCGCGCCGCAATGCAAACAAGATTTACTTTGGTCAATCCTCAAAATCCAACGCGTCTCCAAACTTTTAACTTGTTCTTTCATTGCCGCCATATAGGCCGCGGTTTGAAGGTTGTAGTCCCGATAAATTTCCTGCGAGGTTTTTATATCTAAAATTCCAAGCTTGCCGTCAATTAAAGCTACCGCATCAAGCGTGCCGGCGTAGCGCTCTTCGTAATTCACTAATCTTTTTTCAACGAGTTCGGGATCAACTTTGATATTTTTTTCCAAAATAAATTCCAAGAACGCTTTGACCGATGGTTCGATTGAAGCCGGGACTTCTGGTTTTTCGCCGGTCAATATTTTTTCAACCATGTTATGAATTAGAGTGCCTTCGGTCGCGGAGTTTCTTTTTACTTTTTCGCCGGCCGCGAAATTTTCCATATTGGCGTAGAAGCGGTAAAGCGCCGGTTTGGCTTTAATTTCAACGATTTTTGTGACGCGCGGATACCAAAAACCTTCAATTTCATATCCGCACTGCGATTTGAATTCTTCCGGAGTTTTAAAAAACATTGGTTAGGTTTTGGGGATTAGGAAGTTAGGGATTGGCTTTTGCTATCAGATGATAACAAAAGATCGGTGTATTTCACAATATTTCCCGCGCCCATCATAACCACTATAGCTTTTAGCTTACGGGGATTAGGAGTCAGGGTGGTTTTAATTAAACGCGAAAGGTTTTTGGGATTGGAAAGATATTGGACGGTGGGGGAGTTCCTTCTTTCAGTAATAGCTTTAACTAATTTTTGAGAGGTGAATTTCTTATTTTTTTTATCGCGGCCCGGGACTTCATAGCCCGGAAGGAAAATCAAATTATCCGCTTCGTCAAAAGCTGAAACAAAATCCTCAAAAAGCAATCGCAGGCGTTTGGCCTGATGGGGTTGGAAAACACAGATGATTTGCCAGCCGGTGGAATGGGCCGCCCCGCCGCGGCGGGGCGAGCCTCGCCCAGTTTCTGGGCAAGGATATTTTTCGCGGAGAGCTTGGAGAGACGCTTTGATTTCGGTGGGGTGGTGGGCATAGTCGTCGTACACTGGAATCTTGAATTTGGAATTATGAATTATGCTGTTTTGTTTTATTCTTAATTCATTATTCTTAATTCTTAATTCGCCGCGATACTCCAAGCGGCGCCAGACGCCGCGGTATTGATTTAGCGCTTTGAGGATTATTTTTTCTTTAACCCCAAGATTTTTGGCTAAAGTATAAGCGGCAAGCGCGTTTGAAAAATTATGCTTTCCCGGAACTTTTAAAACACTTTTTATTCGTGAGGAGGCGCTGTGACGCGTCACAGCGGAATACCAATACACTTTGAGATTTCTGCGCTTGGCAATTTTTTGTATTTCAGATTTTAAGCCGAAGAGATTTTTGTCATCTTTGTTTACGACTAAAATACCGTCCGATTTTATATTTACAATAAATTTTAGAAAAGTTTTTTTGATGTTGAAAAAATTTTTATAAAAATCCAAATGCTCGCGGTCAAGGTTGGTTATAATTGCATGGGTGGGGGAGTAGTTTAGAAAAGCGGCTCGCCACTCATCGGCTTCCAGCACTAAAGTATCCCCGCCATATCTAAAATTTTTATTGTTGAATTCTTTAAGACGCGTTCCAACAATAACAGTTGGATTAAAACCCGCTTTGATCAACGTAAGGGCAACAAAAGCCGTGGTCGTGCTTTTGCCATGAGCGCCGGCAACAGCAATGGTTTTATATTTTTTTGTTAACTCGCCTATTGCTTCAGGATAAGAAAAGACAGGAATGTTTTTTCGCTTCGCTTCTCTTAATTCCGGATTTTGAAAGGGGATGGCCTGGTTGTATATGACAAGAGACGTATTTGGGGGTAAATTCGCTTTTTTGTGCCCAATTTTGACTTTTATGCCTTCTTTTTGGAGTTCTTGGGTTATTTTGCTCGGAGCAATATCCGAGCCCGAAACAGCCCATTTTTGGCTTAAAAACAGGCGAGCAAGCGCGCTTGTGCCAATTCCGCCAATGCCAATGAAGTGAACTAAAGGACCGGGCGGGGAAGTGGTATTTTTAGCTGTTTTCATTAAAAGCTATCCGTCGCACAAGAATGTTTTTGCGTCAGATAATATTATTTAAACCATTTCCAGTCTTTTCCACGACTTTTGAATTGTTCCATTTCTTTTTTAATTTCTTTTAACCTTTTTAAATCCGTTGGATTCCATTCTGTTTTTTGAAAACCGTCTTTACCAAACTCAACATTTAATTTTAAACGTTGATTTCTCTTAAAGATAGTTACTGCTTCCTTCCATAGGTTAAAGTCGTTGCTTTTTTTAGCGCGAAGTTTATGTTTTTGAAAGAACGGTACGATTTTATCGGTAAGGTCGTTTATATTGTTGACTGCATACCTTGCAGCACCACGTTTACTAATACTGATTTTTCCACAATTAAGTGTGTTTTTTATCTGATCCAAGATATTCTTATCGTCTTCGCGCAATAAAATTGCAAATTCTATATCCCAATAAAAATAAACCGGTTTACTTTTCCGTTCATGCCGTATGTCGCGCCTAAATTTTAACGCGAAGCACCCTTCACCGTCTACAAAACCGGCAATATAATCGCCAGGCAGTTGAGGCATTGGGTTTATTATAAAAGGTGTCGTACAATAAAAGCAAAAGACTTATCCACAATTATTCTTTACAACAACATTATCACCCATTCTATTAATTTTATCATTAGCTCCAAGAGCCAAATAATTAAACTGCCGATTGCTTTAAGAACCTCCCGAAATGGCCAGATGATTGTTTCCAATATTTTGACAATCTTCTCAAAAATTTCACCTAAAGCGCCGAAAATGTCCGAGGGGTTCTGGATGATGTTTTTAAGCCACTGGATTATTTTTTGAATAAAAGGGACGTCGCTTAGGTCGGGGTCAACTTTGCTTGCGGCGTTCCAGACGTTTGTGACCGGCTCCGGTATATCAAAATTTGTGATTTGGGCAAAAGAAGTTTGAGCGGCGAAGATAAAAAGTATCAAGACGATTAAGGCCTTCATTTATTTTCAATTTAATCAATTTTCGGCTTTTTGGCAAAGAGAAATTCTGCGGGGTTTAGATAACCGAATTTTTGAGGATAGTCGGGCATGTAGCCATAGCAAGGTCGGTTTTCACCGTTCGGTTTTTTGCAGACCTCGCCGCCAGTCGGGTTCTCCAATACGCCCGCTTTTTTTATTTCAAGATGCAGGTGAGTGTCTGATGGCGATTTTTGGTTGCAGCCTTCAGGGCCGATCCGCCAGTAATTGCGGCAACCCTGGCCGCTATTGCCGACCGTACCGATGATTTCGCCGCTTTTAACAATACTCCCCTCTTTTAAATTAATTTTTACGGAATCAAGATGGCTGTAGAGAGAATAAATAATTTCATTGGTTAAATTGTGTTTGATAATAATCGTATTGCCCAAACCGTGATCTTTGCCATCGTTGGTTTGAATTTCAACAATTTCGCCTTTGGTAATCGCATAAACGTTTAAGTTTTGATTGTTTCGATTGGGCGCGAAATCAACGCCGCTATGGAAGTTATAATCATTTTTTAGATTCTCACTGCCGCCATTTGTCCAAGACGCCCGATAAGGATTACCAAAACGTTGGCGAATCCAAAAATTTTCCAAGTCAACCGGTTGGCGGAATTCGGGTTTAATTTCTAAATCATCAAAGGTTTTATAAACGGTGATTTGGTCATTAGTTTTTAAAAAGTTATAAATTTCTTTTGCGATATTATCTTCAAATCTTAAACAGCCGCCGGTAAAATTGGAGGAAACCCTTGTTTCGGTTTCTGGATAATAAGGAATGCCGTGTAGGAAGAAATCTTCGTAATACTGAATGGCAAAAGGCATTGCTACTGGAAAAATTGAAGAAATATGATTCTCTTTTTTTACGCCGATGCGATAATAGCCGGTTGGCGATTGATACCATTTTTCCTCCGGCGCTTGATATAAAAGCGGCAGGATTTTTACAAATTTTCCGTTTTCGTAGAGAAACGCTTTATTGTTCGTAAGATCAACTTCAACCCCCTTTTTGTCGGTTAATTTTGGCTCACGGAAGCAGAAATTTTTTTCTTTTTCTCCTAAGGTGGCGAAAAATTTTTCATCGCAGAAATTTATTGTTGATTTAACCGATGTTGAAGAAGCCGGTTTTTGAATGTTTTGTGTGCTAGCGGTGGAATCAATGACGGTGACGGTTGTTTTTATAATCGCCGCCTCTTTTTGGGAGTCGTAAATTGGCAACTGGCCGCTTTCTTTTAAGAATCTCATTAGTAATCCGCCCAAGACGCCAAAAATAATTATTTCTAAGCCAAAAGCAATTTTATAAAAAGTTTTCACCCCGCACTTAAAAAGGATTGCGAAGCTGACGCAATTCCTTATTGGTTATCATTATATGACCTTTTGATGAATATATGTTTTTTAATAATGTTGTCATGGCTTCGGGTAATTTTCATCCTTTCTAAGTGACGGGGTAAATATTTTAAAGATAATCCGCCGGATCGATGGTTATGCCGACTGGCACCAAGCCTGCCCCGGGGAATGATTTTAAACTGACGCTTGGCGTCCAGTAAAGCGTGAGGTGGATATGAGGCCCGGTTGAATAACCGGTATTGCCGGCATAACCGATTATATCCCCTCTTTTTACGATTGCGCCGGCTTCCACAACATATTTGGATAGATGGGCGTAGAGAGTGCTTAAATTATTATCATGTTCAATCAAGACGTATTTGCCGTATTGGAGGCGACCGTTGTTGCCGACAGCTTTAATGGTACCGTCAGAAGAAGCTAGGATTGGCGTACCGATCCGGGCATTGAAATCCACTCCGTTGTGGAATTTCGTTTTATAAGCCCTTTCGGCAAATTTTGTTTTGCCGTATGGTTGGGTAACAAGCGGATTTTCAATCGGATAACCGAGAACGCCAGGTCTTTTAACCGGCAGAAGAGTCGGATCAAAGGATGCTCTTAATTCGCCTTCGATTTTTTCAAGCTCATCCCCTATCTCCAATTGTTTTTTTTCCAACTCGGCAATCTGCTGTTGATATATTTTTTCCTGATTTTTTGTTTGAGTTAGGATTTTTTGTTTTTCGTTTTTTTGCTCTTGAACAATTGCTTGGCGGTTAAGAAGGTTGGCGGTTTCAATTTCCCGGCTTCTTTTTTTCTTTTCGCCTTCGTCTAATTTTTTCGTAAGCTGATTCTGCAATTCTTGAAATTGTCCGACCGCGAGTGAGAGATTATTATTGAGTTTAGCTATTGATTGGGCTTCGGCTACGCTTCCGGCCAAACTTTTGTTTTTAAGGAGAATAGTCAGAATGTTTTCATTATCGCGTTGTTGCAATTCTATCATTAGTTTGATGATCGTGCTTTTTTTATTTTGGATGCTTTCTTCGGTGTCTTTGATTTCATTTTTGAGCGAGTCAATTTCCAATTCCAATTTTTCGAGCAGCAGTTTATTGCCTTTGACAGAAAGATTGAGCTGATTAATGTTCGCGTTAACAATTTGAAGTTCTTTTTTTAGGCTCGTGCTGGTTTTGCTTACGTTCTCAAGTTCCTTTTCGATGGCTTCGCGCTGGGACTGCAATTGTTGCAGTTCTTTGTTCTTTTCTTCAATAAGTTCTCTTAGATTAGGGGCGTTTTGGTTGCTGTAAGTGGTTTGTGCCTCTGACGTTGGCGGGATAAATTTGACGTTAAAGAGAAGGGATAATCCCCAAATTAGAGCAATTGGTTTAAGAAGAATTTTCATAGCGAATTTATCCGTTTTTCAATTTTTTGATGGCGATTTCAATTCTTGCAACGGTCTCATCTTTGCCTAAAATATCAATAAGTTCTATGGGCCCGGGCGAGGCCTCTTCGCCTGAGAGCGCGACGCGTAGCGGCCAAAGCACTTCTCCCCTGCCTTTTTCTTTGGTTAAGGCCATGATGTTTTTTTCAATCCCTTCTTTTAAAAATTCATCGGTCGGGATTTTTTTTACGATTTCCGAGATTTTTTTCAAATTTGCTAAAGTGACGGAGTTTTCTGTCTCTTTCCAATTTAATAAGTCTTTTGGATAGTCGGACAGCATGAAAAAGAAACTTGTTTGTTTTGGAAAATCAGTCAAGCGTTTCAACCTTATTTTTTCGACTTCGACGATTTTTTTTATCATTGTTTCCTGATTGAGCCAGAAAGCCGGAATAAAAGGCTTTAAGTATTCGAACAACTCGTTAGTGGGCAAGGTTTTAATATAATGGGCGTTTAGCCATTCCAATTTTTCTGAATTCATTATGGCGCCGCCTTTCTGAACGCGTTTTAAATTGAATTCTTTAATCATTTCGCCTATTCCTAAAATTTCTTTATCTTCTTCCGGATGCCAGCCCAATAGTACCAGAAAGTTCATTAGGGCTTGGGGCAGATAACCGGCGTTTTTATAATCAAGAAGCGAATGCTCAAGAAATCTTTTTGAAAGTTTTTTTCGGTCGGGGCCCAAAATTAAAGGTAAGTGTGCGTAATGGGGATGGTTGAATCCTAAAGCTTCTTGGAGTGCGATTTGTTTCGGCGTATTTGAAATATGGTCTTCGCCGCGGATGACGTGGGTGATTTTCATCTCAAAATCGTCAATCGCAGCCGTAAAGTTATAAAGCGGTTCTTTCAGGTTTTTGGCGATGATAATGTCTCCGATTAAAGCTGTTTTGAACTCAACTTTGCCGCGAACAATGTCATGGAACGAAATTGTTTTTTCCGGCATTTTAAAACGAATGACCGCAGTTTCGTTTTGGAGTCTTTTTTGGGCTTCTTCGTGAGAAATTCCCCGACAGCGGCCGCTGTATTTTGGCGCAAGTCCTTGGCTTAGTTGGGCTTGTCTTTCTATTTCTAACTCTTCCGTCGTACAAAAACACCAGTAAGCTAACCCCCCTTCCAGAAGTTTGTTGAGATAAGTTTTGTAAATCTCCGATCTCTCGCTTTGTCTTATAATTTCACCGTTTGAGGTAAGACCCAGCCATTCCAAACCGTGAATAATGTCATCCTCAAATTTTTTCTCCGAGCGCTCCTTATCGGTATCCTCTATTCTTAGCAGAAATTCGCCGCCTTCATGTTTAGCAAAAAGCCAGTTAAAAAGCGCGGTTCGGGCATTTCCAACGCTGAAAGGGCCGGTTGGCGATGGAGCAAATCTTACTTTAATGCTCATTTTATCTATTATATAAGCTTTTTTAAGGCTTTTCTAATGTTTCAAACTTGACATTTATTATTATCTATGATAGGATTTGATTAGTTCATTTAGTTAGATTCATCACTGATCGTGGTGAGAATAAACCGTTGATACGTTGACGACATCCATTTAGGCTGGCGAATGCAGCTCTACCGGCGGTATCTAGCGCTTATGGCTATCGCTTTGCGGTCGGAGCCACATTTCAAGCAAGAGGCATTGCACGCCCAATAGCGTTAGCCTCAACCCCCGCGGGAGCCGTTGATACGTCGGCAATCAACGTATCCGTGACGAGGAGCACGCGGTTGGGCCTTAGCGTCCAACCCTCCTCATTTTTTCTAAGTTTGTAACCTGGGTTACAGGTTTAGAAAAGAAATAAACAAATAGTTTACTTTTTCGGAATTAACTCCAAAATTTCTTTTGCTATAACCGCGGCGGCTTCTGTTTTTGAAAATTTTTGAGCCGCTTCTTTCATTTTTTGCATAAGGTTTTCGTCTTTTAAAATATTTTTAATTTGCATGAGAACGATGCTGATTTTGAAATTTTCTTCCTCAATAACACACGTCGCTCCTTTTTTCGCATATTCGTAAGCGTTGTTTTTTTGGTGATTATTTGCCGAACCGCTTAAAGGTATCAAAATAGATGGTTTTTGAAATGCGGCTATTTCGTAAATCGCGCCTGCGCCCGCCCGGGAAATAATTAGGTCCGCCGCATTCATAGCGATTTTTATCTCATCGGTGCGAAGCCGGCCGGCTAAAAGATAGCGTTTTCGGAGGTTGTCTCCCAATCCGCCAAGGATGGCGGAAGATGTTTGTTTTGTTTCCTCAAGTTTATTTGTGCCTGTTAGATGGTAAATTTGGGTGGCCGCGAGAAGGGTTTCCAGATTTTCCAGAACAAAATTGTCTATGCGGCGAGCGCCTTGAGAGCCGCCGAAAATCAGGACAAGCGGTTCTTCTGGGTTAAAACCTAATTCGGTTTTGGCTTTGTTCTGTTCTGGCAATTTTTCTAAAAGTTCCTCCCTAATGGGATTGCCGGTTAGTTTTGTTTTTTTCTTCGGAAAATAAGAGGTTGTGTTTTCAAAAGAAATGACTATTTTTTTTGCCAACCCCGCGCTGAGCCGATTAGTGAGGCTTGCGATTGAATCTGACTCGTGGATAACGACTGGAATGAAGTAAAAACGGGCTGCCAGAATAACCGCGAAAGACCCGGGGCCGCCTTTTGAAAAAACGATATCGGGCATTAAAAAATAAAGACGAAACATCGCTTGAAAAATACTCAAAATAAATTTCGGGATATCCAGAAAATTAGCCAGCGAGAAATAGCGCCTTAATTTGCTCGAAGCGAGCGTATAAACTTTAATGTCTAATTTTTTAAATTCATCGTTTAGGGGGTTTGCCGGTCCCAGGTAAAAAAGCTCAATATCCTCGGCTGTTTTTTTTAGATTTTCAGCCACAGCTAAGAGCGGGTAAATATGTCCCCCGCTTCCGCCGCCAGTTAACAAAATTTTAGTCATTTAAAATTATTTTCTGTATTTTGATATATTAAGCATAATGCCGCTCATCGTCAAAAAAACAACGAGAGCCGTGCCGCCGTAACTTATAAACGGTAGAGGCACGCCGGTTAAGGGAATAATTCCCGTCATCGCACCGATGTTGATAAAGGTTTGAAGCCCGATTAAAGAGGAAAAGCCGATTGCTAAAAGACGGCTGAAATTATCCGGCGAAGCTTTGGCGATTTTAAAACCCCGCCAAATAAACAGAAGAAAAATTATTATTAATAACGCCGAGCCGATAAATCCTAATTCCTCGGCGATAACCGCGAATATCGAATCGCCGAGCGGTTCGGGTAAATGCATTTTAATGTTTGATTTGCCGAAACCCGTGCCGGTTAAGCCGCCGGAACCAATCGCAATTAAGGTTTGATTAATTTGATAACCCTCATCGAGTTTGTTCGTTTCTCGGTCAAGAAATGATTTTATTCTTTCCATGCGATAAGGCGTCAACGAAACCACGATTGTGAAAATTAGGATACCCAACAGTACAAGCGCGATTAAAAATTTAATTTTTGCGCCCCCTATGAAATACATGATGGCGGCTGAAGCGGCAATTAATACGGCGGTTGTGGTGGCTGGTTGAAGCAATAGCAAGCCCACAACAATGCCGATTAGAAAAAGAAACGGCAGGAGTCCTTGGCTTGCGCTTTTCCCGCGTGTTTGGCTTTTACTAATCCAAAAAGCTAAAAAAATGAGAAAGCTTAATTTAAGGAGTTCCCCCGGCTGAAAAGAAAAGCTTCCATAACCAAGCCAGCGGTTTGCGCCTTTGGCTTCGATGCCGAAGGGCGTGAAAACCAAAATCAAAAAAATTATGTTTAAAATTAGGAGGATAATCGCCAAATTAGCCCAACGCCGGTAAAAAAGAAAAAAACCGACTAAAAAGCCGACTATGCCGACCAATAAACCCGTGATCAGCTGATGTTTTAAATAATACAGGCTGTCGCCGAGCCTTGTTTTGGCAAGGTCTGATGAGGCGCTGGTCAGCATTACCAATCCGAAAATAACTAAGATAATAAGGAGCGACAGAAAAGCGAAATCCGGACTTGATGTTTTGCTTAAGTGGCGCATAAAATATGACCGGCTAAGGCGTTTTGCGATTTTCCATCTTTGACAACTATTTGGCCGTTTATCAGAACTTCGCTCGCTTTGAAATCGCGAATAACAACAATGTCCGCGTGATAATTTTCTTTAATCAATCCTCTTTTGTTAATTCCGTATTTTTGCGCCGGCATCGAGGTTATTTTTACGATTGCTTTTTCCAAAGGCAGATTAGTTTTATCTTTGAACCATTTCAGAAATTCTAAAAAAATTTGGTGTTCGTCGTTTATGCCAATGTTGCCTGAGGCGATAATCGAAACGGGCGAAAGCAAAAAATCTTTAATAGTTTTCGCGTCGACGTTCCGATAAAGGACGGTTGCCCGAAGGTGGCAGATTCTCATCAGTTTTAAAAGCGCTTCCTCGGTTTTGAGGCCGGAATTTTTGGCAAAATCTTTGAGCGATTTATTTTTTAGAAATTTTAAAGAAGGCGCCGTATAACCGATAATCAAATCTTTAGCGGTAAAATTTTTGAAATGCGCGAGAAGTTCGTTTTTTAGATGCGGCGTGTTGACGTACATAAGCATTTGCTCCAAATTTTCCGCTTGAATCCGTTCTGGTAGAAGTTTATAAATCGGCGATGCCGTAAATTCAAAGGGATGGCAGTCAAAATTGATATGCGTATCGGAAATTTCTTTTTCAATCAATTCCTTGGATTTTAAATAATTTTCTTTGAATTTTTTAATG
Organism: uncultured Candidatus Saccharibacteria bacterium; assembly: GCA_964362455.1. GTDB lineage: Bacteria > Patescibacteriota > Minisyncoccia > UBA6257 > GWB1-50-10 > CAYIEJ01. Next base: position 12,583 of record CAYIEJ010000003.1, on the reverse strand, counting down.
GGCAGGAAATGGCTGATTTCGAGGTTGACGCCGGTTTGTTTTGCGATTTTGATAGTTTCCTGAATTGAATTTTCTATTCCATCTTTAGAATCGCGCAAATGGGTCGCAAAAATTTTTTTATTTGCGCTCACAATTTTTGCGAGCGCAAGCAATTCATAATAATGAATATGTTTTGAATGGACATCTTCTAAGCCGATTGATAAACCAAAAGCGCCTTCTTTGAGGGCTTGATTAAGGATTTTTTTGAAAGCCGCAAGCTCACCTTCGGTCAAATCCCTGATTTCATCGTTGGTTAAAGCTCTTCGTATTGTTGAGTGGCCGACAAGTGTGCCGAAGTTTATGCCCAATCTTTTTTTCTTGAGCGTGTTCAAAAATTCCCTGACAGAATGCCAATTGATGTTTATTTTCGGCGATTCGCCCCATTTACGGAGCGGGTTTAGGGAACCTTTTATAAGGGGCGCGAGCGAGGCGCCGCAATTGCCGCCGATTAAAGTGGTAATTCCCTGTTTTAAAAAAGTTTCTTGTTCGGGTTTGGCAAAAATATCTAAGTAATGGTCGGCAGCATTGTTGATGTCAATAAAACCTGGCGTGACAATCGCGCCGTTTGCGTCAATCGCTTTATCGGTCTTTCTGTTGACGTTGTTGCCGAAATGGATGATGCGGTCGCCGCGGATCAGAATATCGCCTTTAAAAGGAGGTCGTCCACTGCCATCATAAATAAAACCATTTTTAATAATGGTGGTCATGCTTTTATTATACTATCTCGAATAGGAAGATTAAACGAAACGGGCCAGAAAAAATAAAACCAGACCGAAAATCGTCATGACGGCCGAAATAATCCAAAAGCGCATTGTTACTCTGCTTTCCGGCCAACCTAATGCTTCAAAATGATGATGGATTGGCGTAGATAAGAATATTTTCTTTTTCCTGATTTTTTTGCTTGTTATCTGGACAATAACCGAAAGCGTTTCGATAACAAGAATAAAGGCGAAAAAAGGCAAGAAAAGCGCCGTGTTGGTGAGCATAGCGGTGACACCCAGAGTAATACCAAGCGCCATTGAGCCGGTATCGCCCATAAAAAATCTTGCCGGAAAAATATTAAACCAAATAAAAGCCAGAAGCGCGCCTAAAATTGCTGCATTCATAACGGCTAAGTCATATCGTTCAAGCACAAAAGCCACGACGGTCATAGCGCTGAAGGCAAAAAGCAATACGCCGCCGGCCAAACCGTCCAGACCGTCGGTTTCGTTTGCGGAAAAAGCCGTTGCGACCAAAACGAAGATAAAAAACGGGATATACCAAAAACCCATTGAAATATAGCCGATAAAAGGAATATAAAGGATGTCAAAACCCAACTTGAAATAAAACCACCAGGCGCCTAATGCCGATATTAAGGTATAGAGTAAAAGCCTTTGCTTCATACCAAGTCCCCCGCCGCGCGGCCCTTTGCCTAGAATGCCGAAAACGTCGTCAAATAATCCGACAAGCGCCGCAAAAAAAAGAGCAAATAATGGAAGATAAGTTTCGGCGCGGTTTACAAAATTAAAATAGTCGGCAAAACCGTTAAGCAAGTTTTTAAAAAGGCCAAACAAAGCGGCCAGCAGGAAAACCGTTAGCCAGATAATTATGCCGCCCATTGTCGGCGTTTCGGATTTTTGTTTGTGGAGTTGGTGAAAAATGGGCGCGGTTTTTTCGTCTTTGATATTTTTCTTTTTGAGAGCGTATTTCTCCAAAAGAAAATGGACGACAAAAGGCGTGATAAGTAGCGCGACCACGAACGCCAACGCGAACATCATTAAAACTCTTACCGCCTCAAATATAATCATGGTAATGTATATGCTTCTTTAACCCAGTTTAATAAAAACTCAGCTTCTTTAACGCGATTCGGTGAACCAAGTAAAATTAGAACCACACGGTAATTCTCTAAAGAAAAAACACCAATGAGATTTTCTTTGGCTTCTTCCGAAGTGCCGGTTTTGCCGCCAAGGAAATTTTGGTTTTTGACCAAGGGGTTGATGTTATAAACTGTTCTGTAATTTGTGTCATTAATCGGTTGGACTAAAAATTCGTTAAGGCGAGTCCAGTTAATTATTTCCGGTTCGTTTTCAAGGATATATTTAATTAATTTTAGAAGGTCGTTCGCCGTTCCCCGGTTAAGGTCGGAGAGACCGCTTCCGTCGTGTAAAACGGTTTGCGTCATTCCCAATTTTTCCGCTTTGCGGTTTAGTATTCTCACAAATTCTTCCGGGCTGCCCGTATAATCTTCAAAGGCGACGACGGCGTCATTGCTTGAGGTAAGCAGCATAATTTTCAAAAGATCGCGGGCGGTATAAATTTCACTGGCCTTGAGGCCGCCGGCATCGCCCTCGGTTTTTTCAGCTCGCTCCGTGATTATAATTTTTTTATTGGCGCCGATTTCTTCAAGCGCGACAACCGCGGTTAGAAGTTTGGTGAGTGAAGCAAGGGGCCAGTTTTGGTAAGTGTTGTAGTGGAAAAAAGGGAATTGTTCGTCAAGCGATTGAATAAGTATGGTTTCAGCCTTGATTTGGGGGTCTAAAATGTTCCATTTGCGCGTCGGCGCTTTTTTTATCTCCAAGCCCTGGGCGGCAATAAGCGATGCCCGCTGGTAGGAAAAATTCGGCGTTGATGTTGAAAACTTGTCTGGTTGTTTAGGTGTTGGATTGGTGTTTTGGATTGAGAATTCACGGCTTGAAAAACTGACCCTTGTTATAGTTACAGAGAGTAAGATAAAGATTATTAAGATTAGCGCTTGCCATTTAATACTCATCCCGTTAGAAATAGGAAGTGCTCGCACTTCCGTTTTTTGTATTTGATGATTTCGACTTTCATGATCCTGTGGTTATTTTAAGTTAAGTTCTTAATTCTAGATTATTTCTAACGGGACTCATATTGATTCTTGTTGGGTTTGGATTTCAAAACTTTCCAAAATGTTTTTATACTTTTCATACTCTGGTAATTCTTCTTGTTTCGTAAGCCCCATATGTTTTAGAAAATCAAAACTCGCCCGATAGTAATAAATATTGCCTTTGCCCTCTTTGATGTTGCGTTCCACGAGGCCCCGAAGATAAAGGTTTCTTAAGGTGAAACTTGAATTGACGCCGCGGATATAATCAATCGTCGCACGCGGTATGGGCCCCAAGTAAGCGATGATGGTGAGTGTTTCCAAAGACGCTGGTGAAAGTTCCTGTTTGAATTCTTCCTCGATTAGTTTTTGCGCAATTTCTTTAAATTCCGGTTTTGTGACTAATTGGATTTTATCCTCTTTTTTAAGGAGTATCAGTCCCCTTTCGGGGTTTTCTTCGAGTTTTTTTCCGTATTCGTCAATGGTGCTTTCACACGCTTCTTTTTTTAAATTCAAAAATTTAGCGATGTTTTTTATGGCAATCGGTTCGCCGTAATGAAAAAGAAGCGCTTCTAACGCAGCTTCTTGGGATTGATTTGGAATTGTATTTTCGTTCATTAACGTAATTGATATTAATTTATTTTTTGCGCCTTCGCAATCTTAATATCGTCAAAATGCGCTGTTTGTTCGGCATAAACTAACTGGTCTTTAATAAGATGGAGTATGGCCAAGAAAAGAACAACAAGCTCGTTTTTCGGTCGGTCGCCGTGGAGTTTTTTGAAACCGAGCGGCGTTTCGGTTAATCTTTTTAAAACCTCCGCGATTTTATTTTTTAAACTGATAATTTCATTTTTGATGATTGTTTTGGGTTTGAAAATTTTTTCCAGCTCGCCGGTTATTTTCATTAAAATCTCCCCAAGTTGTTCTTTTTCCAGCTTTTTTGGCGGGTAAAAAATCGGTCCGCTCATCATTAAAAATTCTCTAGTTCCCATTTGTGGCAAAATACCCCAGTTATTCTTGATGTGGTTTTGCGCCTTTTTAAATTCTTGGTAAATTTTGAGCCGCCGTTCTAAATCTTGGATATCAGTTTTTTCTTCTTCTTCCAGCGCGAGCGACGGAATTAGAATTTTTGATTTAATAAGCAGGAGTTTTGAAGCAATTACAAGAAAGTCGGCAATTAGAGCGTGGTTCTTTGTTTCGGCTTCAAGTTTTTTAAGGTAGTTTAAAAAGTCGCCCGTTACTTCGGCTAAATTAACAAGTGAGATTTCCAGTTTTTTTTCTTCAACCAGTTCCAGTAGTTTATCGAGCGGGCCCGCGTAGTGTTCAAGTTTCAATTCGTAAGGCATCTTGTTATAATTTTATCATGAATCCCGTTAGAAGCCGCGATCGACTTCTCAAGGGATAATCAAAACAAATGAATCATAATAATCCAAGGTCTAAAGTAATAAACGCGGGTCCATTCACCGTGATTGCGATCCGCTTCTAACGGGATGAAATTGAACCCTGTTTTAGTTCTGCGTATCGGATTGGCCGCCGTTTTTATTTACGCCGGTATTCATATGTTTTTCGATCCGCAGAGTTGGATTGGTTTTGTGCCGGACTGGGTGGATAAAATTTTAGACCGCCAAACTTTTTTACACATTCATTCCGGTATTGAGTTGCTGCTTGGGATATTGCTTCTTTTGGGGGTTTTTCTGCCTTTTGTTTCGCTTGTTGTCTTTTTTGATATAGTCGCGATTCTTTTATTTTACGGTATTGATGATATTACTTTCCGCGACTTCGGGCTTGCAATGATGGCGCTGGCTTTGTTTTTGGCGGCGACAAAAAAATTTAACCGTGGCGAATAACAATCACATCTCCATCTTGAACAACATAATCTTTCCCTTCTAAACGGAGCCAGCCTTTTTGTTTTGCGATTGCCCATGGCGATTGTCCTAAGCCGGTTGAGGTGTTTCCTGCCGACATTAATTTTTCCCAATTAATCACTTCGGCGCGAATGAAGTTTTTTTGAAAATCGGTGTGTATCGCGCCGGCGGCTTCGGGCGCTTTAGCTCCTTTGGGAATTGTCCAAGCGCGCGTTTCGTCTTCGCCGGTTGTTAAAAAACTGATTAAGTCCAAAATTTGATACGCTTTCTGGATTAATTCCGGAATTTCTTTAATCGCGCTCAAATCAGCAATTATATAATCCGCCCCCAATTCTTTAATCTTGCGTTTTAAATCTCCGCTTACATCTTCTATGTTGCCGTTTAACAAAAACAGCTGCGGCTTTACGCTTAATAAATTCAATTCCTTTATTAGAACATTATATTCCTTATTCGTGCGAATAAGGGATATAGTTTCGTTTGATAAATTTCCCTCTCCTATATCATTTTTAATTTTTTTAAGGATTTCATAAATTTCAATAAATTCTTTTTTCCCGGTCCTGGCATCGGCTTCGGCTTTGTTTAATCGTTTTTCCACAGTTTCCAAATCCTTTAAGGCGAGTTCGGTCCTGATGATTTCAAAATCGCGGAGCGGATTGATTTCGCCTTCAACATGGACAATGTCGCTTTGCCTGAAGCAACGGATAATCTGGACAATCGCATTGACTTCGCGAATGTGCGAGAGAAATTGGTTGCCTAAACCCTCGCCCTTATTTGCGCCTTTAACTAACCCCGCGATGTCATAAAATTCCACAACTGCTGGAATTGTTTTTTTAGAATTGCTAAGTTTTGTTAATTTTTCCAAACGTTCGTCAGGTACGGGAACCACGCCCACATTCGGATCAATGGTCGCAAACGGATAATTAGCAATATTTACCTCTTGTTTGGTGAGGATTTTGAAAAGGGTGGATTTGCCGACGTTTGGCAGTCCCACGATACCGATAGATAGTTTCATTATTGACGAATTTTATATTAACTGATTCAATTGAAAAAAGAAACTTAACAATTAAAGAAAGGAGACAAGATGCGCGGGTTTCTCGGCAAACTTTTGAATTCCGAATACATTCAACCGTTTCTACTGCTTAGCTCGCCTTTGATAGCCTGGGGCTTGGTTCTGTATGTATGTTTTGTTCTTTTGAAAAACTCTTTGGGTGATTATTTCAGAAAGGACGCTTTCGATGGATGAGTTTCGGAGAATATGCAAGCAAAAAATGGAAAACTCCGAAGGAGTGGAGTTTTTTAGAATAAATAAAGGCGAGGATCAACTGCCGAAATTTGAGATTCATCGATATCACGCTGCGGTTCATATTTTGCGGGATATAATTTCCCGCGCGCCGTTTTTGGACGATTCAACTGGGGTTATTCTTTTAAATCCCGATAATTTTCATTTCGTTCTTAATTTTATGAATGGTAGCGAAGTTCTTTTGCGCGCAGAAATTTATTATGGTTATGTTTTGATAGACGGAAAGTGGTTTGATACTTTGGACTTCGGGCGACTTTGGAATACGCTTAATATTATCGCTTTGTTAGACAAAGGAGGCGCGGCGTGAGCGATAAATTGCTTTATGGAATCGCTCTGGGTGCGGTTTTTGTTGTTTTGATTATTGTGATGGCGTGGGCGTTAAGCAAAAAAGATGATAAATCAGACTTACACCTCTGAGGGAGGAATAAAAATAGCAGAGTTTTTATCGCTTTGGGAGTTGTAATGGTTTTGTATTTTTCAATTTTGGCGTGGGCTTTTTGGGGCGCGAAAAAGCCAAAGAAGAATGGGAAATGACCTATTTGGTAAAAACGATTAAGCCGGTTAAAAACCGGCTTTTCTTTTTATCCCGTTAGAAATCGCGGACGCGTAACTAAAAACACAATAGCCATTAAGAAAAAGGTCATAATTTCAAGAAAGGGCACAGCAGCAATTTCCGCCGTCCGCGTCCTATTTCTAACGGGATTTATAGAAGCGTCTGGATTTCTCTTATTATTTCTTCTGGGATCGGATCTCTCTCCGGGCTTTTCCCAGGATACCGCCACGCCGTGATAACTTTTATTTTCTTTTCGCTTCCGAATTGCCCGGCGCCCAAACCCTTAACTTTTAATTTTCTATTGCCTGTTATTTTATACATCACCCAAATTTCCTGATATCTTTTCGTGCCAGCTGGTTGCATTGCGGCGACTGTTTGAGGCGCAATCCCTTCTTCGTACCTTTTTGGGAAGCGGATAATTCTTTTAATCCGGCTTTCAGAAATGCCGTAGTACTGCATTTTTTGAAAAACGTGGTTTGTCCAGGAATATTTTTTGTCGTTTTTTGGCAGTTTAAACATCGTTGTGATATCCGTTGGTTACTATGACGCGTCATAGCGCTATGTTATAGCATAGCACCCCCTTTGGCAGATTTTATTTTCTGGCATAAAGTCCGATCAAGGCGGTCTGTTCCAGAATGTGGCCGGCCATTGCTTTTTCGATTTCTGATTTTGTTACGCCCTCACTTAAATTTAATTCGGTATCAAGAGCAAAAAGTTTGAACATATAGCGATGCGGTTTTGAGCCGCGCGGCGGGCAAGGGCCGCCGTATTCATTTTTGCCCCAGCCGTTTTTGCCTTGAAGGGTATTTTCCGAAATACTTCCCTCTTCAATGTATTGGGTTTGTGAGTTGATATTGAAAAGAAGCCAGTGATCCCAAGTAATGCCGCCGGTTGCGTCGGGGTCATCCATTATCAAAACCAAGCTTTTTGTATTTTCAGGCGTGCCTTTGATTTCAAAGAGTGGATTGACGTTTTCGCCCTCGCAGGTGTATTTGGCCGGAATAAACTCATTGTCTTTAAATGCTGAACTTTTTAGGATAAGTTTATTCAGCTGATTTAATTTCATCATTTTCTATTGGTATAATTTCACAGCCAATATATGGTTGTTTTTCCGGGTCATTGCCGGTTGCAACTTTGTATTGTTCGTCGGCACCTAAAATATCGTCGCTGACACATTCAAAGATTACCAAAGGCGGATGTTGACGATTGTCTCTGAAGATATATTTTTTAAAGCCATCGCGGTTTTCTTTTTGCTGTTCGCTAAAGTTTTCTTTCATTTTTCAACTATTTTAATTATCTGATAATTTGAATTATAATCAAGGCGATGGCTTTAGCGATTTACAGAAAATATCGACCTACCACTTTTGAGGATTTATTGGGGCAGGAATTGACCGCGAGAATTTTGAAGGAAGCGGGGCGGCAGGAGAAATTGGCGCACGCTTATATTTTTGCGGGACCGCGCGGCACTGGCAAAACTACAACTGCCCGCTTGATTGCTAAAATTGCGAATTGTGAAACTCGGCAGACCGATGCCGCTTTTAAGAGTAAAGGCGAGCCCTGCAACAAGTGCCGGTTTTGCAAAGAAATTGATGATGGTTTGAGTTTGGATGTGATTGAAATTGACGCCGCTTCAAATCGCGGCATTGACGAGATTCGGGATCTTAAAGAAAACGTTCGGGTCTCCCCCTCCTCCTCGCGCTATAAAGTTTTTATTATTGACGAGGCGCATATGTTAACCAAAGAAGCGTTTAACGCGCTTTTAAAAACTCTGGAGGAGCCGCCGCCTTATGTGATTTTAATTTTGGCGACAACCGAAATAGAAAAAATTCCGGCGACAATCGCTTCGCGCGCCCAGCAGTTTTATTTCAAAAGAGTTAGTTTCAAGCAAATTGTTGATAAATTAAAACGCATCACTAAAGAAGAACAAGTCACGATTGATAATGAAGCAATGGATTTGATTGCCACTTCAGCCGAAGGCAGTTTTCGGGATGCCGAGTCGCTTTTGGACCAACTCATAACTTTTGGTGGTAAGAGTATTACTCTTCACGATGTGGAAAACATGCTTGGCAAAATCGGGTTTGACAAGCTTTCGGAATTCGGCGGATTTTTGCTTAAAAAAGAATTGGATAAAGCGTTGGAAACTTTGTCTGAAATTGAGGACGGCGGTTATAATCTTGTGCAATTTACAAAAGATTTAATCAGGTATTTGCGGCGCGCCGCGGTTTTAAAATTCAATCCCAATATGAAGTCAATGTTTCAGACAGAACTAATGGAAGAACATTTAAATAAACTTATTGTCCACGCCGCGATTTTTGAAGAAGACCACTTGAAGCTTTTAAAAGAATTAATAAACGCCTACAGCCAAATGCGTTACAGCCAATTCCCAATTATCCCCCTAGAAGTTGCGATTATTGAGAGTTTGAAAAATTAATTCTACGAAATCCTATCCCTCCTGCAAAATTTCGCAAGCTTTTTAGCTTTCAATGCTTACAAATCTTCCCTTATCAAATAATTTTTCTAAATATAGTAAATCCTCATCAATAAATTTTGGTTCTGAACCAGTTGAGTTTTTCATCATTTCCATAGCCGCTTCTTTTGATTTTAAATCCCCAAGACGTGCTTGATAACGATGATTTGCTAAACTGGCGAATACAAATCTTTTTATTTTCTCCCAACCAAATATTTCAAACAGATCTAAACCTTCTTTCTTAAGACCACGCATTATCTTAATCGTATCTGCCCACGCACTTCTTTCAGTAAATGAGCTTTCGTAATTAAAAGGGCGGCTTCTTCCATAATCTTTGAAAACTCTTCCGGCTTTTTCCATATTCTCTGGTTTTTGAACATGACCCAATTCATGCAGTAACGCTAAAGTAGACTCAATATTTCTAATTTCGCCAATTGAAATAATTTTTGCGCGTTCGTCTGTATACCATATACCGGCTCCTTTTTGTTGATCTTCAGTTTTTAAGCACCAGGATGGCGAAACAAATTGCCAATCAGGCGGAAGGAATTTTCTGAAATTTATAATTGAACCGTCAGCTTTTTCAAATATTATTTGAACCAATCCTCCTTCGTTTTCTTTAGCTCTAATAAAGCCTTTTTCAGCTAACGGTAATGAATGATCTATTTTAATTTTTCCTTCCATATATTCCAAGCTGGGAAATGCTATTTCGCTAAATTCCTGAGCTATTCTTTCTAGTTCTAATTCTGTGTCTGATTTTGCTTGCTCTAAATTTTCTGGTTTTTCCATTAATTCTATTTTGTTCTTTCTGCAAAATTTCGCAAGAGTTTCTGTAAATTAACTGTTGATTGCTAGAAAACTGGGAGGTTGAATTTATCTGGTAACTGAAATTATTTCATTAAGTTCTGCGTTTGGCGCGGATATTGTAATTCTGCTGGTCGAAGCGTTTAATATAATGTTGTAACCAGTATCATAGTCCGTGGTTGAAGAGAAATGCGCGCCTGCGGTATTGGGGTCATAGGGCATGTTTGGAAGATATGCGGGTACAAGACATGGCGCAATATCATAATTTCCCGCGCCAACAGCCATTTTTGTTGTTGAGGTTGGGATACTGCCACAATTAAAGATTCCTCTGTTATCACTTTTATTTTGCCAAATCGCATTTGCGATTGTATGAAGATGAGAGATGCGGGCTCCGTTTCTGCCGCGGGCAAGCAGTTCGCCCGGTTTTAAAGTCATAATGGCAATGCCGCCCAAAATAACAATCAACCCGATTACGATTAAAATTTCAATAAGCGTAAAACCCTTCCTCATTTTTATTTAAAATTCCTCCGAGTTTAAAATTGTAAAGTCGCTCATGTTTATTACCCGACGAATATTGGTGGCGGCGCCGTCAGAGACGGCTTGAACAGTAATGGTTTTTTGATTGCCGTTTACGGTTACAGATATAATATCACAATCAGAGCTCACAGTAACCGTTTCGCCGCCCGCATAATTGGGATCAAGCACCAATTTCAAAAGCGCGACATTCATGCAGGCGTTAGCCAAAGAGCGGCTCATTTCTTTAAAGGAAGAGTTTAAAATATTGCTACGGCCGACAAAAACGGAAAGGCTGATTGAGGCAACAATGGTGATTATTAATGCCGTCAGAATTAACGCCGAAACAATCGCAATGTATCCGTCTTTATTTTTGTAATTAAATTTCATCTTCATTTTTTAAGATAAATTTTCGTAGTCAGCGTGGTTGAAGCCGTTGGTCCGATCGGTTGAGGCAAGGCGGCAACCGATAAAGTTATGGCGATTGCTTCTGGTTGATTGCCGATTTCGGGCGAGCGATAAAAAGATAGATTAGTTATCCGAACAGTATTGCTGTTTAGAATTATCGCCGGTCCGGGCAGATCCCCCGCTCCCCGTCTTAGTCGGATATTTTCCGAATCCAAATCAAAAACAAGCGAATTTTGCGCGAAATTATATTTAGTGACGGAAAGGATTGATGAGGTAGTATTTACGGCTGGCTCATTAATGGTTTGGGCATCGCTTAGCGCCCAGAGTATTTTTTGCATTATAAAATTGGCTTCAATTTCTACTTCCAGGCGGTTCTGGTGTTTGAGGTTCGCTTCCAAAATTTGATTAAACGAAAACATCGCAAAGCCGATCATCAAAGCGAAAAAAACCGCGTAGAGAAGGGTTTCTACAAGCGTTACTCCGGCTTGTTTTTTATTTTTCATGCTATTGCGAGGTAATAATTCTAAGGGCATCATTGCTTCGGACAGCCGTATAAACTTGGTTGTCTTCGTAATCAATGCCGCTTGCGACTTGAGGAAAATTAAACGAGCTTATAAAAGTTGTGCTTGTCGGATTTTCAATATTCCATACTTGAAATTCTTTATTGGAATCAGTAGTGCTTAAGAATGCGTATTTACCGCGCACGACAATGTCGTTTATGTCGGTATCAACGTTTTGGCTGGCCAAGATTTGGATTGAAGAAGGTTCTGAAACATCAAGGATATAAAATTCCGGATCGCCGCTCGCTAATCTCCCAAAATAAATTTTAGTTCCGATAAGATAAAGGCTTTGGCCGTCGGCAGTGTTTTGTAAATTAAATGAACCCGAACTCGTGATATTCGCGGGGTTCCTGACATTAAGCAGGAGTAATTCGGCGTTATCATTGGCAGTGGCTAAAAATGCCGTATTGCCGGCCACGTGAATAGTATTAACATCGGCGCCGATTTCATAAGCGCCAAGAAGAAGCGGGTTAGCTGGATCAGAAACATCAATAATATTAAATTCTGGGCCAGTGGCATTTTTAGTGCCGATATAAATTTTGGAATTGGAATAAAAGATTGAATTGCCGACTGCGCCGGAACCAGAGACACCGTTTAGTTTGAATGATTTAATCGGTATGGCTTGATTCGGATTAGAGACGTCAATTATTTGCAGTTGGGCGTCTGTGTCATTATTGCCGGCATAAGCATAGTTTTCTGCCACATCCAAAGCCAGAAGCCCCGGCCCGGTGCTTGTACTGTTTAAAATAATCGGACTTTGTCCGTTTGTGGCGTCAACAACAAAAAAGTCGTGTTTTTTAGGGTCGGAAGCCAAACCTGCCATGTAAATTATTTTGTTTTTTACGTCCAAATCAGTAGCTTGGTTGCCGGGTCCCAAATCAATTGATCCTAAAGTTCTCGGGTTTTGCCAATCGCCGGTCGGATCTTCGCCGCCCGGGTCGTTGCCGGACTCCAAAAGCGATCGCCAATCCGTAACCAGCGTTATAAGTTCAACGGTTTGAGTGCGGAGCGGGTCGCTTTGCCAACTGACACGGCTCACAATTTCTTTTTGATGCGGCGGAAGAAAATTACTGACAATAATTTCTCTAGTAAATCCGTTTTGAATAATTGAACTGCTCGCCAAACCGTTGAAATTAAGATTAGCGTCGCGCTCGGCTTCTTCAATACCTTGTCGCGCCAAAAGAAGGGCGCGATTACTTTCGCTGGTGTCGATTGTGAGCGATTGGCCGCCGATAAATGTCATAATGGCGGCG
>CAYIEJ010000002.1:29099-33803 GCA_964362455.1 uncultured Candidatus Saccharibacteria bacterium | reverse complement strand
TCGGGCCGACTCAATTAGCGCAAAGTATTTGGGAATTTATTATTGATGAAGGTTTGGAAAAATTCTGCAAAATAATGATTGTTGATGTTATTGACGGCGACGAAGAAATTAAAAAACACTTTGATTTCCACTAATTAGTCATCCTCAAAACGATGCATATGCATCGTTTTGAGGATGTTAATTGCGTATGAACAAAAAACAGAAAGCGCCTGTCCGGTGAAACCGGGCAGGCGCTATGAAGAAAAAAAATTGAGAATTCAAGAGGCCCGCCCGCCTGACTGCGTCAGGCAGTCGGGCCAGGTCAGTTGCGAGAGAACACGCAGTCGCCGCCACTCCACCCACCGCCGCCCAAGCCGTAGGCGCCCAGGTCCCACTCGCGACAGCCCGAGACCCAGTACACGCCCGCGGCCACGACGCGACCATCTTCTAGTTGCACATAGAAGATGTTGGCGTAGCCATTGCTCAAGAGTGTGCCTGCTTCTCCTTGGGGCTGCTTCTCGACGAGGGACTTCACGATTGCCACGAACTCGGGGATGGTGAACGGCTGGGGAGACCCAAGTTCTGCAAGGATCTCGGAGTCGTTCATCGACTTCATGAGTTCGTGCTTTGCGAGGTTGCCTTGGAATTCTGGGATCTCATCGGGGATTGCCGGAAGAATCCAGTTCCTGAAGCTCTCTCCGAACCAGAGCTTTGCGGGGCCCTTCTCGAAGAACGAGGCCTTGGTGAAGGCCCTGGCATTCACGACGATGTTCCTCGCGATGAGATTGAGGGACTTGAGGATGGGCTTCGTCTTGACGACGATGAGTTCGGCGAACTCTTCCGCGAGTCCACTTTCGGTCTTCATTGCTTCAAAAACCTGTTCGTGAGTGCCGCCGCGACGCAGAACACCCTTACACACGTTAGAGAGAAACTCGGAACCAAACTGCATTCCGGCAACAACACTCGACTTGCTGGCCATTTCTCTTTCCTTTCTTTTGTTGCTGATTCTCCATCTTGCCTAATTGACAAGACTCCAAATCAGCATTGTAAGGAACTATTTATAGTATAGCGCACTAATATAAATTTGTCAATCCCTCACTCTTATTCAAGGGTGAGGGAAAAAACCGTTCAAAATCTACAAAAACGGAACTATAAGCAAAGCTACGATATTGATTACTTTAATAAGCGGATTAATGGCGGGCCCAGCCGTGTCTTTGTAAGGATCGCCGACTGTATCGCCCGTGACAGCGGCCTTGTGCGCTTCCGAGCCCTTGCCGCCAAATTTACCATCTTCAATATATTTTTTGGCATTGTCCCAAGCCGCGCCGCCCGAGGTCATTGAAATCGCAAGAAATATGCCTGAAATAATCACGCCCATTAAAAATCCGCCGAGCGCCTGCGCCCCGAAAATAAATCCGACTGCCAAAACTGAAACGATGGGCAAAAGCGCCGGTAAAATCATTTCCCGAAGCGCTGCTTTTGTCACAATATCAACTGCTCGCCCATATTCCGGTTTTGCGCTTCCTTCCATCAACCCTTTAATTTCCCGAAACTGACGCCGAATTTCTTCCACAATCGCGCCGGCTGCTTTACCAACAGATCGCATTGCCATTGAACTGAAAAGATAGGGAACGGCGGCGCCTAAAAATAAACCGATTAAAACATTGGGATTTTCAACATCAAAAGTAATCGATTTGCCTATATTTAAAAATTCCTGGGTATAACCGGCAAACAAAACCAGGGCCGCAAGCCCAGCCGAAGCAATCGCATAACCCTTGGTCACGGCTTTTGTCGTGTTCCCGACAGCATCCAAAGCGTCGGTGATTTTTCGAATTTCCTCCGGCGCGTTTGTCATCTCGGCAATGCCGCCCGCGTTATCGGTAATCGGGCCGAAAGAATCAACCGCGACAATAATGCCGGCGACCGAAAGCATGGCCGTTGCCGCAATCGCAATGCCATAAATTCCGGTTAGGGCATAAGCTCCTAAAATTCCGGCGGCAATTATCAAAACAGGAAGAAAAGTTGATTCCATCGCAACAGCAAGACCGATAATAATATTAGTGCCGTGTCCCGATTTCGAAGCTTCGGCAATGCTTTTTACCGGCCGATATTTTTTAGCGGTATAATAATCAGTCACCACAACCATCAAGCCGGTAACCGCAAGACCAATTAAACTTGAAAAAAATATATTTAAATAATTCTCCTTGAAATAATAACGCGAAGCGAAATAAAAAAGGATTCCCGAAGATAAAAGCGAAACAATTAAACCCTTGTAAAGGGCATTCATAATTCCCCCGCCCCTGCCGAGCCGGACAAAAAAACTGCCGACAATAGAAGCAAAAATCGCCAAACCGCCCAAGACAAGCGGAAAGGCAATTTGAGTGAAAGAGCCGCTAAAGGCAACGGTCCCCAAAAGAATTGCCGCGGTTAGGGTAACGGCGTAAGTTTCAAAAAGATCGGCGGCCATACCGGCGCAATCGCCGACATTGTCACCGACATTATCGGCAATCACGCCCGGGTTTCTTGGGTCGTCTTCGGGAATACCAGCCTCAACCTTACCGACCAAATCAGTGCCGACATCAGCGGCTTTCGTAAAAATACCGCCGCCTAACCGCGCAAAAATAGAAATCAAACTCGCGCCAAAACCAAGACCGATTAAGGCTTCTGTTTCCCGGGTCAAAATATAAAAAAGCGCGACCGCGAGGAGCGCCAAAATCACAACCAAAAAACCAGTTACCGAACCGGCCCGAAAAGCAAGCGATAACGAAGATTTTAAACCCTTTTTAGCGGCTTCAGTGGTTTTAGCATTTGAGCGCACGGCCACGTTCATACCGATATAACCAGCAGTAGCCGAAGCCAAAGCGCCGATTAGAAAACCAAAAGCCGTAAGCCAATTCAAAACAAATCCAATCACTATAAAAATAACCGCGGCGACAAGGCCAACTGTTTTGTATTGACGGTTAAGATAAGCGGCAGAACCTTCTTGAATGGCCCGAGAAATTTTTTTCATTTCTTCGCTACCGGAAGATTGTTTTTTCAACCAAAAAATCAGATAACCAGTATAGACGACAGCTAAAACTATCGGGATAAAAATTAAATAAAACATTTTTGAAATTTAGATTTTTATTCTTCGCTTTTGTTCTCTTCCGCCTGTTTCTCTTGAGCAGATTCTTCTGTTTCGCCCTCAACCGTTGCCCCCGATTCGGCAACCTCCTCCTCGGCAATAGCCACGCCACCCTCCTGAACCTCTTCTGGCCGCGACTGCGAACGAACATCAATTTTCCAACCGGTCAGCTTTGCTGCCAACCTTACGTTTTGACCGCCTTTACCAATAGCCAAACTTAACTGATCCTCGGCAACCAGTACTCTTGCCTCGCGCCGCGGCGAAACCTCTACCAATTTTACCTTCGCCGGCGACAGAGAATTGCCAATATATTTTTCCGCTTCCTCTGACCATTCCACAACATCAATTTTCTCATTACCCAATTCGTTAGTGACGGCCATTACCCGCGTCCCCCGCTGACCAACTACTGAACCAACCGGATCAATACCATCCTGGATTGAGGAAACCGCGATTTTTGTCCGGCTGCCGGGCTCCCGCGCAATCTGCTTAATTTCCACAACCTTATCGGCTATTTCCGGCACCTCCAGTTCGAAAAGTTTGCTGACAAAATTCGGATGAGAACGAGAAAGAATAATGCCCGGCCGCCGCGGATCGTCCTGAACCGCTAAAACGTAAAACCGCATTCGGGTACCGACTTTATAATGCTCTCCCGGAATACATTCGTTATGAAAAATAATGCCCACTGCCCGGCCAAGGTCCACATAAACATTGCCGCGTTCAAAACGCTGAATAACGCCGCTTACAATTTCGCCTTCTTTATCGGCAAATTCCTCGCGGACCGACATTCTTTCGGCCTCGCGGATATTCTGCAAAACAACCTGCTTTGCCGCTTGGGCGGCGATTCTTCCGAAATCTTCATGCGTTTCAAGCGGAAATTCCAACTCCTCGCCGACTTGAACGCTGGCTTTAATTTTTTCCGCGTCTTCTAAGAAAATGTGCCGGTCGGGATTATAACGCGGCAAAACCTCTTCTCGTTCCGAAGACGTCGGACCCGTCCCGAGATCCGGCGGAACAACCGCTTCTTCATTTTCAACAATTCTAACTTGCGACGGGTCAACAACTGTTTTGACTTGCCAAAATTTAATATCGCCGGTTTTCAAATCAAATCGGGCTTTTATTATCTCGGAACGCTTTCGATATTCCTTTTTGTAGGCGGCGGCAATCGCCGCTTCGATTGCCTCAAGCACCTTTTCGGAACTGATGCTTTTTTCAGCGGCAATCTGCTCAACGGCTGACGCCAATAATTTTAGGTCCATGCCAATGTTATCTAACCGAGCCCACAGGAATTATACGACGGTTTAGGTTTTAAATTTGATTTCTTTATAATTTTTGACATCTTTCTTAGATCTAATGATTGTGTGCTCCGGTTAGCTACAACATTAAGCACCGAGCACATAAATTTTTATTACGACTGTTGAAAAATTCATGGTTTTTTTGTTTTGTTTCTTGCCTATAAAAATTTTAGAAATTTATGTGCTCGGTAAAAGTTTTGTAACTAAAATTTATTCGCCTCCGGCTTTAAATTTCAGACAAAATCTTTTAAATAATCCGCTCTTTCGGAGCGGACTGACAAAATAATGTTAGCACACTGCAATCCAGTG
>CAYIEJ010000002.1:0-28999 GCA_964362455.1 uncultured Candidatus Saccharibacteria bacterium | reverse complement strand
ATCCGCTCTTTCGGAGCGGACTGACAAAATAATGTTAGCACACTGCAATCCAGTGTCAATGTATATGCAAAAGGCAGATCGCTTGATCTGCCTTTTTCTAAACTTAAGCCCGCAGGGCCTCGCCAAATCGCAATCTCCTGCCGCAAGAAGCGAAACCCAAATCCGGTTTAGCTCTTTCTTTGCCGAAGACAGTGAGAATCAATCCCCAAACCGGACACCGGCCAAAACCAGGCACAAAACAGCCATTCAAAGAATTGCCGGCGCAACCAATGTTGTGATAACGCAGAACATTGGGAGCGTGCGTGAGCAAAGCAGCGCCTTCTTCCACGGTTAAGGCCAAACGATTCTCGCTTCTGAAAACTTGAACACTTTCTTCCGCGGCTAAACCTTTCGTGAGGCCACCGCGCTCAACATCCAAAGCAAGATAGGGCAAGGCCGGCAATTCTTCGTCCAAGTCCGGCACAAGATCCGCAAGCTTCAACTTCGTAACACACCGTCGATCATCAAACCTTATTCTGTCTAATTGTTTCTCAAGAGGAATTGCTTTTCCCGGGAAAACAACAAGAAACGGAATACGACTCTTATTGGAACAATCTATTTCTTTTGTTCGCCTCCTAAGCGGCTGCAAAAGTGAAAGGAACTCTCCGATTGTGAGATGTAGTGATTGCGGATATCTACGTTTTGTTAAATTAGCAACTTGAGAATCAAAAAAAGTTTCACCGGCGGTTGACCGTGCAAGCCACAAATCCAAACCTCCCATCACAAACCTCCTTGGACGGCCTTGCGGGAAGAACGGTTCTTCGCTGATGCATAAGCAAGCTGTCGGGCTTTTTACAACTTTATGTTAAAGGGCGGGTGATTTTAATTTTACCAAAAAAAAGATTTGAAGTCAATCCCCTACGTTTAAAGAAAAAATTAAATGTTTTCGTAATGCTTGAGAATAAAATTATTTCCAGTATTTGTCAATGATTCAATACTATTTACTGCAAGCGTTATTAAATCTAATCGCCAGCCCTTTTTATCAGATATTAATTTTTCATTTTCGCCGGCATAAAGTTGCGCGATTTTTTTAAATTTCCTTATCTTCGCATTGCTCATTTGATCTTCAGGTTTTAATCCCTGAGAATTAGTCAGTGACATGGTTTTTACTTCAAAAAAGACAAGGGTTTTGTTTTTTGAAATTGCAACAATATCAAGCTCACCAAACGGTCGCCGAAAATTTCTCGCCACTATCTTATAGCCACCCCTAATAAGATATTCACAGGCAAAGTCCTCGCCGGCTTTACCCAATTCTGATTTTTGAGTCATTTATTGATATAATTAAGACATGCACGGACTTCCTTATGATTATATACGTGGTCTTGTAGAAGGTGAAGGAACTTTTACTTTTTCTACATCCCCGAGAAAAATGTCGGACGGAAGTATTAAAAAAGTTAAAGTTCCAGCATTTGCTCTTAAAATGCACGAGAGAGATGAAGAATTATTAAGGAGTGTCAGGAATAGTCTAGGCCTAGATAATAGGGTTTATAATCATAAAACAGCTACAAAAGATAAACCTAATCGCGGTAGGCAGGCAATGCTTATCGTCAGAGAATTCCCCCAAATATACACTATAATTATTCCGTTTTTCTATAAAAAACTTTACGGGAATAAAGGAAAGCAATTCATTAATTGGTTGGAAAAGATGAATGATTCGGATACAAGCGACATGACCAAATTTTTATACCGCCAATACAAACGAGGTTATTTTGATAAAAATCCGAAATTTGAATAAAAATTAATTATCCACATAGTTGGTCGACAAACACTACAAGTTGCAAAAAATGAAAAGTGTAGGTTTTATAAGCTTATCGGCTTGTCCGTTTTGCGACAGATAAACACCTAAAAATAGACGATGTAGGTTTCATCGCATTATCGGGTTTTTCAATTTAATTGATTTTTCAATTTTTTCGGGTTTTTCAATTTTTCTTGTTTTTCTTGATTTTCTGATATTTTTAATTTTTCAGTAAATTAAATTTTAAAGAAAGCGCCCCGACTTTCGGTCGGGGCGGATGCGTCTCTAAACTGGCGGCGGGTGAGAAAGTCCAAGGATTGGGCTTAAAGCGCCCAACTTTCTCTACTATTTCCAGCCGCGTTCCCACACAACGCAAACCGGAAAAGTTTTTCCCGCCACAAGAGCGTACAGAGCGAGACAACCATTTGACAGCCGGCGACGCAATTAGGGTGATCTACCCCCTCCACTGGCGGTCCCCCCGCCGTGAGTAATTTGCGTGGCGCGTCCGGACTCTAACAGTTGTCTCGCTCTTTTATATTTTGATGGTGAAGCGGGCAAGGGCCTTAAGCGCCGTTTTCCCCCCTGAAGCGTGAGAGGAATGCACGCGCATTCAAAGCCCGGCACTACCCACTCCACCAAGCTCGGTCAAAGTTGCTAATTCAATCTATAACAAAAAGAAAGCCCCGATGCAAGATCGGGGCTTGGGGGAACTGGCGGTGGAGCAGTCAGAGCTAGACGGAAGGAGTGTCCGAAAATCCATCTTTGCTCTCGGAGCGACCGCCCCACCACAGGCTGGCGGCGAGACAGGCAAAAGGCCACGTGACATACCCCTTACCGACCATGACCTTATTGCAGCCTGCCTCGCCATCATTTCGAAAAAAGTTACTAAACCAAAGATTAGCAGAAAACTTTTTTAAGTCAATCCATGAGCTTTTTGCATAAACGTGGTGGCCAAACTTTTTATTTCTTAACAATTTTATCAAAGGCTCCCGCCTGCTAATATCATTAAACTTTAAATATGCCAAATTTATCCAAACGCAGTGAATTCATAAATTTGCGCACCGAACACACAAATTATATGCTCGATAAAGGTTTTGTTATTTTATTCCAAGATTCAAAAACAAAACCCTTTATTTGAATTTTAAACGATTTTAATCTTTAATAGAAATGATGTCGCGCCGGAAAAATAATAGAGAACCGTTCTTCTCAAACGTTCATCCCGATATAAAAAAGTGTGTTTGGGTTATTGTTTTTCTTGCCGCTGCCACACTCTTTATTTTGGCCGCCGCGCACCAAGCTGGGCCGGTCGGCGCCCTCTTGTATAATTTTTTTCAAAAACTTTTTGGCTGGGGCTATTATCTTTTCCCGGTCATTTCTTTCATTTTGGCGCTTTCTTTAATCGCGGCCGAAAAAACAAAAATTTTCGGTCTCACCTTAGCGAGTAGTATAGTTTTTCTTGTTTCGGGTTTAGGTTTTATTGATATTATCTCGCCTGGCAAAGGCGGCCTAACCGGCGCGGTCATCGGCTCACTAAAAACGCCGTTTGGCACAACCGCATCATTAGTCATCACTTTTACTCTGCTTATTATCTCTTTTTTAATTGTTTTAAACCGGCCGTTTAAATTGAATTTGCCAAAATTCCAAAAATCGGGAGCGGCCATCAAAGAACCGGAAATCAATTTACCACCAGCGGCTCCAGAAGAAGAAGCCTTAAAATCAGAACCGCCAAAACAGACACCCCAGGAAAAACAAACCCAAACCCAAGAGCCCAAAACAAAAATAACGGGCGTTCTAAAACCGATTCAAAATTACGTGCCGCCGCCGCTTTCGCTTTTAAACGCTACTTTGGAAAAACCGACAATCGGCGATTTGCGAGCCAACGCCAACATCGTGAAAAGAACACTTGAAAGTTTCGGCATTGCCGTTGAAATGGGCGAGATTAATGTCGGGCCTACTGTTACCCGATACACCCTCAAACCGGCCGAAGGCGTGAAACTTTCAAAAATTACAGCCCTAAACCAAGATCTGGCGCTGGCTTTAGCCGCCCACCCCATAAGAATAGAAGCGCCGATTCCGGGAAAATCTCTTGTCGGCATTGAGGTGCCGAACAAAGCCGCCGCCCTTGTCCGTCTGGGCAGCTTACTTTCTTATCCTGATTTCCAAAAAGCCGAACCGCTTGCCTTTGCTTTGGGCAGAAATGTAAGCGGCGAACCGGTTTTTTCAAATATTGATAAAATGCCCCACCTTTTGATTGCCGGCGCAACTGGTTCGGGCAAATCAATCATGATTCACTCACTTTTAATTTCTCTGCTTTACAAAAATTCGCCGGAAATGCTGCGTTTGATTATGGTTGACCCGAAAAGAGTGGAACTCTCAACTTATGACGGCATTCCGCATCTGCTCTCACCGGTTATCACCGATAATAAAAAATCAATCGGCGCGCTTCGCTGGGCCATTCAGGAAATGGACCGGCGTTACGAAGTTCTGCTTGGAGCCGGCGTCCGCGATATTAAAAGTTATAACCGCTCAGAAAAAAAAATGCCTTATATTCTGATTGTTATCGACGAATTGGCGGACCTGATGACTTCTTTCGGTCGCGAGGTGGAAGGTTCAATTATCCGGCTTGCCCAAATGTCGCGCGCAACCGGCATTCATTTAGTCGTTTCAACCCAGCGACCGTCGGTTGAAGTCATCACCGGCCTAATCAAAGCAAATATCACCACGCGCATCGCCCTTCAGGTTGCGAGCCAAGTTGATTCAAGAACAATTCTTGACAGCGCCGGCGCGGAAAAACTTCTAGGCAACGGCGATTTACTTTTCGTTTCTGCAGAGAGCTCAAAACCAAAAAGAATCCAAGGCGCCTATCTTGGCGAAACTGAAGTAAAAAAGGTTGTTGATTTTATAAAAAAGAATAACGAACCGTTAATCGAGGAAGAGGAGGAAAATTTGTCGCTCGAAAAAAACGGCGAAAACGGAACACAGTCGCTAAGCTTTGACGATTACAACGAGAACGATGACGAACTTTTCCACGAAGCCGTGGAAACCGTCCGCGCCGCCGGAAAAGCTTCGGCCTCCTTGCTTCAAAGACGGCTTAAGGTCGGTTATGCCCGAGCCGCTCGGCTTTTGGATATGATGGAAGAGCAAGAAATCATCGGGCCCGGCGACGGAGCGAAACCGCGGGAAATCCTAAAACCGTAAAATAAATTATGCCTCCCGAATACGATTCAAAAAACATATCTTCGTTGATTCTTGACGCGCTGCGCACCAAGGGGCTTTCGGTTGAACGCTTGTCCCAACTAACCGGCGTTTCCGAAAGATTTATTGTCTCGTTCATTGAAGGAAAAATAGAAAAACTGCCGTCGCTACCTTATGCTCGCGGCTATTTGATGAAAATTGCTGAAACTCTAAATCTCGACGGCGAAAGGGTGTGGCGCGAATATCTCAAAAACAACGAATCGCTCCGCCGCTCCGGCGAAAAAGACCATCTGCCGAAAAACCGGTTTGCGCCGCCGAAATTCAAAAAGCGGCTGGCTTTAATAATTTTGCTTTTGGTAATTGCTTTCGGATATTTTCTCATAAAAATCACCTCGTCTTTGGGTCGCACTGAATTAACTTTTACCAACTTAAATGACGACCAGACGATTGTTCACGACAAAATTTTCAAAATTGTCGGCAGAATCAAACCAGCCAATGACCAATTGACCTTGAATGGCGAAAAGCTTTATCCTGATAAAGAAGGTAATTTTGAAAAAACAATAGAACTCCAACCAAGATTCAATACTTTAACCTTTAGCGTAAAAAAACTTCTGGGTAAGGAATTTATAATCAACAAACAAATCTTTTACGAAGCGCCCGAGGCGCCGCCGTCGCCCGAAGAGGAATTACCAGCCAATCAATAACAAATGGTCCCCGCAAAAAAAGATAAAGATATTAAAGAAACAAAAAACGAACTGGAAAATTTGATGGAATCGCTCCAGTCGCGTTTTGGCGAAGGCGCGATAATGAAATTAGGCGATGCTCAAAGAGCAAAAGTTGAAACAATTCCTTCCGGCTCTTTTTCTCTGGATATGGCCTTGGGCGGCGGCCTGCCAAAGGGGAGAATCATTGAAATTTTCGGACCGGAGAGTTCGGGCAAAACAACGCTTGCTCTTCATGCAGTTGCCGAAGTTCAAAGGCGAAGTGGCAGGGCGGCTTTTATTGATGCCGAGCACGCGCTTGATCCGGATTACGCCCAAAAAATCGGGGTCAAAATTAAAGACCTGATTATTTCCCAGCCCGACAACGGCGAAGAAGCTCTAAATATTTTGGAAAGCTTGGTCAGGTCCGGAATTATTGATATTATTGTCGTTGATTCGGTCGCGGCTTTAACGCCAAAGGCAGAAATCGAGGGCGAAATGGGCGCCCATCAAATGGGAGCTCAAGCGCGGCTAATGTCTCAAGCGCTTCGCAAACTAACAGCCATTGCTTCAAAATCCGACACCATTGTAATTTTCATAAATCAAATAAGAATGAAAATAGGTGTCATTTTTGGAAATCCGGAAACAACGACCGGCGGAATGGCTCTTAAGTTTTACGCGTCAGTAAGAATTGATATCCGCCGTATTGCCCAGGTGAAAAAAGGCGAAGAGATTGTGGGGAACCGTACTAAAGCAAAAGTTGTCAAAAACAAAGTTGCGCCGCCGTTTAAAATCGCCGAGTTTGACATTATGTACGGCGAGGGGATTTCTTACGAATCAGACGTGATAAACACGGGGCTAAAATACGGGGTGATGTCAAAAGCCGGCGCAAGCTACAGTTTTGAAAATGAAAAATTAGGCGTTGGCTTTGAAACTATCCGCGAAAAATTAAAGACGGATAAAAAACTGCTTGAGGCGATTAAGAAAAAAGTAATGGAGGTGGTGAAATAAAAGCTTGGTTAAATTTATTGATAAATATCGTGAGCGCCGACGGAATGAAAATAAACAACACCTTTCTCGTTAAATTCAAAAATAATTCTGTATTTAAAACCGATTGAAAACGACCAAAATTCCCGAAATCGGCCATGCAATTTATGAGTATCAAGCGATGGTTCAAAGGGATTTTGCCTGAAAATCCTCTCTTTCTTTTCGGCTGATAGTTTGATATTCCGAGACAATTTCTTATACTCTCTTTTGAATTTCGAAGTATAGATAATTTTCATGAAAATGCGGAATTACCGCAAATCTTTTAAAGATTTCAAAACCTTGCCCTTGCCGCGGGCGATTTCGAGCTGGCTTTCCCGCAATTCTTGAAGCAGTTCCTCTTCTTTCCAAAGACGGATTAAATCGCGGAAAAATTCGCTCGCGGTCGCGTACCGGCCGCTTTTTACGACTTTTCCGACCTCTTTTTTAAGTTCCTCCGGCAGGGAAATGTTAATTATTTTTCTCATTGTGCAGAATTTTTTTGATTTTACGACCTTTGCCATAACTGTAACAAATTGTATTACAAAGTCAAATGGATAAAAACTGCGAACGCCTGCGAAAAATTAAAGACGGATAAAAAACTGCTTGAGGCGATTAAGAAAAAAGTAATGGAGGTGGTGAAATAGGAAACTAGCTTTTAGAAAATTAGCTTTTAATAATTGAATAAAAAAGAGCCGTCCAATCGGATCGGCTCTGTCTAGAAAACCTTTTCGGTTTTCATTCTAACTACCTCCTTTTGAGGTTGGGGTGATATGCAACTAGTTCAAAGGAATACGCCCCAGAATGTCATTCCTTCTTTCCTTGCGTTTTCGTGGAAGTCTCTTTGGTATCTGTACAGATGCCAGTCGCAAACCGGTCTGCAACCAAAGAAAACCTTCCTAACTTTCGCCTTAGCTTCTTCGGGAACATTATCGGAATTACGGATGACTGTCATTCGTTGCGGGGCTTTTTTCCAATCACTAGGACGCCATTCTCCAGGAAGTTTGCAGTAATAACATCTTCCTTTGGGACCATCCTCAATAGTAATCTCCACAACGAGATTTTTCCCCTCAAAAACGAACTCTACTCCGTTGAAATTGAACCTTCTAGAGCCTAGCATGCAGCATCTCCCTCCTTTTTCTCGTCAACCAAACGAGATTATTTTTAACAAAGAACGACTCTGTTTCGTCCTAAAGCGCGGCTTTCGCACTCCGGACTCATCAGTCCCGTTTACGGGAAACAAAAGCAACCAGCCTTCCTGATTGTGATTAAATGATAGCATACTGCCAATCAAAAGTCAAGCCCGAAAAAGTGGCTTAAAATAAGGCGATTTTAGCTATTAATTCTTGCGGCGTAATTAAAAGCATTAAAATAATTTCGCCATTTTTTATCGCTTGAGCCGTAATCATTGCCGAATTTAAAGTAATCAATCAACACCTCCCGTAAACGGCAAAGTTCTTTTAAGCGATTTTTATTTTTCTCGTCATCAATCGTCAAATCTAAAAGCTCAAGCGCCCGCAAAAATGCCGTTTCGCTGTATTTAGAATTTTTATCACGCCAAATAATGGTTCGCTCCACTTCGCTGCCGATATTCGCCATCTGCTCAAAAAAAGATAATTCTTTCCATCTTCCTTCGGCTAAATTTTTATGCTGAAACGTCATTTTGGAATAAGTTTATTTACTACTTCAATTATCTTTTTTCTTATCACTTCGTTTTCCACGCCGCGTATTTTATTTCCTAAAGCGGGTTTTAAATTAATCATGGAATCAAATTCAATCCAATCATCTCTACCAAAGGCATCAGGATAAATATTTATACCCCAAACACTCTCCCGCCGCGAACCACTCTCAATAAGAATGGTTTCTAAATCGGCGTGCAATTCACCGTCAATGGCCATGATTTCTTTTTCTACATCAACAACGGCTTTAACAAGATTACCAAACATCTGCTCTGCCATTTCTTTTAATTCGTTTATTGAAATCTGATTTTGAACAATCTTCATAATTTAATCTTCGTTCAATTTATAAAAATTCTCAAATAATTTTGCCACTAAAATCGGACCGGTGCCGCCCGGCGTTGGTGTATAGCTAACAGCAAATGGCATATTGCCAATGGCTTTAGAATTAAAATTGCCTGCTATTTGCTCTTTGTCCCGACTTTGTCGAGGATCCTCGATGGCTTTGCCATCGAGACCATTTGCTATTTGCTTGCCATATCCAAAATCAATTACTACCGCACTCTCTTTTAAATTTTCGGCACTAAATAAATTAGCTTTGCCAACGCCCGAAATTATTAAATCCGCGTTCTTTAATTTATCTCTTAAATTAATTGTGTTTTCGTTAAAAACCGTAAGCCCCGCAACCTTCTCTTCCAACCATAAACCTATTGGTTTGCCTACTAAAGCGCCTGCGCCGATCACAACCACATCCATAATTTTTAATTCTTTATTCATGATTCTCAAAACGTGTTCTACGACGCCAACTGCTGGCGGCAAAACAGAGCTGCGCTCGGCATAAAACGCGCCCAGCGCCCGTTCGCCTAAAATATCAATGTCTTTTCCGCGCGGAATTACGTTCAGAATATACTGGCGGTTCAAGTGTTCCGGAAGCGGTAATTGAACAATCGCGCCGCCGCAGGTTTTGTGGGAAATGATTTTTAAAATCTCTTTGCGGAATTCGTCTTGCGTGATTGTTTCCGGAAATTTATACAACCGAAAATCAACGCCTAACTCTTTAGCGACTTTTTCTTTTTGCGATAAAAAACTAATTGATGCACGATTTCCACCAATTAAAAATGCCGCAAGGTATTTTTTCGGCTTCGGTTGATTTTTTAATTCAGAAATTATTTCGTCTGCAATTTTTTTACCGTCAATTACCATTTGAGTGGAAATTTTCTACAAAGCGCCGCAGTTTCTTCTTTTAATTTTACAATCGGTGTTTTTTTAAGGAGCGTTCTATTGATTAAATCCGCGACTTTCTTCATTTCGTTTTCTTTCATGCCACGCGTGGTTATTGCCGGCGTACCGATGCGAATCCCAGAAGGATCAATCGGGCTTCGCGCGTCATAAGGAATTGTATTTTTATTCACAATAATGCCGACTTCTTCCAACCGCTCGCTTGCGATTTTACCGCTCAAACCCCGCTTCCAGGTATCAACCAGAAACAAATGCGTGTCAGTGCCGCCCGAAACAACTCGCCAGCCGGTTTTATACAAATTTTCCGATAAAATATAGGCGTTTCTTAAAATCTGTTTTGTATATTTTTTAAAACCAGGTTCACCTGCTTCGTAAAGCGCGACCGATACGGCCGCAATTTGGTTTGCATGCGGTCCGCCTTGAAGCCCGGGGAAAACCGTTTTATCAATCGCTTTACTAAACTCGCTTCTTGAAAAAATAAACGCTGACCGAGGACCCCGCAATGTTTTATGCGTGGTCGTTGTGACAACATCGGCGAGGGCCTGTCCGCCTTTGGCGGAAAACGGTGAAGGATAAACGCCGCCAGCCACAAGCCCGGCAAAATGCGACATATCAACCATCAAAATTGCGCCGACCGCATCGGCAATGCTCTTAAATTTTTTAAAATCAATAATTCGTGAATACGAGGTGTAACCCGCAACAATTAGCTTTGGATTTTCTTTTTTGGCGATCCGTAAAATTTCGTCGTAATCTAAGATTTCTGTTTTTTTGTTTACGCCGTACGGAATCTGCTTCCACAATTTTCCGGTTGCGCTCGCTTTATGGCCGTGAGTCAAATGGCCGCCCATATCCAATTGCATGCCCATTATTTTTTCTTTTGGGGGGACTAAAGCGAGATAAACCGCTAAATTTGCCGGCGAACCAGAATAGGGCTGAACATTTACGCTCCAGCGCTTGAACGAAAGCCTGAAAAGTTTTATGGCCCGGTCTTTGGTTAAATTTTCCAGCTCATCAACAACTTGATTCCCACCATAATAACGCGCCTTGGAATATCCTTCAGCGTATTTGTTGGTAAAAACCGACCCTAATGCATCACACACATCTCGCGAAACATAATTTTCCGAAGCAATCAAATTAATTGTGTCGCTTTGCCGTTTTGTTTCTTTTTGAATCAAATTTTCCAAAATTTTATCCTTCATGCCATCATTCTATAGATTTATAAATGTAAATGCAATAAATTTATATAGAATGATGCGCACCGAGCACTAAATTTATTTCAAATTTAGTGCTCGGCTGTTGTTTTGTTTCTAAAATTTCTGCACCACTAGCTTGAAATTTTAGACAAAGCCAACAAAAAAGCCCCCGACGTTTTAGGGGCGAAATCAGAAAAGTGTCAAACCAACCGGAGATTATTGATTATTAGGATTCAAGAGTTTATTCAGTTCGTCCAAGGCCTCCTGTTCATTTCCTAGATCGGAAAATCCTTCCAGATTGGACGGTGTTTCTGTTTTTGGCTCTTCCGCGGTAGAGGTGGGGACTGGTGTTGACGGTAGCAACGAAGCGGTTGGCGGCGGATTTGATGAAGATGGCGCGCTATAAAATAGAAGCGGCACATAAGCCATAACTAGACCGACAATTACAATTGCCACGATAACAACGGCTAAAATTTTATTTTTTTTCATCCCGTTAGAAGCAGAAAGTGTTTACACTTCCGTGTATATGTAATAAGACCTTTAAGCGGGGCTTAATCTTTGGATTGCTATTTATATTTTGATTCATAACGTGGTTGCTTCTAACGGGATTCACAACAATTGGGGTTGCGGCAAAACAATTTCTTTATAAATAAGGGGCAGTTTTATCATCTGCGGCAAATCTCTTTGCGGAATCCAGAGATAACCCTTATTTTGAATAAGCTCAAAGATCTCTTTAGTTATTTTAACATCTTGAAGGCAATAACTTTTCAACTTTTCGATTTCGCCGCGTCGGTAAAGCTCAATTGCTTCCAGGCCTTTTCCGGTTTTCCCGATACCTAAATTAGCCTGCGCTAAAGCATCCAAACCGATTCGGCGGCCGAAGTTTTTTTCAATTTCCTCCAAAATGTCAAAATGGTTCACGCCTGATATTTTGAAATCAAAATATTTTTCCAAAATCGGCAAATCAAAACGTTTGCTCGAAAAACCAACCAAAAGATGGGCGCGTTTTAAAAGCTCCCCGAGCCTATCAAGTTCGTTTTCCTCAAAACAAAAATATTTATCTTGATTGTATGAATAAACGCCGACAACCGAAACGTCTAAATTTCTAAGGTTGGCTTCGCCACCGACATCGGCGAAAGAATTTTTTGTTTCAATATCAAAAACTATCTTATCCATGTCTTAAATACACCGGTCGGCAACTTTGGTCGCGGCGTAACTTTCTGGTTTTGTTTTAACCGCAAAATTATTCGCTCGGATCATGCCAACCACTTCCTGAATCAAAACTTTTGTCGCGCCGTTTTCACCGATATCGGCATGAATTTCAAAATCCCAGTTTGAAACCGATGGCTCTTTTTTAAGCTCACCCAAAACCTGCTGCGCCACTTCTAAAGACAACATTACTTCACGGATAATTCTATCCCTTAAATTATAAAATTTCCCCAATTCAAGCCGCCGCCAAAAATAACGGCCGCCATTACCAAGACGGTGAACCACAACCGCAGTTACGAAATCGGCATCGCGTTCCCCAACCTGCTCAGAATCGGTGCCAATTATAACTTTATAAGAACGTTTCGGCTCATCTTTAATAAAACGGATAATTTCCCCAACAACATCCGGTACATTTAACTTCAAACCGAAAGAACTGTTAAACAATAAAGGCGGCATTTTTATAAATTTACACCCGCTATTAAGTTCTGTCAAAAATGGTGGGCGTTCGAGGGATTGTCCGCGTCACAACTTCGTTATGGCGAGATTGCGCTTACCTAACCTCGCTCCGCACCTCGCTCCGCTCGGGATGAAAACGGGAAAACCCCGGACCTTCTCGGCTTGGCCCGTTAGAAATTCTCCTTGTGCGCGGTGAGAGATTTGAACTCCCGACCTTCGCCGTGTAAAGGCGCCGCTCTACCACTGAGCTAACCGCGCATATATTTCTAACGGGCTGAATAAACGAGACGCTCTACCACTGAGCTAAGTGCCCATAAAAGGTGCGGGGTGAATAAAACAGACGTTCTACCATTGAACTAACTGCCCTCGCGAAATGATATTAACTTACTTAAGCGATGCTTTCAAACCCCGTACTACAACTGTTATTACGCAGTTGTAGTACGGGGCAAACAAAAAGCCGGGGTTGTCGTACCCGGCGCAGAAGGGGCGAAGATTTCCGCCAGGATTCTGCTCACGCTCCTCATTAACCCAGAGAAGTAGGGGATCTGCCCGCCGAACTCATTTCTGTCAACGGCGGGGAAAAAGACCTCGGTAAGGCTGCCTGATCCTTGGTTCAAGCCCGTGGTTTACGCGCATGGGTTCACCACTTTTCGCCTGTCATAGGCAGGAACAGCGCAAACCGAAGTCAAATCTTTTAATGCAAATAGAGAAGAGCTAAAAGCAGTATAGCAAAAACGACCATATTTTGTCAAGTGGTGGGCACACTAGGATTCGAACCTAGAACCGGTCGTGTATAAGACGACTGCTCTGCCATTGAGCTATGTGCCCAAACGTAATGGGGCAAGTCGAGCTACGCGCGCTCAAAATTTACTTCACTGCGATCGGTTTAAGCTTAAAACTTTTTATGATTTTGTAAAACTCTTCATGCTCAATGGTTTCCTTCTGCATTAAAGTTTTGGCAATTGCTTCCAAAACGTTTCTATAAGTGGTTATTATTTTTTTGGCGAGCGTAAGCGATTTATTGATAACTTGATTCACCTCTTTATCTATTTCTGCGCCAATTTCTTCCGAATAATCTTTTTCAGTTGAAATTTCCCTGCCCAAAAATATCATTTCATGAGTTTTTCCGAAAGACCTTGGGCCAAGCTTATCGCTCATGCCGTATTGGGTAATCAGCCGATGCGCCAAATCGGTCGCCTGGCGAATATCATTTGAGGAACCGGTACTTAAATCCTTAAAAATAATCTGCTCGGCCGCATAACCGCCGAAAGCCACCGCTAAATCGGCTAAAAATTGGGATCTTGTTTTTAACCTCCTTTCTTCAATCGGCAACTTTAGCGTATATCCGCCGGCGATGCCGCGACTGACAATTGAGATTTTATGAACTGGGTCTGCGTCCTTAATCGCGGCGGCAACCAAGGCATGACCGGCTTCATGGTAAGCGGTGATTTCCTTCTCTTTCTGGACAATAACCCGACCCCTTCTTTCTGGCCCCAGTAAAACTTTTTCAATTGAGTTTAAAAGATCGGTTTGAACAACCGTCTTATGATTTTGCCTGGCAGCAAGAATAGCGGCTTCGTTTACAAGGTTTGCCAAATCGGCGCCAGAGAATCCCGGCGTGCGGATTGCCAAAACTTTGTAATCAACGTTCTTGTCAATCGGCTTACCGCGAGAATGGATTTTTAGAATTTCTTCTCGGTCAGCAATATCCGGCATATCC
This sequence comes from uncultured Candidatus Saccharibacteria bacterium, assembly GCA_964362455.1. Lineage (GTDB taxonomy): Bacteria > Patescibacteriota > Minisyncoccia > UBA6257 > GWB1-50-10 > CAYIEJ01. The sequence goes on along the minus strand of CAYIEJ010000002.1, from coordinate 14,813 downwards.
AAAACAACACGCCTATCAAATCTGCCCGGGCGAAGAAGGGCAGAATCCAAAATGTCCGGTCTATTTGTGGCAGCAATAACAATTACGTTTGTATCACGATCAAAACCATCCATTTCAACCAAAATCTGATTTAAAGTTTGCTCACGTTCATCGTGACCGCCACCCAAACCGGCGCCTCGCTCACGACCAACAGCATCAATTTCATCAATGAATACAATAGAAGGTGCTGATTTTTTCGCCGTCTGGAAAAGATCCCGCACTCGCGAGGCGCCCACGCCAACAAACATTTCAACAAATTCAGAAGCGGAAATATGAAAAAAGGGGACATTGCTCTCGCCAGCAACAGCGCGGGCAAGAAGCGTTTTGCCCGTACCCGGCGGACCCATCAACAGTACGCCGCGCGGAATTCGGGCGCCTATTTCTAAAAATTTTTTGGGATGGCGCAAAAAATCAACGATTTCTTCTAATTCCTCTTTTGATTCCTTAAGGCCGGCAACATCTTTAAAAGATATTTTATCGCGCGAAGGCGCAAACAAACGCAAATTAATTTTGCCGAAGGAAAATGCTTGGTTAACGCCGGTCCGCGCCTGCCGAAAAATCCACCAAAAAATCAAAATCATAATTAAAACCGGAAGCAGGGCCGGTAGAAGAACGCCTGCCCAGTATTTAAAACCGCTCTCGGTTTTAATTTTAAGTTCAACGTTTTGGAGCGCTTCCTGGTTAATGCCGTAATTTTTCAGAGTTTCGGTTAAACTCGTTTCACCCTCTTTTTTTGACTGAGCTCGGCCCTCGTTTTTCAAAATAATCTCCAGGTCGCTGCCGGCAACCTCGATACTTTTAATCTCGCCGGCGTTAATTTTTTTAACTAATTGGTCAATGCTTAAAGTTTCTATCTTCTGCGTCTCGAAACCGAAAAGCACAGAGAAAATAAACGCCAAAAAAAGAAAAACGCCAATTGCCCAAAATAAATTTTTTGATAAACTCCGCATAAGAACTTAATAATTTTTTAATAAAAAAACTTTTGTGTCAAACTTTTAAAAAGAAAGGGCCCCGGCAAAAAATCTGCCGGGGCCTGTGATTTGCCTCCTTCTAGCGCTGCTGCGCGCGGCTGAATGCGTGACCGACGGCCGTCTCGGACGCCTGCGTCGACTCGGGCTCGCTCTCGGAAGAAGCAAGGCCTGCGGCCTTGCAGAGAAGACCGCGAGCCATCGCCGGTTGGCGAAGAGGCGATCCCGTGACCGCCCGGAGATCCGCGAAGTTCGTCTTGAAAGCGATACGCTTTGGCGTACCGTCCTCCGAAACGAGCCCGAAGATCTCACAGGTCTTCCGAAACGCAGAACGATCCGGAAGAACGACCACGAACCTTCCACCCGAAACCTCCAGGTAGATCGGTCCCCAGACCTTGCCCTTGCTGCCGTCCCGCCGCGGGAAGACCCAAGGGTTGTCCTGCATGAGACGATCGAGCTTCACGAAGCCCGTAGCGCCCTCTTCGAAGAGGTCGTCCACGGTGAGATTGCACTTGCCGTCGAGATGACCGATCTCTTCCCGACGATCGTTGCTCGCGTTCCGAGCGCTCCAGTAGAGCTGCATGAATCGCTCTCCGAAGGCCCTGACCCGCGCGATCGTGGTCTGGTCTGTGGGCGAGAACCAGGTGGTGATGAAGTTCATCATGATCTTCTCCCGAGCATCGAAGACGCGCCAGACCGGACGCGCCGCCTCGGGCGTGAGCATCTCCTGCTTCTCCTTCGCCTCCTTGGAACGCTGGATGTGATCCTGAGCGACTCGCTCGTCGATCAGAGTGAAGAGTCCGAGCTTCACGGCCTTGTTCCCAAAGTAGAGAAGAGCGCCAGTTGTGGGCTCTGCCCGCTCCAGTTCGGCCAAGAGCGCGATGAACTCACCGTCGCCCTTGCTCTTGCGAGCCGTGATCTCCTCTTCCACCTCGTTCAGTGTCGTCTGAAGATCGACGACGAGTTCCTCGTTGCCCTCAGCCCGACGGAGATCCGTCTCCGTATCGGCCTTGAGTGTGAGAAGCTCAGCGAGTTCCGTGACCGCAACCGCGATCCCGGCGCCCGCACCGTCTTCGCCGCCCACGGCCTCCTCGAGCACCCGGTCGCGCGAACGCTGCTTCTGATTACGCGCATCGCGCCGACGAGCGTCCTCGACTGCCCGCTGAACAGCCGCCTTCTGAAGTTCGCGCTTCGCCTTGAGTTCCTCGATTGAAGACACAATAACCTCCTTGTGAGTGAAGCGTGAAAAGTGATTTGGGAAACAACAAACTCTCCCATTTCAGTCAACTAACGCTAGAAGTAAGCTATATGAGAGAGCTTTCTATCAACAAATAAATTGATTTCCGGACAGAAAGCTCTCTCATAACAATTATTAACAAATTTAAGGATCTGGCTTTATTATAGCGCATCTAATAAAAATGTCAAGAGCCCCGAAAAACAGGGCTCTTTATGCTATCTAAAACTAAATAATGTCATTATTGAAAGGGATCCTGACTGTAAGGCCGTCTGTTTCCAAAAGTTCGCGCAAGCGCTCTCTTGCAGAACGCGCCCCGTGATAGAGAACAACTTCTTTTGGTGAAAACCAATTCGCGACTTCGGCCAGTTGATATCTGTCGGCGTGTGCGGAAACGTCCACTCGCATCACCCGAGAATTGACCGCAACGGATTCGCCGTCTAATTCAAGAAGCATGCCGCTGCCGAACCTTTCAAGTTCGGCGCCAGGCGTACCCTCAAATTGATAGCCGCACTGCAAAAGCAGGCTCCGCGGATCGGGCAAAATTCGCTTTGCCCAAGCCGCAGAATAACCACCTTGAAGACTGCCCGGACTCGCAACAATAGAATAAGAAAGTTTGCTATCAAGCATTTTTGCCCGGAAACCATTGCCGTAATCAAGAAGGCATTTCACGCGTTGCACTTCATTCAATTCAAGCAAAACATCATTAGCCGACCAATAACCTTCGCTGCGCTGATAGATTTCCCACACGCTCGCCGCAAGAGCGCCATCAATATAGACCGGAGAAATGCCGGCTCGAACCTGATCAAGAGCAATATCTTGCGTCCGTTCTACGCTTAAGGCGGTTGCCAAAACCTTGCCGCCGTGCCTCAAAGCAGCAACTATCGCTTTGTTCATCGCGGCAATCGCTTCGGGCCGGGGCTTTATGGCTCTTGCGCCATAAGTTGATTCAAGAAAAAGAATATCCGCTCCTCGAATTTCCGGCGGGATATTCGCTTCGCGCATGCCCGAAATAGTCGGCATATCGTCCAATGAAACATCGCCGCTAAAAACTACCCTCTTTCCATCGGCTTCAAGAACGATATAAGCCGAGCCACGGCTATGCCCATTTGAATTAAAGTAGACACGAATATCGTTTCTGAGATGATACCAATCGGGTTTCGTAACGCAGATGGTGCGCTCGCGCATCTCTTTATAAAAAACTTCGTTGAAAGGCACGAGACCAGGATAACCGTAGCGTGAAGCCAGACGTTCGTGATCGCTCCAAACAGCGCTACCCAAAGCTAAGGTTGGGCCAGTTGTGACAAGCTCTGCTTGCGGATACTTTTGCATCGCCCACGGCACCAAACCGCTGTGGTCGATATGAATGTGGGTCAAAAGCAAATAATCCAAACGTTCTATTTCAAGCGGAAGAAAGGTAATTGGCTTATAACCCACATCTGGATTCCCAGCATGACCCATACCGCAATCAACAAGAATTGTTACTCCGGAATCGGTCTTAACAAGAATGCCAACCGGGCCAATGTCAGATTTATTATAACCAGGGCAGGAACCGAGAACTTTTAACTGCACGCCGCGCCTCCATTTGAAAAGTTGTCTTTACTAACCTTTTAATCCCTCATGACGAATCAAGTTACTGATAAAAATCATATCAAAGTCCTCCGAAATTGTCAAATCCCCGTGCTCCGTCCGAAAAAACCGCCCCAAAAACGTCTGGTCAAAACAAAACTAACGCTTTAACTTTAAGGTTATTCTTTTATCTTCCGGCTTAATATTTTCAATGACAAAACCGTGCTCGCTGCCAACCGCTAATTGTTTTTTCATCTCTTGGACGCTACCGAATTCCGCAACATGGAGCTGGCCTTGAATTTGATTATCCAAATTAATGATGGCGCCAAAAGGATGGAAGCCGTAAACCGTGCCGACAATTTCCTGACCCTCCTTGTAACGTTCGCTGACTTTTTCCCAAGGATCGACTTTAAGCGCTTTAAGTGAAAGAAAAATCTTGCCGTCTTTGATTTCTATAATTTTCGCCTTAATCACGTCATCAACTTTAACGACCTCTTTTGGATTTTCCACCATCCGCCAATCCAATTCGGAAACATGAATCAAGCCCTCAACCGCCGGGTTATCGGTAAAACGGACAAAGGCGCCGAAATCCGCAACGCCAGAGACAATGCCTTCAATCAGCTGACCGACTTCATAATTTTTAACAAATTCTTTGCTGCTTAATTCTTGAACGGCTTTTTCGGAAAGAATAATTTTATTTGTCCGAGGATTAACATCAATTATTTTAACGGTCAATTCCTGGCCGATTAATTTTTGCAAAATGCCGGCGATTTCATTTTTATCATCTTGCATAGTTTTCGGATAATGCTCGCTCGATAATTGGGAAATCGGCAAAAAAGCCTGAAGCCCATTAAGTTCGGTAACCAAACCGCCTTTATTAAAACTGACAGGTTTAACGACGACGGCTTCTTCCTTTTCGCCCAACTCCAAAATCACAGCCCAAGCTTTCTGTTTCCCAGCTTCGGCCAGCGACAATTCCGTGAAACCCTCTTCGTTATCCAATTGCACGACCTTGGCGTGAATGGCGTCACTAATTTTAAGATTTTTGACGAGCTCGCGGGCATTCTGAATCTCATTGCCGTAAATCACGCCGGTGCCATATCGGCCCAGATCGACAACAATCATATTGGCGCCTTTTTCCAAAACCGAACCCTGAACCAAATCGCCAACTTTAAGGAGAGAAAAAATGGCCGGCTCTGACTTTATAATCTGGCTTAAACCAGTGTTATTGTTTTTTGTTGAATCCATCGTACAACCAAGCGTACCAAAAATTAATTTGAAAATCAAGACAAAATCGGCTAAAATTTAATTGGCATGATAATCACTTATCACGGCGATAATTATTTTCGTCTCCAGGCCGGAGGCACCACCGTTCTCATTGACCCGACCAACCAGCGCTCTTTCAAAGGAGCTAATTTGATTTTAAACACGTTAAAACCGGCTGACGTTCTGCCTTCGGAAAATAACGAACCGTTTTGGATTGATCATCCCGGCGAATACGAAATTCAAAACATCAAGGTGCGAGGTTTCAACGCCGACTTCGACGGCAAGAAGAAAAAAACTATTTACTTGGTGAATTTCGATGAAATCAATCTCATAGTTTTGGGCTACCTTTCTAAAGAACCAACCGCGGAAATCCAAGAACACCTTAAGAATGCTGATTGCTTAATCATCCCGGCCGGAGGCAAACCCTGGTTAACCGCACCCGCAGCCGCAAAATTAGCCCGCCAACTAGAACCAGCCGTTATCATTCCATCTCTATATGAAAACAACTTAAAATCTTTTCTCAAAGAATTTGACGGCGAATGCGCACCCGAAGAAAAACTTGTTTTCAAAAAGAAAGATTTCAAACCAAACGCAATGACGATAAAATGCCTAAAAGCCTGAACAAATTCAAACAAAAGATAAAATCACTGCAACGAGCCGATGAAAAAAGCAAAAAAATTTGGCTGATCGGCGCAACTGCCATTTCCATGATTTTTGTAGTCAGTTTTTGGATTTTTTACCTTAATATGACGCTGCCAAAAACAACTGCTTCGACCGAGAAAACCGGCGGTCAAACCAAAGAAAAACCCTGGAATACTTTTTCACTCGGCTTTAAAACGCTGAGCAAAGAATTCAGCGAAAAATTGGATGAAATTAAAAGCGGAGTCGGCGAACAATTCAATTCAGTTAAAGAGGGAATAGAAAAAACAAACGACTTTTCCCTAGAAACCGAATCGCCGATTTCGTATCCAGAAATCAATGAAGAAATTCCTGATGCGCCGTTACCGTAAAAATCTTAGGCGTTTTTAATTTTTAAAAAATGAAGGAAGAAAAAATACAGAAAATAAATCAAAAAATAGAGCCGCGCGAAATTACCGAGGAATTACGGGAGTCGTATCTGGATTACGCAATGTCGGTTATTGTCGCCCGCGCCTTGCCCGATATCCGCGACGGCTTAAAACCGGTTCAGCGAAGAATTTTGTGGGCAATGTGGGATACAAGCCTGACCCATAACGCCAAGTTCAAAAAATCGGCGAATGTCGTCGGCGAAGTTTTAGGCAAATATCATCCGCACGGCGATATGGCCGTCTACGACGCAATGGTTAGAATGGCTCAAGATTTTTCCCTGCGCTATCCCTTAATTGATGGCCAAGGCAATTTTGGTTGCTTCACTAAAAATACGAAAGTGAAATTAGCCGACGGCAGAAATTTAAACTTTGAAGAATTAATTAAAGAATTTCGTCAAGGCAAAAAAAATTATACCTACACAATTAATTCTTTAGGACTGATTTCTATTGCAGAAATCAAACAACCGCGCCTAACAAAACAAAATACCGAACTCGTAAAAGTTATTTTAGATACGGGCGATGAGATAAGATGCACGCCAAACCACCTATTTATGTTAAAAAACGGTTCATACAAAGAGGCGCGGAGTTTGACTCTCCGAGATTCTTTAATGCCATTTTACTGTCGCTTGTCAGAAACCACCGATCGCCTAAACAGAGAGGGCTATGTGTTAATTTATCAACCCAAAACAGACACCTGGGTTCCCGCGCATCACTTGGCGGATAATTATAATCTTACAAATAAAATATATTCAAAGAGCGCGGGCAGAGTAAGACATCACGTTGATTTTAACAAATCGAATAACAGCCCTGAAAATATCGCAAGGATGCAATGGGGCGAACATTGGAAACTGCATTATGTTCATGCATCCGAACAGCACAAAAATCTTGAATATAGACAGAAAATAGCCGCTGGTCGCGAGAAATACTGGGATAATCCGTCTACTAAAATTAGATACGCAAAATTACTCTCCGCAAGAAACGTTAAAAATTGGCAAAACCCGGAATACAGAAAAAAAATGCGCCAATTTCTAAGCAATATGAATAAAAAATTTATTCAAGAACATCCTGAAAAAAGGATTGAATACAGCGAGCGCGCCACAAAAACTCTCAAGCGGCTTTGGCAGAATCCCGAATACCGCGCTTTTATGCACGAGAAAATAACAAAAGGAAACAAAAATCACCAAACCAACAAAACGGGCAAATTGAAGTTTTTAAACATTTGCAAAGAAATTTTAAATAGGAATCAGAATCTAAACGAAGAAAATTACGAAATAACGAGGCGAAGAGTTTATCCTTACGGCGCCGCTACAATATGGCAAACCGGATTAAACAAATACTTTCAAAATAATCCCGATTTGATCCGTCAAGAAATCAGTCAAAACCACAGGATAATAAAAATTGAAAACCTGCCCCACAAAGAAGATGTATATGATTTAACGATTGAAAACACTCACAATTTTTGTTTAGGAAACGGAATTTTTGTCCACAATTCAATTGATGGGGACAACGCTGCCGCTCACCGCTATACCGAGGCCCGTCTTTCAAAAATCGCTGAAGAATTATTAATTGATATTGAAAAAGAAACCGTTGAATGGCAACCGAATTATGACGACTCACGGCTTGAACCAAAATATCTACCAGCTAAATTGCCTAATTTGTTGTTAAACGGCACTGTTGGCATCGCCGTTGGCATGGCGACAAGCATCCCGCCTCATAACTTGGGTGAGATAGCTGATGCGACAATTTATCTTGCTGAAAACCCCGAGGCGAGCGTAAAAGATTTAATGAAATTTGTGAAAGGGCCGGATTTTCCAACCGGCGGCATAATTTATGACCGAAGCTCAATTGAACAGGCCTACACGACCGGCAAAGGCTCGATTACGATTCGAGCCGTCGCTGAAATCGAGGAAAGAAAAAGCGGTGCGTACCAAATCTTGATAACCGAAATTCCATATCAGGTAAATAAGGCCGATTTAATCACAAAAATCGCCGAATTGGTTCAGGAAAAAAAGATTGAAGGCATCCGCGACGTGCGCGATGAATCGGACCGCGAAGGCCTAAGGGTGGTAATTGAACTCAAAAACGATGCCGCGCCGCAGAAAATTCTAAACCAACTTTATAAATACACCGAGCTCCAGAAAAATTTTTATTTCAACATGCTCGCCCTAACAAGCGGACTTCAGCCTCAAATTTTTTCTCTCAAAGAAGCGCTTGCCGCCTATCTCGACCACAGAAAAATTGTTATTCGGCGACGGACAGAATTTGATCTTAGAAAAGCCGAAGAACGGGCTCACATTTTAACCGGTCTCGTAAAAGCGCTCGACGTCATCGATGAAGTAATTGCCACGATTAAAAAATCTAGAGACCGCGAAAATGCCAAAGAAAATCTGATTAAAAAATTCAAACTGACCTCAATTCAGGCCGATGCGATTTTGGAAATGAAACTCCAAACGCTCGCCGCCTTGGAACGCGAAAAATTGGAAAACGAACTTAAAGAGAAAAAGAAATTAATTGGGGAATTGCAATTAATTTTAAAACATCCCAAAAAAATTGTTGAATTAATAAAAGAAGGCGTCCAAGAACTCAAAAAACTTTTTGCCGATGAAAGAAAAACCAAACTAATTGCTTCTAGCCTCACGGAGTTTCGCGAAGAAGATTTGGTTCCGCAAGAAGAAGTTATTGTCACTTTAACCGAAGATGGCTATATAAAACGGATGGCGCCTACGGCCTTCCGCCTTCAAAAAAGAGGCGGCAAGGGATTGATCGGCTCCGAGCTTAAAGAAAAAGACCAAATTCGCCAGCTTATTAACGCGGACACCCACGATAATGTCCTCTTTTTCACCGATCGAGGCAAGGCCTACCAAACAAAGGTTTACGAAATTCCGGTCGCGACAAGAACCGCCAAGGGCAAATCGATCCACAATTTTCTAACCATTCCCCCGACCGAAAAAATAAGCGCTTTCATCGCTTACGGTGAAACCAAAAAAGAGGCAGCGGAGGGCAAAAAATATTTAGTGATGGCGACAAAAAACGGCATCATAAAAAAAACGGCCTTGGAAGATTTTGAAAACGTGAGAAAAAGCGGCATTGTTGCTCTAAAATTGAAACCGGACGATATGCTCAAATGGGTAAAATTGTCTTCCGGCGACGATCAAATAATTTTAGCAACCGCTTCCGGCCAAGCCATTCGTTTCAAAGAAAAAGACATTCACGCGATGGGCCGCACCGCCTCCGGCGTCAAAGCAATTCGTTTAAAAAAGGATGATGAGATTGCCGGACTTGATATAATAAAACAAGGCGAAGGGCAAATGGCAAAGAGCAAATTATTGGTGGTAACGGCAAAAGGTTTTGCCAAACAAACACCACTTAAAGAATACAAACTTCAGAAACGCGGCGGTTCGGGAATAAAAACCGCAAAAATAACGGAGAAAAACGGACCGATTATCACCGTCCAAATCGTGAATGATGAAATTGAAACAATTTTGGCTTTTTCCTCAAAAGGGCAAGCGCTTAGAACCGAGCTTAAAAATATCCGCTTGGCCGGACGCGCCACTCAAGGAGTTAAAATTATGAATCTGAACAAAGAGGACAAGTTGGTGGGAATTGTCTGTTTATAAAAATGCAAAACGTAAAAGTCAAAATGATAATTCAAAATTATCGCGAAGCGACACCTAAATTTTGCATTTTGATTTTTGATTTTTGAATCAAACAATGAACCTTGCCAAACCCCAACTGATTCTAATAAGTATTGCTGGTTTTGTCATCCTTCTTCTGGTATTGGTTTTTACCGGTATTATTCCCGGCCTCCAAGATAAAAACCCAACACAAACGGTTAAAGCCGAACTGCAATTCTGGGGAATTTTTGACGCTGTCCAAAAATACGACGACGCTTTTAATAATTTCAAAAAAACTTATCCGGGCGTCACGATAAAATATCGCGGTTTTGACACTCCCGAAGAATACGAAACCGCAGTGCTTGAAGCTCTTGCCGCGGGCAGAGGGCCGGATGTTTTTATGATTCCAAACACGGACCTTTTCCGCCATCTAAATAAAATCATTCCCGTCCCGCCCAAAACAAAAAATAACTCTGTTGATTTTTCAATTCTCAAAGTCAGACAACTGTTTCCAAAAACCGTTGAGCAAGATTTTACTTTTAAAGGGGATGTTTATGGCCTGCCCTTATCTATAGACACCCTTGCCCTTATCTATAACCGCGATTTTTTAAATCAGGCTGGCGTGCCTCTGCCGCCCGAAAACTGGGATGACTTTAAAAATTTAATGCCTAAATTGGTAAAGAAAGACCAAAACAAAAACATCCTAAAAGCCGGCGCCGCAATCGGCGGCTCAAATCAAAATATCAATGAGGCGACTGACTTGCTTTACGCTTTGATGTTGCAATTTTTAGAACCCACCAATAAAAAAATGGTGAGTCAGGATTTAAAATCTGCGAGTTTTGCCACAAAAGAAGGCGCAGACGCTTTGGGTTTTTACACGAGTTTCGCCGATCCAAAAAATGAATTTTACACTTGGAACGGCTCACTCTCCAATTCTTTGGACGCTTTTGCTGAAGGCAAAATCGGAATAATTTTTGATTACGCGGCAATAATTCCCGAAATAAAAGAGCGCAATCCTTTTCTTGATGTTTTGATAGCGCCCTTTCCTCAACAAAAAGAAAGTCCGCAGATAATAAATTATCCAAGTTATTGGGGCTATGTTGTTTCACGGCAAAGCAAATACCAAACAATCGCCTGGCAGTTTATAATTAACCTGACAACGGATTTGGGGAACGCGAAAGGTTATGTAGAAAAAACAAAGAAACCGCCGGCTCTGCTCTCGCTTATCAACCAAAATTTAAACGATCCGAATTTGAATGTTTTTGCCCGGCAAGCTTTAACCGCCCGCTCTTGGCCCAAAATTGACTCTATCGCTGTTGATAGAATTTTCTCGGAAACAATTGAATCGGTCATTACGAATCAAGTTAAAACGGGCGATGCTTTAAGAAACGCTCAAAATCAAGTAACAGAATTAATGAAAAAAAGAATTTTTTAAAGTATGAAATATTTTTTAATTGCTATTTTCATAATTGCTATTTTTCAATTGCCGATTCCGGCTGTTGCCGCCGACCGCGCTCCGTTTAACATCTGGCGCGGCGCAACCTGCGGCGGCGAGGCGCCAATTACAACCGGCGGTCCCACGGGTCCCTGCAGTTTCTGCGATGGCTTGATTGTTATCAAAAACATCATTAACTCCCTTTTTAAAATCGCGATTCCTTTGGCAGTTTTAATGATTATTTACGGCGGGGTCAGATTAATGATAGCGGGCGGCTCCGAAGAAAACGTCAAAAAGGCAAGGGGGATTATAAAGATGGCGGTTATTGGTTTAATTATTACCCTTGCCGCCTGGATTATCGTCAATACTGTCCTTCATTTTCTGACTGGCAATCCCAATTTCCCCTGGTCGCAAATCAGTTGTTCGTGATAGAATTAAGATAATGAAAAATTTCCTAATTATTATTCCCGTCATTTTATATTTATTCCCAACCTTTTTTGTATTAGCCCAGATTGGCGGTGAGAATTCACCAACTATTTCTCTACCCAACCCTCTTGCGCCAGCTAGTGACATCATGCAACTCCTAAACAACCTTTTAAAGGTTCTCCGCAATTATATCGCGCCGCCAATTGTAGGAATTATGATTATTATCGGCGCTCTTCAAATTCTTACCGCCGCCGGCAACGAAGAAAAATTCAAAACCGGGAAAAAGACAGTATTGTACGCCGTAATAGGATATGCTATAATACTTCTTGCAAGCGGAATAAGCTTTATTATCAAAGAAATTTTGAGTCAGGGACAATCTCAATAAAGGTCGATGATTTTATTGATTTATGAAATATATTAAAAAATTATCGTTTTTAGCCGCGTTGGTTGTCGTCGCATCGCCATTGCTTGCATTTGGACAAACAACATACTTAGAAAGCATAAGCGACGTTGAAAGAATCCTACTTTTCATTCTCAACTGGTTAAGAACGATATTCTTTATTTTGGCTGCCTTATTTCTTATCTTAGCGGCGTTTAAATATCTTACTGCGCAAGGCGATGAAGAAAAGGTTAAAGGCGCGAAAACAATGTTAATCTATTCCATTGTTGGAATCGCAGTTGCCTTATTAGCGACAAGCATAGTACCTATCCTCAAAAATCTCTTCAGTCAATAATAAGAAAGAAACAGGGTAAAAATCCCCCTGCTATAACGGGGGGATTTTTACAAACAAAAACCCCGTTAGACAAAAATTTGCCTAACGGGGTGAATTTTATCTTCTTTCAATTGTAACAATCGCGTTGCCGCCCTCACCGCGAAGGCGGAACACGCCACGACGTACTCCTACTGGATTATTTTGACCAGGAATGTGTCTCCTGGAACGGTAACCATCCTTATACGAGCTCTCTGCCCAACCATTATCCGGTGGATAGATACACCACTTACTCGCTGGCGGCGTTATCACCCAACCCGACCACCTCGTCGAATGAAGGGGAACCTCAACCTGATCCACGCCATCGGGGAAAGTGTAAGTTTCTGGTTGAACTCCCACCTCCGTTTGTTTAGTCGTCCCGCTAATAATCTCGCTACGAAGCGTCTTCGCGATCCAAGCATCAATTTTTTCTCTTGCTACTCTTAATGCTCCGAAACCCTGCGGAAAAAACAGGGAAAGAATAAAAACAGCAAGAATCGCCGATGCTTTCCCGGCAATAAATCTTCTAGTAAAGATGGTGTTTGCTCCCCGCGCCTCAACAATACCGAGAATAACTGCCGCAAGGAAAATAATAGGGAGGGCGGCAAGATTATTTTCTATCGGAAAAACAGCAACAAAAAGCGTAAAGCTTAATTCAACAAGAAGAGCTCCGAACACGAATTTCACGTATCTTTCGCCGACACCCTTTAAACCGCCGAGCAATCCTTCAAGAAGCAAACCAAGCGGTGCAGCAACAATCGCCAAAGCAAACGTGGGCAAAACCCAAAAAATTCCAACCAACGCCACCAACCAACCGCTATTCATAATTATGCCAAGAGCAAGAATCGGCAGAGGAAAAAGAATCGTAACCACTGCAAGCCGACGAAGACTCTTGAGATAAATTTTCATCGCTTGGGTTTGCGGCGAAATCCCTTCTTCCGGAGTAGTTTTTTTAAGAAGAGCGAGCCGTCTAGAAACGGCGGCTGTTCCTTCAATTGCCAAGCTAAAAAAATCAACAAGGATTTTACTGATCATTTCTGCCCCTTCGCTTTCTTTTCCATTCCAAACCTCCCCTTGGAGATATGTTTCAGTTAAATTGCTGCCGACATTATAAGAAGGTTTTAAAACTTTGGCAAATAAAAAGCCCCGACATTACATCGGGGCCGCCTTTCCTTGAACAGGAAAAGGCTTCTATACAATTCACCTCCTTACAAGAGTAACAATGCCGCTACCGCCTTCGCCGCAAAGGCGAAAAGAACCGTTCCTTGTATGTTTTCCAAGCCAAACTGGTTGACGCGGCAACAACCTAGTCCTCGTCCCGTCCAAAAACCTTACATCTACCCATCCGCTATCGGGAGGATCAATACGCCAACGGCTCCCCGGCGGCGTTATCACCCAACCCGACCACCTTGTCGGATGAAGGGGAACCTCAATCTGATCCACGCCTTCGGGGAAAGTGTAAGTTTCTTCAAAGGATGATGATTGATTGCCAGAACCCGGCAATGCTTTTTTTATCTCCTCTGTTTTTTCGCCTCGAAGCGCTTTTGTGAACCAATCATCAATCTTCTCCGCCGCCCCTCGCAAACCGCCAAACGTCTGGGGAAAGAAAAACGAAAGAGTAAAAATAAAAAGTATTCCCGATGCTTTCCCGGCAATAAATCTTCTAGTAAAGATGGTGTTTGCTCCCCGCGCCTCAAGAATGCCAAGCACCGCAGCCGCCATTATAATAATCGGCAAGGCGGCAAGATTATTTCTAACCGGAAAGACAGCCACAAAAAGCGCGAAGCTCAACTCAACAAGCAAAACGCCAAGCACTAATTTTACATACCTTTCACCGATATCTTTTGGACCGCCAAGCAACCCCCCAACAAGAAGCCCTAATGGCGCGGCAACTAAACTCAAAGCAATAGTCGCCAAAGCCCAAAACATTCCAACAAAGGCCACCATCCAACCAAGGTTACCAATAATACCGATCGCCAAAATCAGAACCGGAAAGAACAAAACAAAAAGAATCAATCGCCGAAGACTTTTGAGATAAATCTTGACGGCTTGGTTAATTGGCGATACGCCTTCTTCGGGCGCTGATTTGCCCAAGAAAGCCAACCGCCGCGAAACAGCCGCTGTTCCTTCAACCGCTAATTCAAGCATGTCAGCAAAAATCCTGCCGATCACTCACCGCCTCCTTTCTTTTCATTCCGGAATCCTTCTTTTTTTTCAAAATTCTCTTTAAAACCCCGCAGCTTGTCGGATTGTTCTTCAAGAAAATTTCTGGTTGTGCTTGAACTTGAAAACAAACCTAATTGCTTATTACTAACTTCCATCTCCTCACCCGGCTTGGCGGGCCTTTCAATCGCCAGAAAATCCATTTTCATTCCCCTCCTTCATGTTTTCTTCTTCTTTGATATTATAGCCATTCTGGTATAGTACCCTCTCCAGATCGGCTATG
>CAYIEJ010000001.1:0-34775 GCA_964362455.1 uncultured Candidatus Saccharibacteria bacterium | reverse complement strand
CCTTTCCTCGGCTGTAATTTCTGGGCTCGAGATTGAACCGAGTTTTAAAAGGGTTCATGCCAGCCCGCTTAAAGCATCGCATTTAATCGGTTATACCGGCCTAGTCAACAAGGAAGATTTGGAGCGCAATTCCGAATTGGTGATTGACGACGAAATCGGCCGGGTGGGGATTGAAGCGATCTACGACCAATATCTCCGAGGCATAAACGGCAAAGAAATTATTTTTCGTGATGCTCGCGGCGAAAAAGAAGATGAGCGCATCGTTCAATCATCAACGCCAGGCAAAAAACTAAAAACATTCGTTGATTTAGAGTTTCAAGATTTTTTTTACGACCGATTGAAAGAGGCGTTAACGAACCTCGGACAAGATATCGGCGCGGGTATTGCCATAAACCCCAGAAATGGCGAGGTGCTGGCTTTAGTCAGCATTCCCAGTTTTGATTCAACAAAAGTGGCAAAATTTTTAAATATGCCCGATCAACCTTTGTTCAATAGAACCATAAGCGGTTTGTATACGCCCGGCTCAACCATTAAACCGCTTGTTGCCACCGCCGCGTTAAAAGAAGGTATCATCGTGCCCGAAAAACAAATTTATTCGGCCGGCTTCATTGAATTGCCCAACCCTTATAACCCCGAAAAACCCAATCGTTTTGTCGATTGGAAAGCTCACGGCTGGGTTAACCTCTGGGCCGCGCTTGCAAAATCGAGCAATGTTTATTTCTACGAGATTGGCGGCGGCTTTAAGGATCAAAAAGGATTAGGCATTTCAAAACTGAACGCCTGGTGGCAAAAATTCGCTCTTAATGAGAAAACAAAAATTGATTTAATTGGCGAGGAATCGGGCTTTTTACCCGATCCGGAATGGAAAGAAAAAACAACTCAAAAACCATGGCTGTTGGGTGATACCTATAACGTAACTATCGGCCAGGGCGATTTACTTGTTACTCCAATTCAAATCCTAAACTACATCAGCGCCATTGCCAACGGCGGTAAAATATATAAACCTCGGATAATGCAATCAATTTTGGATGAGAACAACCAGGTAATTTTACAAAGCGAACCAAGCATACTTAAAGATTTAGGCGCAGAAATCCAAAGTTATTTACCCGACGTTAAAAAAGGGATGCGCGATGCAGTTAACGAATCTTACGGCACCGCGCATTATCTTGCCAATTTGCCGCTACAGGTTGCCGCCAAAACCGGTAGCGCCCAAGTTGAAAACAACAAAAAGCTCAATGCGTTTTTTGTAGGCTATGCTCCTTACGAAAATCCGGAAATTGCCATTCTTGTCTTGGTTGAAGATGCCAAAGAAGGCAGTTTGAATACCGTTCCGGTAGCAAGAGATATTTTTATGTGGTACTATCAAAACAGAATAAAAGACAAAAAAACATCGTCAAACTAAAAATATGGATAAGGCTTACTTAACCCAAGAACGTTATAATGAACTTCTTGCGGAGTTCAATGATTTAAAAACTAAAGGCAGAAAAGAAGTCGCCGAAAGGTTGAGGCACGCCAAAGAACTTGGCGATCTCTCGGAAAACTCCGAATATCAGCAGGCCCGCGAAGATCAAATGCGTTTGGAGCAAAAACTGAGCCAGCTTGAAGAATTGCTTAAAAAATCGGCAATCATTAAAAAACCGAACGGTTCAGAAACTGTAAGAATCGGTTCAAAAGTAAAGGTAAAAAAGAACAAGGAGGTTATCTCATATACAATTGTTGGTTCAAACGAAGCAAGCCCGGCTAAAGGTTTAATTTCCAACGAATCGCCGCTGGGACGAAGCTTACTCGGGAAAAAAATCGGCGATACGAATTATATCAACACTCCAAAAGGTGAAATTTGCTATCAAATTTTGAACATAGAATAATTATGCTTGACGATATCATCCGCGACCGAAAGCAAAAATTAGATAAGTACAAAGGAAGTTTTGATCCCTATCCCGCCAAAATAAAGCGTGATTTTTTTATCAGCGACGCTTTCGAAGAATTTTCCGCTTTAGAAAAATCGGAGAAAGTTTTTTCTGTCGTCGGCCGAATTCTCGAATGGCGAGATCAAGGAAAAATCCTGTTTGGAAAAATAGAAGACAGAAGCGGCCGAATGCAAATAGTTGTCAACGAAAAAGAAACTGAAGAATTTAATCTTATCAAAACCACTTTTGATATCGGCGATTTTATTGAGGTTTCGGGAAAAGTTTTTAAGACGGCGCGCGGTGAAAAAAGCATTCTCTGCGATAATGCAAAAATTATCGCCAAAAGTTTACGACCGCTGCCAACCCAATGGTATGGGCTTGAAGACACTGAAACCCGCTTAAGGAAAAGATATTTGGATTTACTCCTGAATCAAGAAACAAGAGAAATATTCGCTAAAAAAAGCCTTTTTTGGAAAAGTGTCAGAGATTTCCTGAAAAAAGCCGATTTTTTGGAAGTGGAAACCCCCGTATTGGAAAATGTTCCTGGCGGCGCCGAAGCCGAACCTTTCGTAACTCATCATAACGCCCTAGACGCGGATTTTTATTTAAGAATTTCTCTTGAACTCCCGCTCAAAAAATTATTAGTCGGCGGTTATGAAAAAGTTTTTGAAATCGGCCGCATTTTCCGCAATGAAGGCATTGATAAAGAACATCTGCAGGATTATACACAGATGGAATGTTATTGGGCTTACGCCGATTACAACGACATGGCTCAATTTATTGAAGAAATGTATAAAACAACTATCAAGGCAGTTTTCGGCAACCTCAAAACAAATTTCGGGAAAGAAAAAATTGATTGGGGTAAAAAATGGCCAAAGATTGATTATTACAAGACCTTTAAAACGGAAACCGGTTTGGATTTAAAAAATGCGGCAATCCAAGACCTAAAAAAGAAAGCGCAGGAATTAAAAATTGAATTTGGAGTAAACGCCGGCAGGGGACGCCTTATTGATTTAATTTATAAAAAAACCGTCCGGCCGAAATTAATTCAACCTTGTTTTCTGGTTGACCCACCGATTGAACTTGAACCGCTTGCCAAGCGCTTAAAAGAAGACCTGAATCGCGTTCAAAGATTCCAAATTATGGCCGCCGGCACAGAATTAGGCAAAGGGTTTTCCGAATTAAATGACCCGCTTGACCAGCGTAAAAGATTTGAAGAACAGATGAAATTACGGGAAGCGGGGGACAAAGAAGCGCAAAGATTGGATGAAGATTTTTTGGAAGCGCTGGAATATGGCATGCCGCCAGCCGCTGGTTTCGGCATGTCAGAACGTTTATTTGCGGTTTTAATGGATAAACCTGTGCGGGAAACAGTGTTTTTTCCTTTAATGCGACCAAAAGGGGATTAAAATAAGAGGGAAACGAAAAGGCCCCCGCCGAAAAATTTTCGAAAGGGGCTTTATGATTTAACGAAAAGAATTATTTTTTATGAAGTTGCGCTTCCATTTCCAAGTATCTAGTTTGTTTCGTATGACGAGAAAAACTATCATTCCCATTGATATAAACAGTACAAAAAAAACAGGCGCAATAAGATTCCAGAGAGCATGTATGCCAACGCTTACCCAAATTGATTGATATTTTATACCATAGTAGCCGGTCAAAATACCAAGTATTAGTACACACAGTGTATTAACGCCTTCTATCCAAGTTCTTTCCTCTTTGTTAGAAAAAATCGAAAAAGAAAACGAAAAACCATTAACTACGAATTTAATTCCATCGCGCCAATGTAACAACGCAAATAAACCGCCCGATATAAGTATACCGCACCAAGCGGATAAAGACATTGTATTAAATATTATTACAAGAGGTGCACGAAAAATCAGTTCTTCTATTGCCGGCGTCCCAATATAAATTACCGGTGCAAAAGATGAAAAAGCTTTCCATTTATTATTTTTTACCCACTCGTTAATTTTTAGATTATCTTCTCCTAGGCGCTTAGTAATTAACTTGTTATAAAGAAGTGTAGTGCCAGCGATGCAGACGATAATTAAGATAGACGGAAGAAACGCGTAAATTCTTTCCATGTATTATACCCTCCTTTCAAAGAGCTAAGTTTCCACGATGCCCTCGTGAGGGGGAACTGACTAATTCAGTATTTTCAAACAATAGCATTCACTTAAAAATAAGTCAAGCTTTTGTAAAAACCTTAAAAACCGTGCATTTTTCTGAAAAATTTCTTATAATCAGTTTTAAATGCTTGATATAAACTTCATTCGTCAAAATCCGGAAAAAGTTAAAGAAGGCGTCCAGAAAAAAAATGTGAACCCGAAGCTGGTGGATAAATTTTTACGCCTTGATGAAGAATGGCGGATTAAAACCACGGCCTTAGACCAGCTGAAAGCCGAACAAAACCGCCTAAACAAAGAACTGGGAACGCATCAGACAAAAGACGCAATCAGCCGGGCCCAGATTATAAAAAAAAGAGTTAAAGAGGTAAGCGACGCAAGAGAAAATTTAAAAATTAAACGCGATGAAATTCTGCAAAGTTTGCCAAATTTACCATTTGACGATGTGCCGGTTGGCGATTTAAGCGCCGCGAAAATTGTAAAAGAATGGGGCGAAAAACCAAAATTGAATTTTAAACCGCGCGATTATTTAACTTTGGCCGAAACGCTAGGCTTAATTGACATCAAAAAAGCCTCGCAAATAGCCGGCAGTCGCTTCGGCTATCTTTTAAAGGATGCCGCGCGGTTGGAATTTGCACTTCTCAAATTGGCTATGGATGTTTTGATTGAAAACGGTTTTACGCCGGTCGTGCCGCCTGTAATGATCCGCCCGAAAGTATTTGAGGGCATGGGCCGATTAGCCACCGACCAAAAAGACGAACGTTATTATCTAGCGAAAGACGATTTATATCTTGTGGGTAGCGCCGAGCATACTCTCGGGCCTTTGCACATGAATGAAATTTTAGAGGATAAAACACTTCCGCGCCGTTATGTCGGTTTTTCAACTTGTTTTAGACGCGAAGCCGGTTCTTACGGCAAGGACACAAAAGGCATCTTACGAGTCCATCAATTTGACAAGATAGAAATGTTTTCTTTCAGCCGACCAAAAGATTCGGAAAAGGAACACGAATTTCTTCTTTCGCTTCAAGAAAAACTGATGCAGCGCCTAAAACTTCCTTACCGAATCGTCCTTATTCCGACCGGCGAGATGGGTTTTACCGACGCAAAGCAATACGACCTTGAAACCTGGCTTCCTGGCTCGGGAGAGTATCGAGAAACTCATTCGTGTTCCAACACCACCGATTTCCAAGCAAGGGGGATCAATGTTAAATACGCAAACGGCAATAACGAAAATGAATATGTTCATCTTTTAAATGCCACGGCTTTTGCGATTGGCCGAACCATTATCGCCATTATTGAAAATTATCAAACTAAAAAAGGCACCATTAAAGTACCCGACGCTCTGCGAGATTATCTTGGCAAGCCAGAAATAGGATAGAATAGAATTAATGAAAATAAAGCCGGAGTATAAGACCTGGATCGAACTTGAAAAGCGGGCTCTCCGCCATAATATTGAGACGTTCCGTTCAACTCTTAAAAAGCAAACAAAACTTTTTGCGGTGGTTAAATCCAACGCTTATGGCCACGGCCTTGTTGATTTTTCAAAGATTGCCGATGAATTTGGCGTAGACGGATTTTGCGTTGATAGCGTTATTGAGGGTTTGAAACTCCGCAATGCCAATATTAAGAAACCGATTTTGGTTCTGGGCCCGTCTTCAACAAACGAACAACTAAAATTGGCTAGAATAACCGGCATTACCTTAACTGTTTCTAATTTTGATGTTTTAAAAACATTGCTGCGAAATCGCTTCGCGCCGGATTTTCATCTTAAAATAGACACTGGCATGCACCGCCAAGGTTTTTATTTGGGAGATTTACCGAACGCGTTGAGATTAATCAAGAAATCAAAGCTAAAAAACTGCCTTAAAGGAATATATACCCATTTTGCCGCGGCAAAGGATGTAACTTATCCCGATTACACCTTGCGGCAGCTGAAAGAATTTAAAAATGCTATTGATTTATGCCGCAAAGCCGGTTTTAAAGGTTTAATTCATCACGCGGCGGCAACCGGCGGCGCCATTCTTTACCCACAAACTCATTTTGACATAGTGCGAGTGGGGATTGGCCTATACGGTTATTGGCCGACAAAAGAAATCGAAGCCCAACACCCTTTAATTTGGAAAAGAAAGTTATCCTTAAAACCGGTTCTAAGTTGGCGGGCGATTGTAAGCGAAATCAAAAAATTTAACCCAGGCGATTTTATCGGCTATGATTTAACGGAAAAGATTCTTACAAAAACCAAGGGAGGGATAATTCCTATCGGCTATTGGCATGGTTTTCCGCGAATCCTATCAAGCGCTGGCTTGGTTCTAATTGGCGGACGTTTTGCAAAAGTTCTGGGCCGCGTTTCAATGGATTTAATCGCCGTTGATTTACCGTTAGAATCTAAAATAAAAGCCGGCGCAATCGCAACCCTAATCGGTAAAGACGGTAAAAAAGAAATAACCGCCCAGAAATTGGCGGAATTGGAAGAAACCAGTCATTACGAAACAATTACTCGCCTTAATCCGCTTATTAAAAAATACTTGATTTAAAACCATGATTTTCCCAAAAAGAAAAAAAGAACTTTCTTTAACCGGCCGAAGCAACAGAAAAAGAAACCGTAAAAAATTGGTGTTTTTCATTGTTTTATTTTTATTTCTACTTATAGGCGCCGCGGGCGGTTATTTCGTGATTTATTCGGATTATTTTAAAATCAAAAATATTCAAATAAAAGGAATTGAATTGATTTCGGATGAAAGTTTGCTCTCGGCGATTACCGCCCAAATGAAAAAAGATGCTGGTTGGCGAACGTTTGTTGGCTCCAAAAATATTTTATTCTGGGAATTTGGAGCTGAACCGAACCTTCCGGCCGAGACCTCGCCGATTATCGCCGAACTAAAAATTAACAGCAATTTGACCGAAAGAAAAGTTATTATCCAAGTTAAAGAACGGGAGCTTTTCGGTGTTTGGTGCGTATCTGAAAAAAATTGTTATGCTTTTGATGCTGAAGGTTTTATTTTTTCGGAAACGCCTGAAGTTCACGGTGTTTTAATTACAAAAATAGAAGATCAAAACACTCGCGATTTAGCAATCAGTAATAAAATTTTGCCGAACGAAGAATGGATAAAAAATTTTCTGGGGACTGTAAAAATTGCCAAAGAAAATAACATTGCCATTGCCGAAATCGAAATAAAGGATTTGGCATTACGCG
Source organism: uncultured Candidatus Saccharibacteria bacterium (assembly GCA_964362455.1). GTDB lineage: Bacteria > Patescibacteriota > Minisyncoccia > UBA6257 > GWB1-50-10 > CAYIEJ01. The sequence continues at coordinate 27,549 of CAYIEJ010000001.1, read as the reverse complement.
AATGGGAGCTTAAAACAGTTTGGAAGCCCGTAATTTATTTCAGCCTGGATTTTATACCGGAAAATCTTGAATTAATTTTTTCTAATCTCGCTCAACGCTTTGATTTAAATAAACTTTCTTATTTGGACTTCCGCGTACCGAACAGAATTTACTATAAGTGATAGACAAAAATCGAAGTGCCGACTCTAAAATCTGGCAGAGGCACCTCGCCAAAAGCAGTCGGTTGGGACCGTAAATCGCGAAGCCAGCGATATTCGTCATTCGGACTCCTTTGATGACCCGGATATAACCTGCCAAAAGCGCCTTGCAGCGTATTGACTGAAACCGCAAGCCACTCAACGCCCATTTCTTTAGGATTGCCTTTTGACGACCACCAGTATTCAACCTTATCGTTTAAATAATATTGGGGATTGCCGCCGCCAAAATAATCAACCGCGATCTTACTTATTCTTTTTTCGTCCGTAAACGCAACCAGCCGCTTTAAATCTTGTCCCCAATCGTAATTTGAATCGGTAACATATCGATAGCCGCCGCGAGTGCCGCCGCCAATCTGATTGAAATAAGAAAGGAAGTATGGGGCCGCGACAAAAGTCTCCGCCGCAAACCAAATTAAAAGCAAACCAAGCGCCCATTTTTTTAGGTTAAATCTAAGAGTTTTTAGTCCGATTACGCTCAAAATGTAAATAAACGGTATGCTCGGTAAAAGATGGCGAAAACCTATATTCAACGGGCTACGAACGGTGTAAACCCAATAAATCGCGACAAAAAGAAACATCGCGAATTCCGAAAAATTTGTCCCTAAAAAATCAATAAATCTTTTAACCCGGCTTTTATTTTTAACGCTTTTGAAAAATTTCCAAACGCCTACAGTGAACGCCGTCAAAATAAAAATAATGACCGGTAGTGATTCTTTTAAAAAAAAAGTCAACGGGAAATAAAGTTTTGAACCGGCAGCGGAAACAACGCCTAAAAAATAAGTCGTGTTGCCGCCGGCCGAACGCTGCATTACCATCAAAAAACCCAAAATGTATTCAGCGAGAGGTCTCGTAATCCTATTTTCCGCCAAAACAGTGGGGATGCCGGCAAGCCAACGCGGACTGAATGAATTTAAAATAAATTTTGAATCTGCCGCCTGTTTTTCCAAGGGGTAATTTAAGGTAAAAATAAAATAAACTGCATAAATTATACCAAGCGCAATTAAAAAAATAAGAAACGCGGAACCGAAATAGTACCGACGGCTATAACGCCTAAGCGGTGAAAAAATAAAAAATAATAAAACAATCAAAAAATAGGGGATAAGCAAAACCGCTGAAAATTTGGCCAGCTCGGCAATCCCCAAACCGATGCCCGCCCAGATTAAATTCCTTCTCGAAGAATGAAGAAGAAATTTCAAAAATAAATAGGTTGCAAGAATGATGCCGAAAGCGGCAGCGATATCGGTTGTCACATAATGACCATGAGCAAGGACCGTGGGCGATAACGCAAAAAGAAACGGCGGGATAAGCGCCCACCATTTCGAAAAAAGCTCCTTGGACCAAAGATAAATTAATATTATTGTCAGTAAAGTAAAAAGAATCGGAATTATTCTCGAAACAAACACAATCTTATCCGCGTCATTGCCGGATTCGTAAAGAAACTTAGCGCCGACTTCCCATTGCCCATTGATATCGGTTGTCCAGCTTCTGTGAGTGGTCGGAAAATTTAAATCCATTGTCAAAAGCGGGAGAGCGGCTAAGACCTTTAAAAGTGGCGGATGTTCCGGGTTCAACCGAAAATCAAAATATTTCACATAGCCGTAACCGGCCGGGATATGGGCTAATTCGTCCATGATGGCCGATTCTTGCCGAGCAACCCCAATCATTAAAAAAGAGGCAACTACAATTATTACCCCCAATAAAATAACCGGCAGTTTAGTAGAAATTTTTTCGGACATTAAAGTATGTTATCATTATAACATTAAGACCATGAATAAAAAACGCAATGCCGGATTAACCTTGGTCGAACTTTTGATTTATACGGCCATTTTTGCGGTGAGCGCCTTATTTTTAGTGGGTATTTTAGGAGTTACTACTAAAATTCAAACCCGCCAAAGCTCAGCCAATGAAATTAATCAACAGATTGCCGCAGTGCAGGATATTGTTAAACGTTTAGTTCAAGAATCAAGTTTGATTGAAAATACGGCCGGAGCATCAAGTTCAACGCTCGTTTTAAGAACGTCAGCAACCGCAACAGATAAAACTTTTATTTATCTATCCAGAAGCGTGCTTTATTTAGAACAAGGCACGTTCGCAAGCGGAACGGGTGTTGCCCAACGGATCACCAGCGAAAAAGTAAAAGTTGACAGTTTTAATGTCACCAAATATGAAAATCCTGGCGGGCTTGCTGTGGTGCAGGTGAATCTTGTTTTGAGCGCAAGCACTACCAACCCCCAATCCGCTTTTACAAGAACAATGCAAACCGGAATCGCAAGAATTTCAGCCGCGACTTTTGATTCAGATATATTACCAAATGGCGGGACGTTAAAAATTGGCAATTCTGGTTCGCCAACCTGGGAAAAAATATTTTTATCAATTGGCGCCGCCTCAACCCCTTCTTATGCGTTCGCCGGAGTCAGTGGCGTAGGAATGTTCGGTGTAGCAAACGGCCTTGCCTTTTCTACTGCCGGTTCCGAAAGATTAAGAATCGATTCTAATGGTAATATCGGTATCGGCACTAGTAATCCATCAATGAAGCTTGATGTAAACGGTGATGTCAAAATTTCAACTGTATCTGGTTCTGGCAAATTAGTTTGCGTAAAAGCGAATGGCGCATTAGGCGCTTGTACATTAAGCGGCGGAGCTTGCACGCCTTGTCAGTAATTTAAACGGGGGGGGGTAAGAACCACTTGACAATAACAAGTGCTATTCTTATAATTCAAGAATATGCAGGAGCAGAAAAACGAGCCGGAAATTTCACTTAATGAATTAAAAAATAAATTAGCCGAGTGCGAAAAGTTAAGAGATGAGTACCTCGACGGCTGGAGGCGAACCAAGGCTGATTTTATTAATTATAAAAAAGACGAGACCGAAAGATTTGCCGCTCTTGTCAAATTCAGCAACGAAAGCCTTGTTTTGGAACTTCTAAACGTTCTTGATAGTTTTGATTTGGGGCTTACAATTTTAAAAAACAACGAACCCGCCCAAAAAGGAATGTTTTTAATAAAAAATCAGCTTGAAGATTTATTAAAAAAATATGGTTTGGAGAAAATCAGCGTTACAATCGGTCAACCGTTTGAACCAACGAAACATGAAGCTGTTGCCGAAATTGAATCTGAGCAAAAAGTTGGAACAATTGCCGAAGAAATAGAAAAAGGATACACTTTAAACGGTAAAATTATTAGACCAACAAGAGTCAAAATCGCAAAATAATTTAAGAAAAAATGCCAAAAATTCTAGGTATTGATTTAGGTACAACTAATTCCGCTATGGCGGTTGTTGAAGGCGGCGAGCCGCGGGTTTTAGAAAACCACGAAGGAAACCGCACCACGCCGTCAATTGTTGCTGTAAGCAAATCCAATGAACGATTGGTTGGTCTTCTGGCAAAGCGGCAGGCCGTTGTCAATCCAAAAAATACCGTCTCTTCGGTTAAGCGTTTGATCGGTCGGAAATTTGTTGACCCGGAAGTGGAACGCGATAAAAATTGGTTGTCTTATGATCTCCGCGGTTCTAACCAGGGTGGCGTTGAAATAAAAATGGGGGATCGCTGGTATAAACCGGAAGAAATTTCAGCAATGGTTCTTCAAAAATTAAAAGCCGATGCTGAAGCGAAACTAGGCGAAAAACTCGAGGAAGTTGTAATTACCGTTCCGGCTTATTTTGACGACAGCCAAAGGCAAGCCACAAAGAACGCAGGCGAAATTGCCGGTTTCAAGGTTCGCCGGATTATTAACGAACCAACCGCGGCCGCCCTTGCTTACGGCCTGAATCGCGATAAAAGCGAAAAAATTGTTGTTTATGATTTCGGCGGGGGCACTTTTGACATTTCTATTCTTGAGGTTGGCGACAACACGGTTGAAGTGAAGGCGACTGGCGGCGACACGCATTTGGGAGGCGACGATTTTGACAAACGTATTATTGAATATCTGGTTGCTGAATATAAAAAGCAGGAAGGCGTGGATATTTCAAAAGACTCATTGGCGGTTCAGCGATTGAAAGAAGCAGCCGAACGCGCCAAACACGAACTTTCAACGGCAATGGAAACCGAGATCAACCTGCCTTATATCACTTCCGATGCAAGCGGTCCCAAACACTTTTTAATGAAATTAACGCGGGCAAAATTGGAGGACTTGGTTCGTGATTTCATCGACCGTTCGATTCAACTCGTGAAAGACGCAGTCACTGCGCAATCGCCAAAAGGCGCCGGTCTTAAACTCTCGGACATCAACGAAATAATTTTGGTCGGCGGCCAAACCAGAATGCCGGCGATTCAAGAAGCGGTTAAAAATCTTTTCGGCAAAGAACCGCACAAAGGCATTAACCCGGATGAAGTTGTCGCCGTGGGTGCGGCAGTGCAAGCCGGCATTCTTCAAGGCGATGTTAAAGATATTCTTTTGCTTGACGTCACTCCGCTCACGTTAAGCATTGAAACATTGGGCGGCGTGGCAACGCCAATGATTCAAAAAAACACGACAATTCCGACTGCCAAAACACAGGTTTTTTCAACTGCCGGTGATAGCCAAACTTCGGTCGAGATTCATGTTGGACAAGGCGAACGGCCGATGATGGCCGACAATAAAACTTTGGCAAGATTTATTTTAGACGGCATTCCACCCTCGCCGCGCGGCATTCCCCAAATTGAAGTTACGTTTGATATCGATGCTAACGGCATCTTGAACGTTTCGGCTAAAGACAAAGCAACCAATAAAACTCAATCAGTCAAAATCGAAGCGACCACGGCGTTAAATAAAGACGAAATTGAAAAATTAAAACGCGAGGCGGCCGAGCACGCAGTTGAAGACCAAAAAAAGCGTGAGCTTATTGAAGCAAAAAATCAGGCTGAATCGCTTATCTATCTAGCCGAAAAAACACTAAAAGAATCGGGGGATAAAATAGCCGAAGATATTAAAACTGGACTTAATCAAAAAATAGAAAACCTGAAAAGCGTGAAAGAAAACGACAACACAGAAACAATTAAAAACGCCATAAACGAGCTCTCGGCGGAACTCCAAAAAGTAGGCGCCACCTTGTATAATAAAAAGGATGGAACCGAACCCACAGATAATCAGCCAAGCCAAGGAGCTTGAAGAAGATCGCAACACGTTCAAAATCTTTCTTTTGGCCGTTTTAGGGGTAATTTTTATTTTTACCGCCGTTTCGACTTTTAACTTATTCATCACAACCGCCAGCGGTTCCTATTTTTTATGGGCGATTGTCTCAAGTGTTTTGTTTTTAACGCTCACCGTCCTCCAAGTTTTTTTCATCAAAAGCGGCGTGAAACTTTTTTTTATACTTTTTTTTGAAAGTGCTTTGACGCTGATTATTTTTTACAAATACCTCTACCCAAAACCATCACTCATTCTTTTATCAGCGCCAATTTTACTTTTTATTTTCTTAGCTTTAGCGGTTAACCACGGTTCAAAAATTTTATCTAACAGCATTAAAATACATTTTATTCCCGTCGCCAGAACAATTATTCCAAAAGCCGTAACCGGCCTTTTGCTTTTTCTGGTTATTTTGGTTTATCTCAACTATTTTGAATGGGGGAGGTTCAATGAAAAATTAGGCCAGGCGCTGGTTAATCAAACTTTAATCGGCTCAACGCCGGCTTTTAGGATTTGGACGCCGCAATATTCTTACAACCAAACAACTCAAAATTTTTTGGAAGGTATTGCCGAAAATCAACTCAATAGATTCAAACCCAAGCTTTTTAACGATTCGTCATTCGATTTCGAATCGTTTAACTTTGACAACTTACCAGCAGAACAAAAAAAATTATTAATTAGTCAAGCGGCTAAAGAGCTTGAATCAACTTTTGAAGATTTGCTTGGCGGCCCATTAAATTCTAACGAACCTCTAAACTTAGCCGCTTATCGATTAACAAAAGATTATTTCAAAGATTTAGCGCCACAAGCTAAATCGTTTTTGGGCATAATCATTGCCGCTTTTCTTTTCTTCTTTCTTAAAGGTGTGGCGATTCTTTTTTATTGGCTTATTGAATTTCTGTCATTCATTTTATTCAAATTTTTAATTGCGGTCGGCTTCGCTTATGTAAGTCTTGAAACAAGAAGCCGAGAATTTGTGCTTTTAAAATAAACGGCGCTGACTATTGAAATGTTAATTTAATCCGTGTAACCTTCTATTAGAAAAATGACAAGGGACTACTATAAAATTTTAGGCGTGAATCGCAACGCTTCTGAAGAGGAAATAAAAAAAGCCTATCGACGGTTAGCGCATCAATACCACCCCGACAAGACCGGCGGCGACGAAAAAAAGTTTAAAGAAATAAACGAGGCTTATCAGATTTTATCCAATAAAGAAAAAAGGACTCAGTATGATCGTTTCGGGCAAGTTTTTTCCGCCGGAGGCGGACCCGCCTATGGCGGGGGAGGAACACCGGGCTGGGACTTTGGCTTCGGTCAGGATGGGATTCGCTGGGATGCCGGATTCGGCGGCGAAGGTTTTGATTTCGGCGACTTATTCGAAAGCATTTTTGAACAATTCGGCGGCGGGCGACGACGCCAAACCTACACTCACGGCTCGGATATTGAAATGGTCCACGAAATAACCCTTGAAGAAGCTTTCCGGGGCGTCAAGAGAAAAATTAAATTAAAAACCTATGCGGTCTGCACCGCTTGCAACGGCTTAGGTTATGATAAAACCAAAGGCACAAAATCATGTGCTACCTGCCAAGGCAAAGGCGAAATTCGGGAACAGAAAAAAACTTTCTTCGGTAACTTTTCTCAAATTAAAAACTGCCCGGCATGCTATGGTCGCGGCGAAGTGCCGAATAAATTATGCGATGCTTGCCGGGGAAACGGCAGAATAATGGATGAACGTGAAGTATTAATTGAAATCGCGCCGGGCATCGAGGACGGCCAGGTGATAAAAATAAAAAACTCCGGCGAAGCCGGCGAGCGCGGCGGCGCTTCCGGCGATCTTTATATTTTAATTAAAATTAAACCACATTTCATTTTTCAAAGAAAGAAAACCGACCTCTTCGTAATGAAAGATATTCGTATCACGGATGCGCTTTTGGGCAAAAAAATTGCGCAAGAAGATATAAGCGGTGAAAAATTTTATTTCATAATTCCCGCCGGTTTTGATTTTAGAGAAAAATTAAAAGTGCCGGGCAGAGGAATGCCGCGCTTCGGCGCCTTGGTAGGCGAACTCGGCCGCGGTGATCTTTACATCACTCTTAACCTCAAAATCCCCAAACATCTATCCGCTAAAGCCAAAAAACTCTTGGAAGATTTGGATAAAGAGCTTTAATTCCAAGCGTTTGCTTTCTAATCAATAGCTTGTAATCACTTCGGCTGGCGTTTTCATCCCCAATGCCATATGCGGCCTTTCAGTATTGTACCATTTAAGGAAATCAGGAATTTCCTTCCTCCAAGCATTGATTGAACGAGGCACACGATTCAGACATTGTTTCTGAAAAGTTTGAATGAATCTTTCCACATGAGCATTATCTGTTGGTGTCCTCACTCTTGAATGGCGATGAGCAAAACCGCAATTCAAACATTTCTTCGTGAACCATTTTGAGAATTCTTGGCCATGATCTGATTGAATGGTTTGAAATGTGAAAGGAGACTTCTTCTGAGCTTTTTGAAGAAAGTGGGCATTCAAATGAGTTGAAATTTTCTCTGTGGCCTCGACATACCCCCATCTTGAGCAAACATCAATCAAAGCATACGCGTGAAGGCATTCTTGGGGCACGCCTTCTCGCATTGAATCAATTTGTATGAGTACGCCTGGTCTCTCCGGTATTGGTTTTGGCGGATACTTGTGCCATTTCTTCCATTTGGAGGGATAGATGAGCCCATGACGCTTCAAAGCTCTTTTTACAGAGGAAAGGGAGACAATGATTTTTTCTTTCTTCAATTTGTGATGGATGATTTCAGCGCATTCATTGCGCTCATGTCTCAATTCGAGAATCCGATACACGATCTCCTTATCAATTTCATTCGGATGATGATGAGGTTTTGAGGAAAGAGTTTGAATGAGCGTTCTTCGATTCGCCGGAGCTCGTTTCAACCACTTAACGATTGCTCCTTGGCTGTATCCGAAATGTCTTGCGGCCTCTCTTGTGCTATATCCTCGAAGGACGAAGTTTACTGCCTCGCGTCTCACACGAGGGAGATTGGGATTGTTTGAATATGTCATGTACATACGCTATCAGGTGATTACAAGCTATTGAACCATGATACAATCTTGACAAATAATTGATAGTGAATTATATTAAGTACAGTAAAAAAAATCATAGTGATTTTCTAGAGCGTTCTTTTACAACGTTCAGATAAGGAGGTGATTGCAATGTTTTACCAGTCAGTCTCGACTCCAATTGTCAAGCCAGTCAACGGGACGTGCAATTTGTCCTGCTCGTATTGTTATACTTCCGGGCTCAAAGAATATATCGTCAGAAATCGTATGCGCCCCGAAGTATTGAAGGCGATGATTGATTTCTTCTGTCGCGATCAGGACGATGTTGAGTTCATTTGGCATGGAGGAGAGCCGCTACTTGCCGGACTAGAATTTTACCGCGAGGTAGTGGAACTTCAATGCCAATGGAAACAACAAGGAAAGAAGATAGCCAATTTTCTTCAAACAAATGCCACTCTCATTACTTCAGAATGGGCACGCTTCTTCTCCGAAAACGATTTCCTCGTCGGCGTGAGTCTTGATGGACCGAAGGAATTACACGATCAAGTTCGCCACTACTCTACCAGCAGAGGGTCGCACGATGAGGTTATGAAAGGCATTGATTTATTGCGCCAGGCCGAAATCTTCAACGGGGTTATCTGCGGTGTAAGCACTGTCAATCATAGATTCCCAGAAGAAGTTTTCAACTTTTTTATTACGGAGAACATAAAAAAGTTAAAGTTTGCCAGAGTGAAGAATATCGGTCATTGCAACAATGTATCGTCACTGGTAATTTCACCAGCACAATACACCAATTTCATGATCGCCATCTTCGATCGCTGGCTAGAGCTAGATGATCCGGAAGTTGAAATCCGAGACATTCAAAGTGTTGTTAATTTGATTCTCGGCGGGAATAAACGTGAATGCATCTACATGGGACAATGCGATCAATTCGTCACTGTCTATTCCGACGGCTCAATTTACGGTTGCGATTCTTTTCCAAAGACAGACGCTCTACGCTTTGGCAACGTACTGGATGAATCAGCGGTGGTTAGATCCAATTCATGTTTGCAAAGTTTTCGAGAGCTACTGAGAAAGAGGAAAGAACGTTGTAAAACATGTAATTGGTATTTAATCTGCAAAGGAGGTTGCGCAAAGGACTGCTATGAGCAAGTCGATGCAGTTGAGCCAATAGACGAGATCTGTAGAAGTCTCAGGAGATACTTTGAGCATGTTTCGGCTAAAATAAGATCGTATGGTCTTGTGTAGCCAAAAGTAAAACAAACCACTCAGCGAAAGGAGGTGAAAACCATGCTGAATAACACTCCTGCCATAAAGGCAAATCCTAATCCCGTTCCACGGGTTTTGCTTCAGGCAAAAAAAGAAGCTGCTATGCAGACTTCAGGCAAAGAGAAACTCTGGGACAAGGCTTGGGACAAAGGTCCTTGGGATAAGGGCCACTGGGCAAACAGAAAGTAATTTCTACGAGCCCACCAAAAGCCCCTTTCAGACTAAACTCTGGAGGGGCTATTTTTTGTATTTTCTTTGATAACTTTTATTAAATCTTTAAGGTATTTTTCATCAATACACTGAAGATTATCAATATATGCTTTTGTCGTCCGTCTTAATTTAAACGCGACAAACTTTCGCCACGTTAATAAACTTTTTGGTTTTAAAATATGAGAAATAATTTTCGCGTTGAAATACTTCTCGCTTAAATAACCCTCCGGAATAAATGAACTGATTAATAATTCTTCCAGGAATATTCTATTTGGCATACCTTCTGCTAGCTCTGTAAATAATTTGTCGTTTTCTTTGGTAATTTTAATAATTTTTAAAAGTAGATTTTTATTTTTTCTCAACATTAAATGGAAAAATTCATGCGCTAAAACAGCCAGCGGGAAAAAGTGATTAGACGTCTTAAGGCTAAACGGAATTTCAACGATTATAAAACTTTCTTTTGGCGTCCAAGAAAACCACGCGTTAATTTCTTTATCATTACTCACGGGATCAGAAACAAAATAAATCGGAATGTTAGAAGCTGCCGAATGTTTTATTCCGCTTAATTTCTTTACCTCAAGAATAATATGTTGAAATAATAACTGATTATTTTGAAAATACCGCTTCCATGAAAGTAAATGCTCGGATGTTTTACGCCAATACAAAGTAAAGACTGGCTCCAGCGAAACGATAGATTTTTTTACTTGTTTTGCGTTTTCTTTTCCGATTGTTTTTTCAATTTGTCTCCAAATTTTATTTTTGCTTTTTCCATAAAAAGACAGACTGAATTTTTCATCTGATAAACATTTTCGTAAATCAGAGTTAATTAAATTATATCCATCTGTTTTTTGAATAAAAAATAAAAAATTAGATAGGCGAGAAATTTTTATTGATAAATGCATATAACTATTATAGCAGGCTAAAATAAAATTGTGAATTTTTGGAAATAATTCATTAACTCGCCAATGATAGAAAGAAAACGATCGGATAAAAAGCGGAAGGACTGATTTTATGAAGTCGGACTTCGTAAGACAAAGCCAAAAAACTCTTGGAAGATTTAGATAAAGAACTGTAAAATGCGTAGCGGATCGTTTCGTCCGCTAAGGCGGGGAGAATCACTTCTCTCCGCCTTTATATTTTTCTATTAATTTAGAATAATTATTAATATGCCAAACGTAAAATTTATCATTTGTTCCATTAAACGAGAAAAAGATATTTTTGATATGGTTCGAAGGAACATGGAGTTTTTAAAAACCAACAAAATAAAATTCACCTGGCCTCAACAAACCGTGGAAGAGGAATACGATACGAAAAAATATGAAAGTTACAAAAAATGGATTGAAATAGAGTGGGCCAAGAGAGAACGGGGGTTTACAGAACGACTATCTGTCTTTTTTCACGAACCGGGAGAAACCAAATTTACTGTTGAGATTTCAAATTATGGACCGCTCGGTTTTTATAACGCGAGTAATAATACTGTTACTATTAACCTTAACACTCACCTCGATGCAATAAATACTATTATGCACGAAATGATCCATATAATGCTTGAACCATTTATCAAAAAGTATAATATCGAACATTTACAAAAGGAGTTTGTAGTTAATACGATTCTAAAGATTCTAAAAAATGAATAAATATTAATCTGGTTTGAAATTAACTTTTATAATATTTATTCATGACTTCATAACCCATTTTAAACCCATAAATTTTTTGGAAAATTTTATTAAATTGCTCTTTGTTAGATACGTCTCGCAACGATTTAATTAACTTTATTAATTTATTTTTACCGAATTTTTTAACTAGCGTTTCAATAACGAAACCTGATTCCGCATATACTCCAGGGGTGGCCTTGTCATCAAATGCCAAGAAACTTTTGAATTTATCAGGCTTTTTCTTAAATTTATTTTGACCAGCGGTAAAAATTGCCACACCCTCAACCAACCATTTTGGAGTGTACATAGCGCCGGAAAGTATATAATAAAATAAATGACTAAGCTCGTGTTTAATTAAAACGGAATAGCGTTCCTTAGAATATTTATGGCAACTTTCTTTTTCAAAATTATCTCGGTCCAGAATAAAAATTATTCGCGTTTTGTCATTAGCCCAGCCAACTAGCCACGGTTCGGTTTTCTGACCGCGTAATAAATTAATTGATTTTCTATTTTGAAGAAAGATAATTTTTGGCGTGTTTTTTATCCAGTTGATGCCATAAAATTTACTGAACTCTTTCATTGATTCACGAAAGGTTCTTTCAATAGACTTATCTCTGATCTCGTTCAGATTTAGCTTATAAAGCATGGATCGTTTAATTATATAGCAAAATTTGATAATTTGCTGATTATTAGCTCAAATAATTTTTAATTAATTCAATTTTCTCTAAATCCTTTTTCCTTTTTATTTTTGAATTATTCCTTTTTTTAGATCTTTTTTCATAAAAATCTAAATATTGTTTCGGGTTTAAATTACGATATATTCCTCCGCCATATCTATACTTTTTCAATCTTGAAAAATTAATTTTGGTAAGTTGCGAAACGTCTTTAATCTTCAAAAAAGATACAAACAAATCCTGGCACTTAAATTCTTGTTTATGTTTCGGATCTAGTTTGCAGTAATCTGCTTCTAGAATTGTTTTTATATCATCCCATTTCCGGTCGAAATCAGAATCTTGAAGAAGAAAATCGATATCATTTATTTTTACATTTTTACCAGTCAGAAGATGCAAGCCCAACGATCCATAAATCACTGGTTCAACTCCTATTCGATTGAGCGTACAAACTACCTTTCTAAAAGTATTTACTATTTTTTTATAACTCTTTTTCACTTTGAATTATTAAAAGGTTCCATACACTCAAATAATCTGAAATCTTATATAATCTTTTACAATGTTTTTAAGACCGGCTCTTGAATCACAGCGTGTGTTTGACCATACACAATAAAAATATTTTTGCCTTCAGTCCAGAATCGTTCAATTTCCTTTAAAATTTCAATCTCTCGTAATCTACCACAACTCCTCGCAACATCATTGATAACAGAAATGGTAAGTAAAGGATTGACTACTTTACTGAAAAATTCGCTATCCAATTCATTAAAATCTGCCCTGAAAATATTTTTATGAATTACCGGACGCCCCGCTTTAATTTCACCATAATAATCTGCATAACTTTCCTAATGTGAGGGAAGTCATTTTCTTCATTTTTAATGGCTTGCGAGATATTCTTTTTTAATATCCCTCTTTGGTAAAGGAGATTTAAACTACGAACCACATATTCATTTTTGATGGCACTATTACTGCCATATCCTTGAGCAATTAAACGTCTATGGCGTTGATCGACAATTATGTTTTTAGAAATTTGAATTGTGGGCGTAAAAAGATGCAAAAGTTCATGTCTGATAAGTCGGCCACCATTTTTCTCGGCTTCAGGACCGACAATGATATAACCGGTACCCTTAATGTTAAAAGCGTATCCTCGCCAATAAGCATCAAGGGGATTGACGATAAGTATAATTTTCTTGAGTTGCTTCGGCGGCGTGCCAATAAAAGTTATAAGTCGATTCGTCTCTCTTTCAAATATGGTGGCAATTTTTTTTGTCTTTTGTTTGAAACGTATCTTTAATTCATTCCACTGCTTTTGGACATCTTTTTCTTGCGCAAACCTTTCTAAATCAGAAAGGCGTTTATCTTTTAAAAGTATCCATCGCACGAGATACCATGGGTGATGTTTTTTGATAACACTAGCGAGGCGCGGATATTTATTCCGCCAGTCATATGCACGCAGAACATTTCTCACACGTTTTCTTTCATCTGACATGCCGCGAGGATTATTTTCTTCGTTGTAACCCATTAAATTCATAGCAGAGAAGAGCATAAAAATCTCACGCGAATTCCGGGTTTCTAATTTTGGGATAATACAACGAAACCGCTTCATATAACACAATTGTAGATAATAAAAACTAAAAAACATAGCGAAAACCGCGATAAAATTACTTAATTTGACAAATAGCAAAGGATTGCCTACCTTTATCGCAGAACCTCGAAAACCCAATAAGGAAGGGGGTGAGTAACACAAATGGTGCCGTTTATCCTACATTTCTTGGAAAAGCGGGAAGGTGCGTTTTCTCCCACGACTACAGGCACCTACGATGACATCGATTGTTACGACAGCGCCTGAAAGTGAGGTCTAAGGGGGAGAAACTCATTTTCTCCCCCTTAATAATTGGGATTCGGCAAAGCACACTGAAAGGAGATGACGATGATACTTGCAATCGGAAATTCTGGTTCTTATGAGGTAGCGGCATTCAAATTGGTTTTAGAAGAACTCGGCAGGCGCGGCGAAAATGCTATACTTTTTAAACAAGATAAATGCTTGGAAGACGATTACCTCACTTTTGAAGTTATTGACGGCAAGCCGCGATATTTCGTAGTGATAGATAACGTCAAATACGATACAGATATCTTCTCTACTGTGTGGTATATGCATCCGCATTTACCTAGAGAACTACTACAATATGAACCAGCAGAACATCGACAGTTTATCCATCGTCAGTTTGATGAAATGGGGCGCGCACTCTGGACCCTACTCTCCCATAAAAAATGGATAAATGATTCTTGGACGGCGTTTGCGGCTGAAAATAAAATTTATCAACTTTGTGTTGCCGTGGAATGCGGATTTACGGTCCCTAATACGCTTATTACGTCTAGTCCCGATCAAGTACGGGATTTTTTTGAGACACACTCGCGAGATATTATAGTTAAGTTATTTGCCGCTAGTCCGATTCTTGACCACGTAGTTTATACAAATCGGGTAAAACCGGAACAGATGGATAATATAGATTCTGTTAGATTTTCGCCCTCGATATTTCAGGCAAACATTCCTAAAGGTTATGAGCTCAGAATTACTGTAGTTGGTGATAGAATTTTCCCCGTGAAAATTCTCTCGCAGCAAGACGAAGAAACGGCGGTCGATTGGCGGAGAAAACCAAAGCTTAATGACTTTGATGTAAAAATGGAACCGACGGTATTGCCCGAAGAGGTTGTAAGTAAAATTTTCTCCTTTATGAAAAAGATGGAGCTTAAATATGGGTGCATTGATATGATTGTGACCCCTTCAGGTGAATATATATTTTTAGAGGTTAATCCAAACGGTCAATGGTATTTTGTACAACTACGGACCAACATGGAAATCGCTAAAGCAATTGCAGATCTACTCATTTGATATTAGAATGGGAATAGAGATTCTTCTATTCCCTTTTATATTTCATGATAAATAAAACTTTAGCAAAACAGATCAACGAAATGTATAAAGTTGATCAAGATTTGCGGGGGCAGGCAAAACGAGGGCGGGGCCCAATAAATTTTTTAATTTATGCTATTGATTGGGTTCATAATTATCGAATAAAAAAAATAATAGAACTATACGGCTATCCTAATTTGAAACTTATAGGAAAGGGGGGGTTGCACAATTTTTGGTTATTAATTCAGCATCAAGATTTTGACATTGAACTTCAAAAAGCTTGTCTCAAAAGGTGCTGCTTCAGTAAAAAAGATGAGGCCTTTCTGACTGATAGGATTCTTATCAAACGAGAAGGCAGGCAATTATACGGAACACAGTTCAGACGAGTTGGGCAGAAACTCGAGTTGTTTCCGATTAAAGATAAAAAGATGATTAACAGCCGAAGAAAAAAGGTTGGTCTTAATCCGCTCGAGAAGTACTCACAGAAAATAAATAATAAATTAGAAAAAGGATTAAAGAGAAAAAACTCCCAAAACAATAAGTTCTAAAGAATAGAACTTGTAGAAGTTGAACTTCAGTGCGACAGAAAACATGGAGAAAACCGCGATAAAATTGCTTGGTTTGCCTAACTGAATTGTGCACACCCTGGCCCTTGACAAAGAGTCGAAAAGGAGTATGATGGAATATTAAGATGGGCAGGTTTAAACAGATTAAACAAAGCCCGGTTTTTCTCGGAATAATTCCTATTCTTTTAATCGTTTTAATTACTACTCCTATTCAAGCGGCGCCGCTCCAAATTTTGCCGCCTCAAATCCAAATAAATGAAAATCCATTTGTGCCGGGCGAACTTTTGGTTTTAACACGTGAAAGCAATTTAAGCGACGAAGAATTAATATCTTCAATCAAAGCATCAAGTCCGGTTTCCATTGATTCTGTTGAAAAACTCCATAATAATAATCTTGAAAAAAGCATTTCGCCCCACGGTAAGAGATTTCTAACTTTAAAGTTTGACGAAAAAACCGACCCACAACTTGTTGCCGATTCAGTAAAAAATAATCCGTTTGTCTTTATTGCTGAACCAAATTTTATTGGCGTTCTCGCAATGATGCCGGAGGATCCATATTTCACAACACAGTGGGGTCTTCATAATACCGGCCAAGCAGAGGGGTGGACACCAGATGCTGATATTGATGCACCCGAAGCTTTGGATATTGAAACCGGCAATTCTTCCACAGTAATCGCCATAATTGATACTGGCGTAGAATCGACACACGAAGATTTAGTGGGAAAACTTTTGCCGGGGTGGGACGCGCTTTATAACGATTTTACTCCAGAAGATGATTACGGCCATGGTACCGGAGTCGCCGGCATTGCTGGTGCCGCAACTAACAATGGTTTAGGAATAGCGGGTACTTGTCCCAACTGTATGATTTTACCGATTAAAGCCGGCTGGCGTGGTACCACCGGTCAAGGTGCCATGAGTCTAAGTGCTGTTTACTCAGCACTTGAATTTGCTGTCAATAATCCCACAGGAATGGTGGGCATTCCAGAAAACCCTAATTTCTCGGATGTTATTTTAGTAAGTGCGGCTTTTACAAGCAATTATTCTCTCTTACTACAAGGCGTAACCGATGCATATAATGCCGGCGCCGTTTTAATCGCTGCGGCTGGTAATTATAATAATTCAACTTATGTATACCCAGCAGCCCATAATGAGGTAATAGCGGTTGCGGCTACCGATTGGACCGACACTAAAACAAGTTTCTCGAATTATGGAACTTGGGTTGATGTTGCCGCACCAGGAGATGGAATCTCTATGCCTTATTTAAATAACAGTTACGTCGGTGGAAGCGGTACTTCTTTTTCCACCCCAATTGTTGCCGGCGTTATCGGTTTAATGCTTTCGAGACCAAACGCGGTGCTTGCAGCAAGTCAAATAAGACAAGCATTGATTGACACTTCTGATCCAGTCACGGGTTTCCCGGCAATTGAAGGTGGCCGTATCAATGCCTATAACGCTCTTACTACAAACATCGCGCCAGTTATGGCTTCTATCGGAAATAAATCAACGCAAGAAGCGCAATGGCTTACGATTGATTTAAGCGCCACTGATGGAAACGGCGATACACTGACTTATTCCACTGATGCCGTAAGTGTTCTGCCAAGCCAGTTCTCATTTGACGCGCAAACAGGCATTTTCAGATGGCGGCCAACCTATAGCGATTCTGGCCAGTATAACGTTACGTTTAACGCAACAGACGGCCGCGGCGGCTCTGATTCAGAAATTATTACTATTAGTGTCACTGATTATTCTCCACCGCCAATAAAAAAACCAATAATGAATCTTCCGTTTTAGGTTTTGCAATAGACGGGCTGATTTGCTATAATTTCTGAATGACAGAAAAGAGTAAAAGATTAATGACTAAGATAGTACTAGTTTTATTTATTCTAATAATTTTATTTGTTTTTATTGCCGATAAACTTAACATACCAATAAAAACATATTTATTGGCGATATTGCCTATCGAAGGGGGAGACAGTGGTGGTAGTGGTTATCCCGATCAAAGCCCGCCACCACCCGCTAGTTGTACGTTGGGAGCCAACCCAAATTCTGGCACCGGACCATTTAATTCCCAAATAACTGCGACTTTTTCAAATCTGCCAGCTGGCACTAATCAAGCGCTAATAAAATGCGATCTTAGTGATGCCGGAGTCAATATCGCTATCGCAAATAACATTGCCACAAGAGCCTGCTCTTATCCTTTAGTCGAAACTACAACATTATTTCAACCACGGGCATCAGCTGATGTTGCTTCTTGCTCTTGGACAATAACCGTAAACCCTCCGCCGCCAGACACAACCGCGCCAACCATCACGGCCAATCCATTTGCTTCAGCTATCACCCATACGAGCGCGCTTGTGAGTTGGACCACTAATGAAGCGTCTGATTCAAAAGTACGATACAGCACTGCGTCAGGCGCATATTCTTTGGAAGAATCTGACGCCACACTATCGCAAGATCACAGCATCGTTCTCTCTAATTTACAATCGGGAACCACTTACTATTTTGTAGTAACAAGCCGTGATAATGCCGGCAACGCCGTAACGTCTAATGAACTGAATTTTCAAACTGAAGCCATCCAACAAACCGGAGGCAGTAGTGGCACAGGCTACGCCAGCGCGCCAACCAATCCAACAGTTCTTATCAATGAAGGCGCAGAAAATACAACAATAACCGAAGTTGTATTAGCGCTTGGCATCAGTTCTAACGGTATTCAAATGATGATTTCAAACAGAGATGATTTTGAAGGCGCGCCTTGGGAGGATTTTATAACGATAAAATATTGGTCTTTATCACCAGGTACAGGTTTGAAAACTGTGTATGTTAAATTCCGAGATGCTTATTCCAATATTTCTGATATAGCAACAGACACTATCAATTTAATTCAAGAAATCGCTGAACTGCCAGGCACGACCCCCACCTCAACCGATCCAACAACCACTTCAACGCCGCTAACCCAAACAACCGTAACTCTCTTCACCCGCGACCTTTATTTAGGCATAAAAGGCAACGACATTCTGGCTCTGCAGAAGTTTTTAAACGCTTCAAATTTCAAGCTAACCGAAACCGCGGATCCCGGTTCGCCTGGCAACGAAACTAATTATTTCGGGCCATTAACAAAAGCAGCGGTTACAAAATTTCAAGAAATTAATTGGCAGGAAATTCTTGCACCCTTGAATCTTATAAAGGGCACAGGCTATTTTGGACCAATGACAAGACAATTTATAAATTCTTTACTTCTCGGTAATTCAAGTGGGGGTAAATAAAGGAAAGACTTGACAATAAACTAAGACCGCTTATTATTAAACTATCCGCAGACAGTGGGCAAAAACTAAGTCCCACCGAGGATAAAGCAAAATTTGCTTTGTTATCTGCGGAAAAACCGCGGATTTTTATTAAATATGGCAAAAACAAAAGCTCAAAAAACAAAAGCAATAGAAGAAGGTTTGAAAGGCTTAAAAAACAGCGAAGCTATTATTTTAGCTGATTTCACCGGTCTTAAAGTCAACGATCTGAACGCGTTTCGCAAATCTCTAAAAACCCTGGATATCGGATTCAAAGTTTTAAAAAAGCGGTTGCTTAAGATTATTTTTGAAAAAGAAGGGATAAAATTCGAGCGTGAAAAATTCGACGGCCAAACTGGAGTAATTTTCTCGCCCAAAGATTTAATTGAAACTTCAAATATTGCTTACAAATTCTCCAAAAACAAAGAAGCATTCAAAATTGTCGGCGGTTTCGATATAAAAGAAAAAAAGTTTGTTGAAGCCGATTTTATCAAACGATTAGGCCAATTGCCCAACCGAGAAATCTTATTAACCCAACTAGTTGTAATGATTGGAACGCCAATCAAAAAATTATTGTTTGTGTTAAACGAAAAAGCAAAAAGGTCGGATAATAGTAATTAGTAAATGGTAAGTAGTAATTAAAAACTAATTACAAATTACTAATTGCCAATTACCCTAAAATGGAAAAATTTCAGGATATAATTTCAAAAATTGAATCGCTCACGGTTGTAGAGCTTGCTGATTTAGTAAAAACGCTTGAAGAAAAATTCGGCGTTTCTGCTGCGGCAATGACAATGGCTGCTCCCGGTGCAGGCGGCGCTGCCGAAGAGGTAAAAACAACATTTAACGTAATTTTGAAATCAGCCGGTGAACAAAAAATAAATGTCATCAAAATTGTAAAAGAGATAACGGGAATAGGACTTAAGGAAGCGAAGGATTTGGTTGAAGGCGCGCCGAAACCAATAAAAGGAGACGTAAAGAAAGAAGAAGCGGAAGAATTGAGAAAGAAACTTGAGGAAGTCGGAGCTGTAGTCGAATTGGCTTAAAACTTTAATAAAAAAGGCGCATTGAAAAGTGCGTCTTTTTGTTTTAACTTTTAAATGTTGGGCGCATGGTTTAATGGTAAAACGTCGCATTCACATTGCGAAGAGTCGAGGTTCGATTCCTCGTGCGCCCACATTGCGAATAAAACCAATCTATCTCTATGCGAATAATCGGTCTTTTAGATATGGATGCGTTTTTTGCTGCGATTGAGGAAAGAGATAAACCGCGGTTAAAAAACAAACCGATTGTTGTCGGAGCCGATCCGCAAGACGGCAAAGGCCGAGGCGTTGTTTCAACTGCTAATTACAAGGCCCGGGAATATGGCATTCATTCGGCGATGCCGATTTCAACAGCTTGGCGTTTATCTGAAGAAGCAAGAAAAGCCAGCAAAGAAGCAGTTATCTTTGTCAGCCCAAATTTTTCTTGTTATAGTCAAGTTTCGCAAAGCATCATCACTATTATCAAAAGGTATGTGCCGCTCATAGAACAAGCAAGCATTGATGAAGTCTATCTTGATTTAAGCTTTATCGAAAATTTTCAAAAAGCAAGAAATATCTGCGAAAAAATAAAAAGCGAGATAAAAGAACAAGAGCAACTAACCTGTTCAATCGGCATCGGTCCCAACAAACTCATTGCCAAAATCGCGGCAGACTTCAAAAAACCAGACAGCCTTATCATTATTGAAGAAAAAGATACGGAAAAGTTTTTAGAACCTTTAGCAATTAGAAAAATTCCAGGCATCGGCCCGAAAACCGAAGAAATTTTTAAAAAATTAGGGGTTAAGTGCGTTAAAGATTTAAAAGATTTTTCCCAAGAAGAATTTAAAAAGATTATGGGAAAGTGGGGAGCCGAATTATACGCAAAAATCCGCGGTATAGATAGTTCGCCGATAACAGAAGAATATGAAGTGAAATCAATCGGCGAACAAGAGACTTTCTCCAAGGATACAAAAGATTTAAATTTTTTATCCGAGCGACTTAATAAACTTTCACAAAACATTTTCACCCGTTTTAAGTCAAGTAATTTTAAAGGTTATAAAAGCGTGGTTTTAACTGTCCGCTTTCATGATTTTGAACCCAAAAGCCGTTCACACACCTTAAACGAACCGGCTCGCGATTTAAAAACTCTTCAATTCGAAGCATTGCGTCTTTTACTGCCGTTTTTAGATAAACGAGATAACCCAAACCAAAAATTAATTAGATTGTTGGGAATAAGAATAGAAAAACTTTTATAAACAAAACCTCCCGTCCAAGACGGGAGTTTTAATTTATCTTCTTATTTTGTCTGGGCTTCATAATTTTGATAATTGCGTTATAAGACCAATCAGTGTCTGAAACTTAACAGTAAGTTCTTTAAGAATCTTCGTTTGGGTCGTGCGCTTTTCTTGAATTATTTTAACTTCATTTGCTGCTGAACCTACAACATTATTTGTATTTTGGATCACTGTTTTAACCGCTTGAATTTCTGAAGGTGTATTCATTGGTAAACGGCTAAGTTCTTGAAGCTCTAAAATAAGCGCAACCAGCCGACCTCTTATCCCAATCAATCTATTCTGTTCAACGACGGATTGGAATTGAAGTTGTTGCAACTGATTTGTAGTTGAACCGAGCGTTTGAATAACTGCCGGAATAACTTTCTGCGGTGGGGTTGTTTCTGCTCTTGCACGCAAATTTATCCCCAAAATCATAAATGTCACAACAAAAAGAGTTGTAATTTTTTTCGTCATAGTCATAATGGAAAACTAAACCCTTTTAATTTACCGACCTTTATTAACCACCCTTTCGGATATATACGCCAAATATGGTGGTGTGTTACAGCAGTGTTATAATTAAAGTAACCCAAAGGTCGAAAGTCATTAATTATAAGTTAAATCTATGCGACTTTGGAAATGCGGAGCCTGCAAGGCAAAACGCCGAACAAAGCAAAACAAGCCAATTGTTTGCTTAAAATGCGGCGCCCGCCGCAAAATGAAAGAAATTAAATAACAGCTTTTAACCGATTGTTTTATTCAAATTTCTTCGAACTTCAACTCGAAGGTAGTTATTTTTTAAATTCTTTAACCGCCCCACCCAAATGTGGGTATTTTTATGCTAAAATAATCCAACAACATGGAAAATGACATCTTGCTTAAAGGCGATTCGCTGGGTCCGGAATATATTTTTAAAACTCTCAATCATAAATATGGCACTTGGGCATATTTGGTGATAGACAACCTTACTCTCGGACCGGGCAAAGGCGGGATAAGAATGACGCCTAATGTAACGGAAAACGAAGTGGCGCGGCTCGCAAGAGCAATGACTTACAAAAACGCATTGGCAGATATTCCTTTCGGCGGCGCCAAATCCGGCATCGCTTTTGACCCAAAAAATCACACGCCAGCCGAAAAACAAGAAATTATTCAATGGTTTGCTTATCAACTTAAACCTTTTTTAATTAAACATTATATAGCCGGTCCAGATGTAAATACCACCGAAATTGAAATGGCTCAGTTTGTTGCCGTCGCCGGAAATCAAAAAGCAGCCACCGGAAAACCCAAAAGCCTCGGCGGCCTTCCCCATGAACTGGGAAGCACTGGCTACGGTATAGCCGAAGCCGCGAAAATCGCCGCAAAATTTTTTGGCCTAAACATAAAAAGCGCTGCGGTCGCAATCGAGGGTTTTGGCAATGTCGGAACATTCGTATTTAAATTTTTATCAGAAGCGGACGCAAAGATTGTTTCAGTTTCGGATTCCAGTGGCGCAATATACGACTCCAACGGTTTAAATTATGAGGAAGTAGTGGCGGCTAAAAAATCTGGGGGGAGCGTTACGGCTTATAAGAATGCTCAAAAGTTAATTGGCCAAAAAATTTTTGAACTTGACGTAGATATTTTAATCCCAGCCGCCCTTCCGGATGTAATTAACGAAAACAACGTCAATGACATCAAAACGAAAATAATCGTCGAAGGGGCCAATATCCCGATGCGCGAACACATCGAACGCCAACTTGAGGATAGAGGAATATTGGTTGTCCCCGATATTGTCGCGAATGCCGGCGGCGTCATCTCTTCCTACGCCGAGCATTGTGGCTATGGCGAAAAAGAGATGTTTAAATTAATAAACGAAAAAATCTCAACAAGCGTGCAAAAAGTTCTGGAAAAAGCCGGTAAAGAAAATAAATACTCACGAGAAACAGCCAAGGAAATTGCCGCTTTAAAACTCCTAAAACCGTGATAAAAACGCTATTTTTGAGTTTTCCACCAACCGGCTAAGGCCAATAGTGTATAATTAAAGAAGGTAAAGGTCGGCCACAATAAGTCAAATAAAATGATGAACAAACTCGCTTATTGGCTACTTGTTATCGGCGGCTTAAACTGGCTCTTGGTTGGTGTCCTCGGATGGGATATTGGCCAAATCTTTGGCGGTCAGGATGCTTTTATTTCGCGGATTATTTACGTTCTGGTCGGTCTGTCAACAATTTTAATGCTGGTTAAGCCAAAGAAGGGTGAGTCAATGCCAAAATAAGTATTATTTCGTGAATTAAGATAAAAGCGGCCTTTGTGAGGAGGGCTGCTTTTATTTTTGGATGGGCTGTTTTAAAAAGTAATAATTTGCTTAAATAAAACTATGGCTAAAGTTATAAAAAACGAAGAAGAATGGAAAAAAGAGCTTGCCCCAGATCAATATAAAGTGATGCGCGAAAAGGGAACTGAACCCCCATTTTCTGGTAAATATTATAAAACCAAAGAAAAGGGCGTCTACAAATGTACCGCTTGCGGTAATGAACTCTTCTCGTCTGAAACAAAATTTGATTCAGGCACCGGCTGGCCAAGTTTTTTTAAACCCTTCACTCATGAAAATATTGAAACCGAATCAGATGAAAGTCATAATATGAAAAGAACCGAAGTTAAATGCCAACGCTGCGGCGCTCACTTAGGACATGTTTTTGATGATGGCCCAGAACCGACCGGAAAACGCTACTGCATAAACTCGGTCTGTCTTGAATTGGATAAAAAAGAAAACGATAAACCACTTTTTAAAGAGTGAATAATCTGTTAATAATTCCAAAGACAATAAATCGATTATCCGCATAAATAAATAACTTTTTAAGAATCGGCAGGTAAAAATATGTCGGTTTTTTAATTTTGACAAAAAAGCTAGGTGGGGTATTCTAAATGTTAAGTAGGGAATTGTGGATAACTATGGGGATAAGCCATCAATTCTGGGGATAACCAAAAAATGTTTTTAGGTGAATATCATCACAATTTGGATGCCAAAGGTCGAATGGCAATACCGGCAAAATTTAGAACAAAACTAAACGCCGGCGCCATTATTACCAAAGGATTAGATCATTGTTTGTTTATTTTTGATTTAAAAGACTGGGAAACCCTGGCCCAAAAACTGATTGCCTTACCGATTGCCCAGGCCGATGCCCGCGCCTTTGGACGACTGATGCTTGCCGGCGCAATGGATGTTGAATTAGATGCCCAGGGCCGCATATTGATTCCTGATTACCTGCGAAAATATGCTGATTTAAAAAAAGAGGTGATTGTCGCTGGTCTTTATAACCGTATTGAAATCTGGGAAAGCGAAACATGGAAACACTACAAAATCAAAACAGAAACTGCTTCAGATGAAATAGCGGAAAAATTATCAGAGCTCGGAATTTAGATATTCAAATTGAAATACAAATGGAGATTCAATTATATTACGAATAATCACTACGGAATCTCGCGGAGCGAATCTCGATAAATCTCCAATGACGCACATTCCAGTTCTTTTAAAAGAAACAATAGAAATTTTAAAACCAGGGTCCGGAGAATTTTTCATTGACGGCACTTTGGGCAATGCGGGCCACGCAAAAAAAATAATCGAGCGTATAAAACCGAATGGAATTTTTTTAGGAGTTGATCGAGACGAGGGGGCGATAATAAATTATGAAAAGCAGACAAAGAATCAAAAAAATTTAATTTTGATTCGGGGTAATTACGCCGATCTGCCAGAAATTCTAAAAAGAAACGGCCTACCGAAAGCCGATGGCCTGCTCCTCGATTTGGGTTTTTCTTCAGACCAAATAGAAAAATCGCAACGGGGCTTCAGTTTTCTCCGTGATGAAGCGCTGCTTATGACCTACGATATAAACGAAAAGCCGGCTTATGAGTGGCTAAAAGATTTAAACGAAGAAAAACTTACGCAAATCATTAAAGAATTCGGCGAAGAACGGTTTGCGGCGAGAATCGCAAAAGCCATAAAGAAAAATCTGCCAATCGCGACAAGCGGAAAATTATCTGAAGTCATCAAAGCTGCGGTGCCGATAAATTACGAACGCGGCCGCATCCATCCCGCAACAAGAACATTTTTAGCAATACGAATTTTTGTAAACAGGGAATTGGAAAACCTCAAAACACTCTTAGACCAAATCCCAAATATAATGCGTCCGGAGGGACGAGTAGTAATTATATCTTTTCATTCATTGGAAGACAGAATAGTAAAAAACGCATTCCGCAATTTAGCAAAAAATAACCAAGTGACTTTACTCACAAAAAAACCGATTTCACCAACTCGAGAAGAAATTATAGAAAATCCACGAGCTCGTTCCGCAAAATTGCGAGCAATAAAAATAACAAAAAGTCCCAATCCCTAAATCTTAATTCCTACCACCTAACTTATGACCATTATAAAACCTCATAAAACCCATATTTATCTGCGCTTTTTTATCTCAATTTTCGCCCTTGGCGCCCTTGGCGGCAGTATTTATATCTTTGAATACAATTCTTTGGTTAATATCAAAAATCAGATAGAATCTAACGAAAAAGCGATTGTTGAGCTCCAAATTCAGAATGCCGATTTAAAAAATAATCTTTATCAAATTCTGGACCCGACAAAATTGGAAGGTTTAGCTGTGGAAAATCAGTTAGTTTTAGAGAAAAATCCTGAATATTTTAATACGAAACAATGGGTATCCGGTTTGTCCTTCTAGTTTTAACATTCACATCGCTTTACGGCCTGCTTGGTTTTCAACTCTATAAAATACAAATCATAAATAGCGCTGAGTTTTCTAAAGAAGCTGAAATAATAAAAAAATTTAATGCGGACTTGGCATTAAGACGCGGCCAGGTTTTTTTTACCGACCGCAACCAAAAATTAATTCCTGTTTCACAAAACCGCGACAAACCGGTTATTTTTGCCGGTCCGGAAGAGATTAAAGACCCTCAAAAAACTTCCAAGTTGCTTGCCGCCACAATCAGTTTTAAAGAAGAGGCACTGACCAAAATTTTAAGCAAAAAAAACAGCCGCTTTGAAATGCTGGTTGAAGAACCGACCAAAGAACAGATAGATTTTGTTAATAATCTAAAGACAGAAAATATCAAAGGCATTCACATAAGAGATAAACAATATCGCTATTATCCTTATCAGCAATTAGGTTCGCATTTACTTGGTTTTGTGGGTGTAAACGAAACTTACAGTGAACCCATCGGTCTCTACGGCATTGAAAAATTTTACAATGAGAAACTCACCCCGGGCGGCGATATTAAATTAACTATTGACCAAAACCTTCAGGCCCAGTCAGAACAAATACTTCAAAAATTAATTGAGGAATACGACGCAACCGGCGGCACAATTATTATCCAGGAACCAACGACCGGAAAAATTCTAACTTTGGCCAATGCCCCGGATTTTAACCCGAACCAATACAGCGAATCACCGGTTAAAAATTTTCTAAATCCGGCCGTTCAATACGTCTATGAACCGGGCTCGGTTTTTAAACCGCTGACAATGGCCACTGGCATTGAAACCGGCGCTTTAACGCCGGAAACAATTTTTAATGATTCTGGCAGTGTCACCTTAAACGGCAAAACAATTAAAAACTGGGATGAGAAAGCTTACGGCAAAGTGACGATGACCAACGTAATTGAACGCTCAATCAACACCGGCGCGGTTTACGCCCAAAAACTTATTGGCAATGCAAAATTTTACGAATATCTTAAAAAATTTGGTTTTGCTCAAAAAACCGACATTGATCTGCCAGATGAAACAAACGGCAGTTTGAAAAATCTTGAGAAAAAAGATGCGCGACCTATTGATTTTGCGACTGCCTCTTTTGGCCAAGGCACGGCAGTAACGCCGCTCCAACTTGCAAACGCTTTCTCGGCAATCGCGAATGGCGGTCTTTTAATGAAACCTTATGTCAATGCCGAAACCGAACCGTCTATTGTTAGAAGAGTGATCAGTAAAGAAACTGCGGAAAAAGTCACAAAAATGATGGTGTCAGCCGTGGAAAAAGCCCAGGTCGCGGCAATTCCGAGCTATCGAGTGGCCGGCAAAACCGGCACAGCCCAAATCCCGAATTTTCAAACCGGCGGCTACACCGAAGAATTTATCCATAGTTACGTCGGCTTTGCGCCGGCAAGCGCGCCTCGTTTCGTGATTCTCATTAAATTAGACAAACCTAACGCCACTTTAGCCGGCGTCACCGTCGTGCCGGCTTTTAGGGAGCTCGCGCAATTCGTTTTAACCTACTATAATGTTCCTCCAGACAACCTTTAAAGAATTTTTAACAGGATGAATCCCGTTAGAAATCGCGGACGCACATCAAAACATGATCAACAT